>JBNLBB010000014.1:0-33471 GCA_050302415.1 Gammaproteobacteria bacterium | reverse complement strand
TCCGGTGATACGGCCGGAGACCGCCAGCGGGTGGTCGGGTATGCCGCCTATGCCTTCCATTGATTCCGGCCACTTGAGCGTTGCCGACCGCGAGCGCCTGCTCGCCATCGCACGGCAGAGCATTCGTGCCGGTCTGGCGACCGGAGCACCCGGAGAACCACGGGTGGAAATTCTGCCGGCTTCGCTGCAGGCGCCCGGTGCCTGTTTCGTCACCCTCAAACTGAACGGTCAGCTGCGCGGATGCGTCGGCTCGCTTATGGCGCACAGACCCCTGGCAGTCGACGCCGCGGAGAACGCCTTTGCCGCCGCCCTTCGTGACCGCCGGTTTCTCCCCCTGCGCGAGGCGGAACTCGGGACCGTGGCGCTGTCCATTTCCGTGCTGTCGCCACCGCAACCCCTGCCCGTCACCTCGGAAGCGGATCTCCTGGCACAACTGCGGCCCGGGGTGGATGGGCTGGTCCTGCATGAGGGGCAACTGCGCAGCACATTTCTGCCCGCGGTATGGGAGACACTGCCCGATGCGGCCAGTTTTGTGGCTGAACTGAAACAGAAGGCCGGATTGCCTGCCGACTACTGGTCCGACACGCTGCACTTCGAGCGCTACCAAACGGAATCGTTTGCCGAGCGCGGTCCCGCCTGAGTCGGGGATTGTTACCCGCAGTGTGCGCTCAGGTGCCCTAGCGACAGGTTCCCACAGCTCCTTCCGGGCAGACCGTGCCGTCGGTCCAGATGGTTTTCGACAGATTCACCTGGGTCCAGTTGACGCCCGCCACCCGCGCACCGCTCAGATCGGCGTAGGAGAGGTCGGCACCTGTCAGGTCGGCTTCCGCCAGGTCAGATTCGCGCAGGTTGGCACCTTTCAGATTGGCACCTTTCAGACTGGCGCGCTCCAGGCGCACCCCACTCAGATCGGCGAACCCCAGATTGGCACGGTTCAGATCGGCACTTCTGAAATCCCCCTGCGGGAATCGGCCGTTCTGCAGATTGGCTTCGGTCAGTGATGTGCCCCGCAGAGTGAGGGCGACCTTGCGGCAATTGCGCCAATTGACCCCCGGGGCTGCCGGCGCGCTGCAGTCGGGTTGATCGTCACGGCGTTCGGTGCCCAGATAGGCCACGGCAGCCACCAGTGCACCCAACACCACCAGGGCGACGGCGGTACGCGGCGCGTAGTGGCGGAACGCCCCCGGAGATTGGGTGGCGCCCGACGGATTGCCGGCAGCGTCACCCTCCACACGATGGCGTACGGGCGGTGGATCGGCTCCACCGGCGGCCGCCTGGCCCAGGATCTGGGCGGCGTGTTTTGGATTGAGCCGCGCCATCTCCTCGGGAAAGAGCGCCCGCAGCGAACGCGCCGGCTGCCATTCCCGTCCATCGCGACTCAGTTCATCGCCGGCGAGGATTCGCCCCTGCAGGATAAAACGGCTGACAAGACGCTGTGGAAAGGGGCCATAGGTCCGCTCTCCCAGCCTGAGATGCCACTCCGGCGCTGTCTTCTCAGTCCTGTCGTTCACAGCTGTCCCGTCTGCCACTATGCTTGATGCACATCCATTGAGTATGTCACGCGCTGGCATGACTGCCAGTCCGGGGGCCCGATGCAACTGTTGCCTGTCATTCCCGCACTCCCTTCGCCTGGTACGGTGCCCGACGCCGCCTGGCGTACCGGTACCATTCTGGAAGCGGTGGTCACTGCAGTCACCGACCGGCAACAGGCCACCCTGAACATCGGCAACCGACAGATTTCCGTCACCACCACCGGCCCCCTGGCGGTCGGCCAGAAGTTGACACTGGAAGTGGCCGGGACGCCGCAGGCGCCGGTGCTGAAACCAATCACACCACCCCAAGCGACGCCACCTTCGGCAGTCACCGAACAGGTACGGACGGATCTGCCCCGCCAACAGCCGCTCGTCAACCTGCTGCAGACCATTCGCGATCTGGGACCGCAACTCGGCCAATTGCGTCTGCCTCCCGCGCAGCAATCGGCGCTGCTGGCACTGCAGCAGTCCGTTGTCCGGCTGGATTCGGCATCCCCACCGGCCCAGCAGGTACAGCAGGCGGTCCAACGCAGCGGCATCTGGCTGGAAGCCGCGGTCGCCGCCGCACCGAAGTCCCCCGACAAAAGCGAGCGCGCCAGCGAGCGAATTGGCGCCGACCTCAAGAACCGTCTGCTCAGTCTGGTAAGAACGGCCACGCCCCAGTCGCCGCAATCCGGTGGGACAGCCAAGGGCACCGCTCCTCCCCCCATCAAAACCCCGCTGCCCCCGCCCCTGCCCGCCCCGTTTGCCCAGGGACGGTTGCGGGCGGATAAACCAGTCGCGGAACCCGCACCCGCGATACGCGAGCCGGCGGCCGCCCTGGAGGCGGTGCGACAGCAGGCTGAAGGAGCGTTGGCGCGCATCCAGCTCAACCAGGCAGCCTCGCTGCCCCGGGAACCCGGTCAACCGGCCACCTGGCACCTTGAAGTACCACTTCAGCTCGGCGCTCAGGTCGAGGTCATTCCCATGCGCATCGAGCAGGAGCCCGACCCAAACAAAGCCAACGGGAGCGAAGGCCCCACGTTCCATCTCACGCTGGCCATGGACCTGGCGGAGTTGGGTGAGGTGCATGCGCGGGTGAGCGTGCGCGGCGATCGGGTCAATACCACCTTCTGGGCGGTGGACGGTGATACGGTCACCCAAATCGAAAACCACCTCCCCCGGTTGGCGGCCGCCTTTGGACGTGCCGGGCTGAAGTGCGAACAGTTGCGCTGTCTCCCCGGCGAATCCCCACCCGGACCGATGCACCCCACCCCACCGCTGCTGAGCGAGCGCGCATGAACGACGGGCGACAGACTCCCCCCGGGAAAGCGGTCGCACTGCGCTACGACGGTTTCGGGGCGCCCACCATCACCGCCAAGGGCGAGGGGGTGCTTGCAGAACGCATCGTGGCGCTGGCCGAAGAACATGGGGTGCCCCTCTACGACAATCCCGCGCTGGCCGCAGCGCTCGCGCAGGTGCCCCTGGGCGACGAGATTCCGGCCAACCTCTACCGGTCTGTGGCGGAGGTGCTGGTGTTTGCCTACGCCATCGCCGGCAAGCTGCCACCAGGCTACGATCCCCGGCGCACCGCCTAACTTGGTTGCACTCTGCGGATATGCTGTAATTGCCGCCCCTGAATCGTGCGGCAACCTTCCGGATCATTGTATGTATCGCGTCAGCAAAGAGATCTCATTCTGCTATGGTCACCGCCTACTGGAGCACAAGGGGAAGTGCCGCCACCTGCACGGACACAATGCACGCGCGGTCATCACGCTGGAGACACCCGGACTCAACGACGAAGGCATGGTCATGGATTTCTCGGACGTGGAATCGACCATGAAGGCCTGGATCGACCGGGAACTGGATCACACCATGCTGCTGCACGAGAACGATCCGTTTCTCCCCTCCTTTCTCGAAGCCAGGGAGCGGGTCTATGTCATGCCCTTGAACCCCACGGCCGAGAATATTGCGCGCCTGATTTTCGACCAGGCGGAGTCGGCCGGGCTACCGGTAGTGGAAGTCACCATCTGGGAGACGGGCAGCGCCTGCGCCAGCTACCGCAAGCGATAAAAAAAGCGGCCCGCAGGCCGCTTTTTTTGTGAAACAAACGCGTCAGCCACCCAGCCGCTGGGTATCCGGGGTCGCCCCGATCTTGTGAATACTGAGGTCCGCACCCTGGTACTCCTCTTCCTGGCTGAGGCGCAAACCCACCACCTGCTTGATGGCACCGTACACAATGAAGCCGCCGACCAGGGCGATGGCGATACCCACCAGCGTACCGACCAGCTGGGCACCGAAACTCACGCCACCCATACCGCCCAGGGCCGTGGAGCCGAAGATGCCTGCCGCGATGCCACCCCACGCGCCGCAGAGTCCGTGCAACGGCCAGACACCGAGTACATCGTCGATTTTCCAGCGATTCTGTGCCTGAGTGAAAGCCCAGACAAAAAGGACACCCGCCACCACACCGGTCACCAGCGCACCAAGCGGGTGCATCATGTCGGAACCGGCGCAGACCGCCACCAGACCCGCCAGCGGACCGTTGTGTACGAAACCCGGGTCGTTCCTGCCCATGAACAGGGCCGCCAGAATGCCGCCGACCATGGCCATCAAAGAATTGACCGCCACCAGACCGGAGATACCTTCCACAGCCTGGGCGCTCATGACGTTGAACCCGAACCACCCGACCGTCAGGATCCAAGCCCCGAGGGCCAGGAACGGGATACTGGACGGTGGGTGAGCCGCCGAGACCTGGCCGTCTTTGCCGTAGCGCCCCATGCGTGGTCCCAAAAGCAGGACCGCCGCGAGACCGATCCAGCCGCCCACAGCATGCACCACCACCGAGCCGGCAAAATCATGGAACTGGGCACCAAACTGGGCCTCCAGCCACGCCTGAAACCCAAAATTACCGTTCCAGGTGATCCCTTCAAAAAAAGGATAGATAAACGCGACCAGCAATACCGTTGCCGTAAACTGGGGATAGAAGCGGGCACGCTCTGCAATCCCTCCGGAAACGATGGCCGGAATGGCCGCGGCAAAGGTGAGCAGAAAGAAGAACTTCACCAGCTCATAGCCGTTACGGTCGGCCAATGTGGAGGCATCGGCGAAGAAGTCCACGCCGTAGGCTATGCCATACCCGACAAAGAAATAAGCGATGGTTGACCCGGCAAAATCGGTAATGATTTTGACCAGGGCGTTGACCTGATTTTTTTGCCGGACGGTACCGACTTCCAGAAATGCGAATCCTGAGTGCATGGCCAGCACCATGATGGCGCCCAGCAGGACAAACAGAACGTCGGTACCGGATTTGAATGCTTCCATCTCGCTCCCCATTCAGGCTGAATTGGAGCGCCATAAAGCAGAATCCGTGCCATTGACAACCCATTGATTTGCAAAGGCATCCTGCTTTTTTGGGTCGCCGCCAACGCACCATGGTTGCGCATGCACGCCCCAAACGCACCATGTTAGTGCCTTACTGCGCCGGTATCACCGGCTGGTGAATCGTTGTGGCGCACCGCAGAGGTTCGAATGCACAAGATCGAACCAGGTCATGCCCGACACTGGAAAAGACCAGTTAACCCCCGAATTTGAAGTGCAAGCTGATAAAGAATGGTTAACTGTATGTTGTCTCAACGAAAACAAAAACAATCCACAGAATCTGTGGATAACTCTGTTGATAGCATTTTGATTTTCAGGCCCGCCCCCCGGGCCGTGAGGCTTCAGTTAGATTGGTTAAATTTTGAACAGATAGGTATCCAATTGTTTTAACAAGTATTTTTTTGATAATTTTTTGGCCCAAGGGATGCGGACGGCCAAATGGATCACCCATTTCCCGACGCGCAATCCCTGTGCATAACCCTGCATCGACAGGCACGGGAAAACCCGTGATCCATTCGCACCTGGCGTACAACAAATTGATTTTTATTGGGTTTGAACGTCGCCCTTCCCCGCCATGCGATGCCGCAGCAACTCCAGCCTTGCCGCCGCACCAGGATGGGTGGATAGAAACTCCGGTCCATCGTCCCCGAACTGCGCCATCTTTTCCTGAAAACTGAGCGCACCGGTGGCCCGGTAGCCGGCCTTGAGCATCAGCGACAACCCCTCGCGATCGGCCTCCACCTCCTGCTCCCGGCTGAAGCTCAGCTGCTGGAGACCGGCTCCCGCATCGACTGCCACGCTGCCCCACGGAATGCCGACCACCCCCAGGATCGAGGCGAAAATATCGGACCAGAATGAATTCTCCTCCCGGTTCTCCTGGCGTTGCGCGATGTGCTTGAGCCGGTAATGGGCAAATTCATGACCAAAGACAAAGGCATACTCGGACTCCGCATCACCAATCAGCTCGATCATACCCAGGTGGATGGCTACCACCCCCCGCCCCCCCTGCATCCGGAAATGGGCGTTGGGCGACATGTCCGGTACGATCTCCAACTCGGCGCTCAGACCGGCGACCTGTGTCAATTGGGCAAAGGCACGCTGCAGCCGGGTGTAAGCGTTGCCCGCGATGGCATAGCGCCCACCCAACTGGTGCACCGAATGCGTGCGTTGCAGCGGCTGTGGCGGATGAGAGGCACAGCCAACCAGCAGCAATACCAACAGTGGGAGAGCGTGCGCAAGAGGGAGTCTGCGGCTCACAACGCCTGCTGATCGTTCAAACGCCAATCGTAGGCATCGTCAGCTATGGAGCGATTCTCATCGATCCGCTGAAGCAGTTCAGGGCGGGCATAGCGGCGCAGGTAGTCGATCACGCGGGCCTCCTGCCCTCCAAAGTCATCGGCATACCAGACAAAGAGACTGGACACCAACAGACCATCCTCAGTGACCGTCACACCCCGTGGGTGGTTGATGTAGTCGCCGGCGGCCCGCTCCAGCATCGACTCCAGATGGCCGGGGCGTAGGGGGACCAACGGCAGGTTGGGACAGCCCACCGCGGCGCAGTTGACCACGAAGTGAATGCGTGGGTCGCGCCAGATGGGGCGCAGAATCCGGTGCTCGATGTCATCCAGGCTGACATGGGTGTTGTGCACCCGGACCAGTTTTTTACCCCAGGGGCCGCGGCTGAACAGGCCCGGGGAGATGTTGATGTCGCGAATCGAATCGACGGGATAGTGATCCAGCACAATCTCCACGGTCAGCGCATTGTAGAGATTGACCCAATAGGCAAACTGTTGGGGCCGGGTTAGGGCAGCCGGATTCATGGCGGTCATCCGATCGAGGAACGCCTTGAGCAGGGCGCGATCCACCTCGCTGACCTCGGCGTAGGCCACCCGGTTGATACCTGAGTCATCCGTCGCCGCGTAACGGGCGAGAAACAGCTGCCAGGCAGAGTAGTCAATCTCCACGCCCGGCTCCGGTGCATGGGATTCCCACTTCTCCCAGAGTTCAGCGGCTGGGGCCGCCCACGCGGGGGCGGCCACCATCCAGAGCAGTAGAATCCATCCGTGCCTGATCGCTTTCATAACGCGTAGTGTAGCAACCGCCCCCAGCCGTCCCTAACGGGCGCTCAGCGAATGACCAGAAAGAAGGCACCGCTGCCGCGCAGGACGTTGAGCAGAAGTGACCCTTTACTCGCCTTGAATGCGGTGGCCACGGCGCCGAGCGAATCCACCGGTTTTCGGTCTACGGAGATGATCACGTCGTCACTGCGCAGTCCCGCATTCCAGGCCGCCGAGCCAGGCGCCACTTCCACTATCTGTACGCCCTTGACCCTGCCGGCCAGCGGGTGGTTCGGATTGAGCTCACCGGCCTGCGCACCGTCCAGTGCCGGCTTCAGTTTGCCGAGTTGCAAAGCCTGTGGCTTGGCCGGTGTCACGGTAGCCGTCAGATGCAACCGCTTCTTGTCCCGGATCACGGTCAAATCAATCTGGCTGCCCACGCGCAGCAGCCCAAACTCATTACGCAGCATCGCGCCGTCCCGCACCGGCCGCCCGTTAACCTCCACCACCACATCACCAATCGCCAGTCCGGCTGCAGCCGCCGGAGACCCGTCAGCCACCGCCGTCACCACCGCCCCACTGGCATCTTCCAGGCCAAATGCCCGCGCCAGATCCGGATCCAGATTCTGTACCGACAGCCCGAAATACCCGCGCTGGACATCACCATACTCGACAAGCTGGGCCATCACCCGGCGCGCCATGTCCACCGGAATGGCAAATCCAATGCCGACATTGCCGCCCGACGGGCCGAGGATCGCCGTATTGATTCCCACCAAGTTGCCATTGAGATCCACCAGGGCACCCCCGGAATTACCCGGATTGATCGAGGCATCGGTCTGGATGAAATCCTCGAACCCCTCGATCCCGAGACCCGAGCGTCCCAGGGCGCTGACAATGCCCGAGGTGACGGTCTGGCCCAAACCAAAGGGATTGCCGATGGCGACGACAAAATCACCCACCCGCAGCGTGTCGCTCTCCGAGAGTGCAACCGCGGTCAGATCATCGGCTGGAATCTGGACCACGGCCAGATCCACTTCGGGATCGGCGCCAATGAGTGTGGCCTTGAAACTCCGTCCGTCGCGCAGGGTGACCGTTATCTCGTCAGCTTTGGCAATCACGTGATTGTTGGTCAGCACGTAGCCCTGCTTCGCATCGACGATGACGCCGGATCCCAGGCTTTGTGCCGATCGCCGGCGCTGCTGCTGGCGTGGCGGAAGATTGAAAAAGCGGCGGAAAAACGGATCCGAGAGCAGCGGATTCTCCTGCTCCCGCACAAACGCCGTGGTGGAGATGTTGACCACACCCGGTGTCACCTGCTCGAGCATGGGTGCCAGACTCGGTACCGCCCGCCCCTCCACGACGTTGGGCAGAGCGGCCAACGCGCCCGCGCCAACCATCAGACTGCCCACCAATACCAGACCTTTGCTCCAACTCATTGTCTCTCCCGTATTCAACGCTCCGGCAATGGCACCGGACCAAATAGTTCGCCGAACCCATGAACCGAATCACGGGCACGGAGGTAAACCATCCGGATTCCCTCCGGGACCTTCACGTCGCGTAACGACCGGGTAAACGGCTGCTCATCGTCGTGCGGATGAAGCAACACCCGCTCGCCCAGTACGCGGCCGGTGCTGTCGAGCACCTGCCAGCGGTCTGCGTAGTGCTCCCAGCCGTGATCGGCGTGCGTCAAGGTCACTGAGAAATGGAATCCAACACTGCTTTTTTCAACCCTGGCATCCACCACCCGAGGCTTGTCTGCCCAAGCTCCCACGGGAATCAGGATGATCAGAACGGCCAATGAGAGTATGGTTTTCATCGCAAGTTCCCCTTTTTGTCAGATGCCCGGATTGCTGCTGCCCAAGCGTGATCCAACCAGGAGGCCAACTGCTCGTCAGATTCGATGACATCGGCCGTCAAGCAGTAGAAACCAAGTTGAGCCGGCTTACCGCTGCGCAGATATCGAAAGGGCTGGAATCCCGCCGACTCGTAGGTATCGCGGTTGTGCGCATCGGCTTTCAGATAGAGTTCACCATCGGCAACTATGGCGACCATCAAGCCTTCGCGGAAGATGCCCCAACCACCAAACATGCGTCGGGCAGTACAGGGTGCAGTCGGTGCAAACCGATCCAGCAGATAGTCCACAAATTCACTGTTGGAGTTCGTCGTCACAACTCTCTGCTCACAATAACGCCACCCCAGATCGGATTGACCCGATCTACTCCCTTGATCTCACGTGTACGACCGCGCACCACAAAGCTGAGTCGGTAGGTGTCGAACATCTGCTTGGAGACGCCGATCCATGCTTCCACTATGCCCCGATGGAGTTCATCGGCACGGTAAGTGACCGGGCTGTCCCGGAACTGTCCCTGAAGTATTGCGTTGTAAAAGCGGTAACGCACACGCGCGCCACTCCAGAGAAAAAACTCATCTCTGGGGCCACTCTGATTACCGTGGAGCGTCGGTGCCCCCAGGTTGATGTACTCCGATTGGTGCACATTGAAGTTCCACCAGGGTGTCTGGATGCGACCATAGCGCCAACCGACCCCCAATCCAACGTCGGTGACATACCCAAAATTGGCTTCCAACGATGAGTTGAAATCAATCCGGTTACCACCCTGCACGAGACTGGTTTGCAAAGCATGGCGCCGGGTAACGCTGTAGAGGAACGTGGGTTCACCGGAATTGGATATCTGATTCTTCCAACCCTCTGGCGTCTGATTGCCAATAGCCCGGTGCAGCGCTTTCTGGATCTCCCCGGAAAGATTGGTGCCCAGTAATCCCAAGGTCAGTTGGGTCTGATAGGTGACATTCTGTTCGACAAGCAGAAACTGTTTTGCGGAGCTGATAAACCACAAACTGGCGTAGGGATGGTCACCGGGAATGGGGTCAGACGTGCTGATATCCCTCGGGGTAAAGAGCGTGGCCCCGAATTCGAAGCTGTGGGAGGCTACAGCGCCAGTCGACTCATTGGGTAAGCCAAGGGTGCTGTTTACGGCATCCAACACACCAAATGTCGCCAGACTGTAATCCAGAACCCGGCGCCCGGATTGCGTGAAGGCGAACCCGCCCGTGTAATCCTGATCGACATCCAACAGGGAGAGCGCATCGTTGTCGAGATAGAAGGTCCACCCAGAATCATGGGCCTCCTGGTGCACTGCGCCCGTGGGCGAGCTGCCAAGACAGCACGCCAACATGAACAGAAACCACTGTGAGCTTTTAGGAAGCACTGTTCCGGATCCTACTCCCACTCAGGGAACAAGACCGGAATCGGGTTCAGATTTCGTCGTCGAAACGCCGGCCCCGGCTGTGACGCCGATCATCGGGCAGGGAGTCGTCACTGCCGTTGACACCATGGCGCCGGTCGTCACGCCCTTTGCGGCGATCCTGGTAGACAAAGACGTCGTCGGCCAATTCCAGATCATCAACCCAGGCAATACCGCCCAGAGCCTCAATCTCCTGCTTGCGCGCCACGGCCTCATCGCGGCTCAGCCCCCGTTCGAACACCACGGGTTCGCCGCTGAACAGCAGATCCACCTGCTGGGTGGAGAGTTGGAAATGCGCCTCAATGCGTTCGCGAACCTCGTCAATGGGTGATTCACCCTTGGATTGACCGATGAAAACGACAATAAAGGTTCCCGATTTTCCCGATTGACTCATCGAGCAAGCTCCATATTCATCTGCTTCTTGATCCGATGATACTTGGCACCCACGACAGTTCTCAACTGCTAGCGGCCGTTGACGGAGCGGTTCCGCGAGTGCGCTCCTGCGCCGGGCGCCTGGACGATCCTATCGCCACCCTCGCGCTTGGCCTCGTACATGGCAAGGTCGGCGCGCTTCAACAACGATACACCTTCCTCACCCGGTTGTAATTCAGCCACACCGATACTCATGGCGATCCGCTGTGACCCGCCATCCTGTGCCCGCCAGTCGAACGGCCATTCGGCCTCGTATCCCAACCGGAGTTGCTGGGCAAGGCGTACCGCTTCGCGGCTACCCGTTTCAGCAAGCAACACCGTGAATTCATCGCCCCCGTAGCGGAAGGCCTGATCGGATTGGCGCAAACGTCCGCGCAGCACCTGCGCGGTGAAACTGATCACCCGATCCCCCTGCTGGTGCCCGTGCAGATCGTTGATCTGCTTGAATCCGTCCAGATCGAGATAGATCAGACTCAGCGGCCGGCGGTAGCGATTGGCCCGCTCCACCTCGAGCACCAGCTGGTTGTGAAAATGGCGCTGATTGAACAGGCCGGAGAGTTCATCGGTAATCGAAAGCCGCGCCAACTCGCGCTCCAGCCGGTGACGTTCGGTCAGGTCGTGGAAGAATCCGACGCTGCCGAGCACCTCCCCGTCCCGTTCCACGAGCGCCGCCGAGAGGCGGATGGGCATCACGGTGCCATTGGCGCTCAACAGCTCGGTTTCATGACCCTGCAGCTGGCCGCGGGTGGCCGGGTCTGCCAGCCGTGAGCCCACCTCCCGCGCATCCTCGGACCTCGCGTAAAGCGTGGTGATGTGGCAGGTGCCTATCACGTCGCTGGCGCGATAGCCGAGCAGCGTCTCCGCCGCCTGGTTGAACAGTGTAATGTAGCCACGCAGGTCAACACCGATGAGGGGATCGGGACAGATATCCACCAGCTCACCGAGCGCCGTCGATTGGAAATCGGCAACCACCTTGCCCTCCTCCGTCTGATTTTCTTGTCAGTTGCTGTCTGATTCTTGTTGTGGCTTGGGCGCGGCAACGGATGGTCGCGCACTGTCTTTAATAATGATTGTAGAACAACTCGGGCGCCCGCTGTGCATATCGGTGAGCACTGCCAACCGGGGCGTCCGCCCCTGGCACCTTTGAGTCGGGAGGGAGATCCGGATCGGCGGCTCCGTCACGGCGCCAAGTGGACAGGGCACACTGGAATTCAGAATCAGGCGTCGGTGTCGCCGCCGGAGCGCAATCCGGACGCGACAACTCGTGGCAGGGACGGGATTCAGCCGCGCCCGGAGCGCAGCTTCAGCTTGCTGAAAACACCTGTCTTTCTCGGGGGTGACAGCATCTTGTGGACGAACGGCGCAAAGTCGCGGTCATCGCGCATGATGTGATCGGAAAACCAAAGCCGGAGGTCCGACATGAGCTTGCGCCCGATGTCATCCCCCGCATTGAACTTGACCCGGTGGGCCGCGAGGCGGTTGGCAAAACTCCGATGCACGAGTCGGTGGGACTCCAGCGCCGGATAGCCGGCATCTGCCATCAGCTTCTCTTCAAAGTAGAAGTGGGCGTCCGAGTGTTCGATCAGTTCGTTGAGCACTCGGCCAATGCCATCGCGGTCATCGCAACGCAGCGCGCCCGAGAGCTCGTCCAGAAACCGCAGTATCTGGCTATGCTGCTCATCGAGGTCCGCAATGCCCAGTTTGTAGTCTTGGTGCCTGTCAGCAGCTGCCATCCGCACTACCCAAAAAATGTAACCCCATGCCGGGCGGTGACCGCCCCCTCCCCAGCGAGGGCGGATTATGGCCTGTTTTAGGCTCCAGTCACAGCCCGTTTTCAGGCCCCAGTCGCCGTACCACCTGTATCCGGATCACCCTCTACCGTGTGGTTCGAGGAAATCGAGCTGCGGGCCGGCCGGAACAATCCCGGTGGGATTGATGCCGGTGTGGCTCAAGTAGTAGTGCCGCTTGATGTGCTCCATATTGACCGTATCCCCGACTCCCGGGACCTGGTAAAGATCGCGGGTATAGGCCCAAAGGTTAGGATAGTCGATTATCCGTCTCAGGTTGCACTTGAAATGGCCGTGGTAGACGGCATCAAACCGCACAAGGGTCGGAAAGAGGCGCCAGTCGGCTTCGGTCGGTTGATCCCCCACCAGGTAGCGGGAACCGGCCAAGTGGGCCTCCAGCCGGTCGAGGCTGGCAAACAACGCCCGCACTTCGCGCTCGTACCCCGCCTGGGTTTCGGCGAACCCTGCTTTGTACACTCCGTTGTTGATGGTGTGGTAAATCAGATCATTCCACTCTTCGATATCGGAACGCTTGGACTCGGGAACCATTTCACCGGGGCGACCGGATAGGGACTGAAACGCCTCGTCGAACATGCGGATGATTTCAGAGGATTCGTTGTTGACTATGGTGTTCGTTTTGGTGTCCCACAACGTGGGAACGGTCACAATGCCGGAGTAGTCAGGCTTGGCCCTGGTGTAGATTTCATGGAGGAAGGTGCAGTGGTTCACCGTGTCGGGAATGCAGCCAGGTCCCTCCGAGAAATACCAGTCTCCATTGCGGAACACCGGATCCACCACGGAGAGGGAGACCGCCTCTTCCAGCCCCTTGAGACGACGATAGATCAGCGCCCGGTGGGCCCAGGGACAGGCCAGCGAGACGTATAGGTGGTAGCGGCCCGACTCGGCGGGAAACCGGCTGCCGGGGTCGGCCTCTATCCAATCCCGGAACTGGCTGTCCGGACGGATGAAGGTGCCGGATACCGAATCGGTTTCAAACCAGCCATCGCGCCACTTTCCATTAACCAGCAAGCCCATCAAATACTCTCGGATCATCAATTCTCAGAGGGGCGACAGAATACAAGAATTATTGATCTATTGCAGAAACGCCCCATTTTGGCGCAATACCCGGACGGCATTGCGGGTGGTCAACTCCGCGACTTCCCGTTCCGGGACCCCTCGCAGCGCAGCCACAACCGCCAGGATTTCAGGCAGATAGGCCGGCGAGTTGCGCTCCCCGCGGTGCTTGGCGGGCGTCAGATCGGGGGCATCGGTCTCCAGCACGAACCATTCGCCCTCCAGGGCGGTGCATAGCTCCCGCAACCGGCGGCTGTGCGGGTGGGTGACCATGCCCCCCAGTCCCACCACAAATCCGAGTTCGGCGTACTGCCTCGCCTGGTCAAGCGAGCCGCCGAAGGCATGGACAATACCGCCAAGACCGGAATGCCGGCGCAGATAGCCCAGCACCTGGTCATGGGCTTTTCTCACATGCAGCACCACCGGCAGATCGAACTCTGCCGCCAGCGCAAGCTGCTTCAGAAACAGGGCTGTCTGCAGATCCGCGGTCGCCCTGTCCTCATAGAAATCGAGCCCGATCTCACCAATGGCCACCGGCCGATGTGCCTGGATCATCCCCCGCAACTGCTCCACCGCATCCGCGGGATGTTCCGTGCAGAGCATGGGGTGGAGCCCGTAGGCCGGGAGGCAGGTGGTTTCGGACCGCGCAAGATCCCGAATCCGCGTCCACCCTTCCACCGTCACCCCCGGCAGCAGAATCCGCTCCACGCCGTTGCGCCGGCACTGCGCCAGCACCTGTTGCCGGTCGGCATCGAACACCGGCAGATCAAGATGGCAGTGGGTGTCGAAAAGTGCGTGGGTCATGGAACTCAGGTCAGCGCATCAGCTCGACCGGCTCGCCCTGCGCCCGCAACCGATCACCCCGTTCCTGCACAAACCGCTGGAAATTGGGTTGGTGCCGGTAGGCGCCGGACGCCACATACTCCATGGAGGACTGCAGGTGAAAGGCCTTGAAATAGGCCTCAGTACGGAACACTTCGCTGCCCTCGCGACTGAAAAACACCAGGCTCGGGGTGTGGGTGATATTAAGCTGTCGGGCCCATTCTGACACCGCCAGTTCGCTGCCCGCCGGGGTGGTCACCCGGTCGGAACTCCTGCGATCCAAAACCACCACGTCAAACCGCTCCAGCAGCACGCGGCTCGCAGGCCGCTGCAGGATATCCCTATGCAGCTCCTCGCAATCGGCACAGGGTTGCTCTTCGAAGAGCACGAGCAGAGGTTTCGGACGCCCCGAGAGATTGCGATCCGGCAGACGGAAGCGCGGGTTGTCGGTGGTTCCGGCCGATGTCCCCTGCGTCTGCTGTCGCGACAGGAAATCGGCAAACGGCATCAACCGCTCCTGGCGGGTCCCCACGTAGTTGAGCGCCGCCTGAAACTTGGCAGGGGGATAGTAGCCATTGACCCTGAATGCCGCACCCGCCGTCTCGTTGAGGAACAGCAGGGTGGGCGTAAACATCACTTTCAGGGCCTCGGCAAACGATTTTTCCGACAGCGTCCGACCATCGGCGAGCGTCACCTCCCGGTCGCCCCAGATGTTGATGGCGATCACATCGAAGTGGGAACGGGTCAAAGCCACCAGTGCCGGATCTGAAAAGTTCTCCTGAATCAGCTTCTTACAGTAGGGGCATCCATCCTGGTAAAAATAGAGCATCACACGCCGCCCCGCTTTGCGTGCTTCGGCGACATCCTCTCCGATATCCAGAAAGGAGGTTTTGAACCAGGCGGGCTGCTCGATTGCCCCGGGGTTCACCAACCCTGGTGCCAGTTGGCCGTCGTGGGTGTTCTGGCCCCACACCACGGCGGGGCTCATCCAGATGGCCAGACTCACTATCAGTGCGCGCATGGACCTGCCTCACTCCCGGAACTAGGGATTATGACCGCAGCCCGCGACGCGAAGTTGCGCTACTTGGCCAGATGGCTGAGGATATGGCCCGCCTCTGGGGCAATGATCTGCTCAACGGCCAGTTCGCACGCCTTGCGCGAACCGGGTAGCGCAAAGATCACCCGCTCCGGATTGCGGCAGACACCTGCCACGGCCCGGGAGAGGACGGCAGCAGCCCCCACCTGGGCATAGCTGAGCTGGGTGAAGAGTGCGGCGAAGGCAGGCAGCGGCTCGTCGCAGAATTCGTTCACTGTCTTCCAGGTGACGTCACGGGCGGTCAGCCCGGTGCCTCCGGTCAACACCACCACAGGAATTTCCGGCGCCACTGCCAACGCATCGCGAATCAACCGCTGATCGTCGGCCACCCAATCGCGACTCACCACCTGATGCCCTGCCGATTCCAGCAAACGGCTGATGGCATCCCCGCTGGGATCGTCATCGGCACCCCGGGTATCGCTGACGGTGATCACCCGGCAGTTCAGGGACCGGGCCGCCTGGGTCTTGTGCTGCTCTGTACTCACCCGCCATTCCCCTTGCGCTTGTGCACCACCCGGATTTCCTCGATCCGAGTGTCCGGATACTGCCCATCGCCGTCCTTTTCCAGGTATTTCACCATGTCCCAGACGGTCAGCAAGGCCGCACTCACGGCAGTCAGCGCCTCCATCTCCACACCGGTCTTATAGACTGCGGTCACATCGACCCGGGCATAGACTCGGTCGCGTCGGAGCGTGACCTCCACATCGATGCCGGTAATCGGGATGGGATGACAGAGCGGCAGAATGCGCGGCGTATCCTTCACCGCCTGGATAGCGGCGACCCGCGCCACCTGCAGCGGATCCCCCTTTTTGACCTCTCCCGCCTGGATGGTGGCCAGGGTCCTGTCCTGGAGTTTCAGCCATCCTTCAGCCGCGGCTTCCCGCAGCACTTCGGGCTTTTCGCCCACCTGAACCATTTGCGCCATGTTGTCCTCTTGGTTAATTGATTATCAAAGGCCGAATCAGCCCGGCGTATTCTGTTCGACCCACCGCTCGCCCTCCAGCAGCGTCTCCTTTTTCCAGAAGGGCGCCCGGTGTTTCAGTTCTTCTATCAAAAATCGGCAAGCCTCAAAGGCCGCCCCCCGATGCGCCGCCCACACGGCCACCAGCACAATGGCGTCATCCGGGTGGAGCTGCCCCACCCGGTGAACAATCCGGCATTCAATGACCGGCCACCGGCTTAGGGCATCGGTGCACAACTGCTCAAGGACCGATTCGGTCATCCCGGGATAGTGTTCCAGGAACATGCCACGCACCGCATCGCCTTCGTTAGACGAACGCATGGTCCCGATGAAGTGATCCTCGCCGCCGACCGCCCCCGGATGGGCATGGCGTACTTCAGATGAGAGCAGGGAGAGTTCCGCGTAGGGATCGAATGGCTGATCAGTGACCCTGGCCCGCATGCTTCAGCCTCCGGTCACCGGCGGGAAAAATGCCACCTCGTCACCGTCACCCACCGGGTGGTCGGCGGTTGCCTGTTGCTGGTTGACCGCACAGAGAACGGTTGCGGGCATTGGCCGCTCAGGCACCAGCTGTGCCCAGACGTCGCTCACCACTGCCGCGTCGACAGCCGCCAATTCAGCGGAAGACTTGCCGAGCTGCTCGCGCAGCCCGGCAAAAAACAGAACTTTTATGGCCACTATGTGCTCCAGTAAACAGCCGTGCCACCGGAGCTGGCGCCACGTTACGTGGGCTTGTCCCCTCCGGCGACCTCTTTGTACCACAGATCATGATGCTGCTTGGCCCATTCTACATCGACCTTTCCGTGCACCATCCCCTCCAGCGCGCCTTCGGTACCAATGGTGGCAATGTAGACATGCCCCAGGAATACAGCCACCAGAACCAGGGCCGTAATCGCGTGCAGCACATTGGCATCCTGCATGGTTTCGCGCACCTGTTCAAAATTGGGGAAATTGAGCACCAGGCCGGTCGCTAAAACCAGACCACCGCCAATCACGGTAATCCAGAACCATACCTTTTCACCACCATTCAGAAACTCCGCTGAAGGATGGTCTTTGGTCAGAATACCGCCACCAGCAAGAAACCATTTGAGGTCAATTGCCTTCGGAATATTGTGCCGAAACCAAAGTAGCGCCATGACGATCAGGCCGATGCCGAACAGCGGCCCACTGTAGTTGTGGATCACTTTTGAAGCAATGGCAACAGCACCAAAACCACCCTTTCCAATCAGCGGTATGAGCAGATATTTACCATAGAGTATGATCAGCCCGGATACCGCCAGCACTACAAACAACACGGCCACATACCAGTGCAGGAACCGGTTAAATGGGGTCCATCGCTCGACCATCCTTCCAGATCGGCCATGTTCCAGTCGAACAGTCCCTTTGGCGAAATAGACAGCCGCGATAGCAATAATGACTATCCCCAACGCCCACTTGCCAAACTCTTTTACGTAACCGTTGCGACGAGTACGCCAGTCTTCACCAGACTGCGTGATCAGCACACCGGCTTCCGGCCCCTTGTCTGTGGTGTACCCGGACTGGGCATCTCTGGCACTGCCCCAGAACCCTGCGGGATCGGCGACGGTACCGGTTTCCCGGGGAGGTGCTTCGGCCGCTTGCGACATGGGCGCAACCGCTAACAGCAACCCAAAAACCAGACCGACAAAGGCAGTTCCGAATTGGCTAGTTGTTTGAATATTCATGGTTCACCACCTTGCTCGAAAAACGCTTCAGGAAATCCAACCAAACAGAAGACCGGGGGCAGAAAGTACCCCCCGGTCTCACTCGCTTGGTTAACTTCCCTTGCGCCCGTAGGCAAGGCCCCAACCCCAGGCACCGGCATCCGCGCCGCGATAGGTGATCCGCTCGCGGTAGATATCGGACACCATGTTGGCGTCGCCGCCAATCAGGGCCTTGGTGGAGCACATTTCCGCACACAGCGGCAGCTTGCCTTCGGCCAGGCGGTTACTGCCGTACTTCTTCTTTTCCTCCGCGCTGAAGTCCGCTTCCGGACCGCCATTGCAGAAGGTGCACTTGTCCATCTTGCCACGGGAACCAAAGGCCCCGGCAGTCGGGAACTGGGGCGCCCCGAACGGACAGGCGAAGAAGCAGTAGCCACATCCGATGCAGATGTCCTTGTCATGGAGTACCACACCATCGTCCGTCTGGTAGATGGTATCCACCGGACAGACAGCGATGCAGGGAGCATCGGAACAGTGCATGCAGGCCACGGAGACCGAGCGTTCATTGGGTTCGCCATCATTGATGGTCACCACCCGCCGGCGGTTGATTCCCCAGGGAATGTCGTTCTCGTTTTTGCACGCAGTAACGCAACCGTTGCATTCGATGCAACGTTCGGTATCACACAGGAATTTCATTCGAGCCATGGGTCAGTCCTCCTCATGCCTTCATAATGCGACAGAGAGAGACCTTGCTCTCTTGCATCTGTGTTACCGAGTCATAGCCGTAGGTCATGGCCGTGTTTGCGGCCTCACCCACGATATATGGCGCGGCACCCTGCGGATATTTGTCCAACAGGTTCTTGCCCTGGAACACACCGGCGAAGTGGAATGGTAGGAAGGCAACCCCCGCGTTGACCCGTCGGGTGATCATTGCCTTGACGTGGATTTTGGCGCCTTCCGGCGTTTCAACCCAGACCATCTGACCATCCTTGATGCCAGCGTTGTTCGCATCCACTGGATGGATTTCTACGAACATGTCCTGCTGCAGTTCCGCCAACCACGGGTTGGAGCGGCTCTCGTCACCACCACCCTCGTATTCCACCAGTCGTCCTGAGGTCAGCACGATGGGGAAATCCTTGGAAAAGTCCTTCGCTTGGATCGAGGCATAGAGAGTTGGCAAACGGTAATGTGATTTGCGGTCTTCGTACGTCGGGTACTTGGCCACCAGATCACGCCGCGGCGTGTAGAGCGGTTCGCGGTGCACCGGTACTGGATCCGGGAACGTCCAAACCACCGTGCGTGCTTTGGCATTACCGAAAGGAGCGCAACCATGCTTGATGGCTACCCGCTGGATACCTCCCGAAAGGTCTGTCTTCCAGTTCTTGCCTTCGGCGGCAGCCTGCTCCTCCGCGGTCAGGTCGTTCCACCAGCCCAGCTTTTTCAGCATGTCGGCCGTGAACTCCGGATGACCATCCTTCAGCTCATTACCTGGCGGATAGGAGTTGTTGGCCAGCAGTGATACGCCGTTGCGTTCGACACCAAAACGGGCACGGAAATTGAGTCCACCTTTGGCCACCGGTTTGCTCGGATCATAGAGAATCGGCGTGCCGGGATGGCCCATCTCTGCAGTGCCCCAGCAGGGCCATGGAAGACCGTAGTATTCGCCATTACATGGTCCACCCTCGGCTTCCAGCGTGTCGAAGTTGAATGTGTGCCAATTCTGCTGTTGCTTCTTCATCCGCTCCGGACTCTGTCCGGTGTAGCCGATAGTCCACATTCCCTTGTTGAACTCTCGGGTGATGTCTTCAATCAAAGGCTCATCATTGTTGACCTTGATGTGTTTGAACATCTCATCCGCGAAACCCAGCTTCTTGGCGAATTTGTACATGATGGTGTGATCGGGCAGGGACTCGAACAACGGGTCAATGACCTTGTCACGCCACTGCAGCGACCGGTTCGACGCGGTGACTGAACCATAGGTCTCAAACTGGGTTGAGGCCGGTAGCAGATAGACACCGTCCGTACGATCGTGCATGACCGCACTCGCCGTAGGGTACGGATCAATAATTACCAGCAGGTCCAGCTTTTCCATTGCTTTCTTCATATCCGGACCACGGGTCTGTGAATTGGGCGCATGCCCCCAGAACACCATGGTGCGGATATTATCCTTCTGTCCGATGTTGGCCTTGTCTTCCAGCACCCCATCAATCCAACGGGAAACCGGGATGCCTGCGGTGTTCATCGGATATTTAGGCTTGTCTGGAGTACCTTCATAGGCGTTCTGATCGAAGCGGCTTTTCAGCCACTCGTAATCCACATCCCAGACGCGGGCCCAGTGCTTCCATGAACCGTCTGCCAGACCGTAATACCCGGGCAGCGAGTGTGAAAGCACACACATGTCCGTCGCACCCTGGACGTTGTCATGACCGCGGAAAATATTGGCACCGCCACCGGAAACCCCCATGTTCCCGAGTGCCAGCTGAAGGATGCAGTAGGCGCGGGTATTGTTGTTGCCAATGGTGTGCTGGGTACCTCCCATGCACCAGACAATGGTGCCCGGACGATTGTCTGCCAGGGTCTTGGCCACCCGATGCATTTGCGCTTCGGAAACACCACAAACGCTTTCGACTTCCTTCGGATTCCAACGCTTCACCTCTTCGCGAACTTCATCCAACCCGTAGACGCGCTGTTGGATGAACTGTTTGTCTTCCCAACCGTTCTCGAAAATGTGCCACAGCAACCCCATGATCAACGGTACATCGGTTCCGGGACGGAACCTCATATACTCGGTGGCTTTCGCCGCGGTGCGTGTGAAGCGCGGGTCCGCAACAATGATGTGAGCATTGTTGCGCTCCTTGGCATGCAGAATGTGCTGCATGGCCACCGGATGGGCTTCAGCAGCGTTCGAACCGATCATGAAAATGGCTCGTGAATAGTGCATGTCGTTGTAGGAGTTGGTCATGGCGCCGTAGCCCCAGGTGTTCGCCACACCGGCCACCGTGGTGGAATGACAGATGCGCGCCTGGTGGTCGACGTTATTGGAACCCCAGAACCCGGCCATCTTGCGAAACAGGTAGGATTGCTCGTTGTTGTACTTGGCTGAACCAAGCCAGTACACAGAATCCGGACCGGAGGTTTCGCGCACCTTCAACATTTGGTCGCCAATCTCATTGATCGCGGTATCCCAGCTGACCCGCTGCCATTTGCCGCCAACCAACTTCATCGGGTATTTCAGGCGTCGTTCGCCGTGCCCATGCTCGCGTACCGAAGCGCCCTTCGCACAGTGCGCTCCGGCGTTGAACGGATGATCGAACGCGGGCTCCTGCCCGGTCCATACACCATTCTGCACTTCGGCGTATATGCCGCAGCCAACGGAACAGTGGGTGCACACCGTACGCTTCACATCGGTTGATCCGCTGGCCGTTGCAGTGGCCGCGCTGGCTTTTCGCATCATGGTGGGTGTCACCATGCCGGCCACCGCGGCACTTCCAGCGGCAACCCCTGAGTAGCGGAGGAAGGTTCGCCGGTCTATGCCACCGCGAACTCCACCATCGTCGGACTCGGTGACCCGTGTCACCTTGTCGCTCGTTTTGGTCAATTTCATTGTTTAACCCTCACTTACCTTGGTGTTTCATTCACGCGGTGACGCCTATACCCGGGCGCTCTTGTAATAGGCGTGCACGTGGGCCGTTTCCTGATAACCGGACGAACCCTTGGCTTCCGTTTTGGATTCGGGTTCGACGACTGCAGCCACGGTCGATCCGGCCGTCACCACCGCGACTGCACCACCGCCCACGGCCAGTCCCTTGAGGAACTTTCGCCGATTCTCTGAAGACACCGTCTTCTTGCTTTGCCGACTCATACACGCCTCCTCACTCTTTGCGATTGACTCTCCATGACCGAGACAACTGCCTCAGTCTTCGATAACAAAATACTCCTGCTCCAATTTCATGAATGCGGATCCCAAGTCTCCAACACGCTGATAAAAGTTGGACGACTGGTTCGCGCTCAAATCTTGAAAGAATTTTCCCAGCCAGGGGGCCAAATGCCTGCTGTAAAACTGCTTCTGCTCGGCATAATCAAGACCGCCCTGCAGCAACAGATACATGGTTTCAAGCAGCGCAGCGGCATGGTCTTCGGGCTCACGGACGTCGGGACTCACCTCGAAACCCAATCGCGACAGGTCCGCGCGCAGTGCCACCAGTGGTTCCTCCATCAGCATCCCGGTGCGATACCACGATCCGTAGGGAACGAGTTCCCCGCGCCCGAGGCCGATAAACAGATCGTTGAATTCGTGCGCCAACTGATCCGGATCCGCCTGTCTGGCCGCCTGTTGCAGCGCCCGCCAGGCGCGGGCGATGGGATCTTCAGGGCCATCAGTCTCACCCGGTGCCGTCGCGATCGACGCCAGCAGTTCCGCCGCCGGTGACGCGGCCAACAAACCTCCCAGCAGGCGGTAGGTACTGTTGCGCAGCAGTTCGATGGTATCGGGGGCGGCTTGATCAGCGGTGGCGGTGTTCATGACTTACTCCACCCTGCTCTTTTCGCCCGGCAGAAAACCGGGTTCCTGGTCATGGAAAATGGCGCGCACGCGGCAGTCATCACACATCTTCAGGCGGTTGAGCGCATCACCCTGAAACATGCTGTGCCCCGCGAGCTTGTCGAGCATGCGGGCAATCACGCTCTTGGTGGCAAACGGCTTGCCGCAGCCGATGCAGCAGAAAGGCTCCTCTTCCTTGAGCAGTCTGCGGCTGCGGCGCTGCTCGCTGGAAAAGAGAAATCGCGACTGCAGGGTGATGGCCTTCTCCGGACAGGCCTGGACACAGATACCGCACTGAACACAGTTCTGCTCGATGAAGTCGAGCCGTGGTGTATCGACACCGTCCGCCAACGCCTTGGTCGGGCAGTTGCCGACACACGACAGGCAGAGGGTGCACGCTTCGGTATTGAATACCAGGGTGCCGAAGGGGGCTCCTTCGGCCAACTGAATCTGGGCAGGACGGCTGGGCGCATGCTGATAGAGGTGGTCGGTCGCCAGCCGCATCATGGTCTTTTTGTCATCGAAAAACGCGAAGGTCGCGGCAGGCAAGGAGCAGTCTTGGTTGGTTGGCAGGCTGTTCAGCGCCGACTCAACGTCATCGATTCCCGTCAGCCAGATTTTTTCCGGCGATAACCCCAGGGCCTGCAACAGTGTGTGTGCGGTATCGAGTTCACCGCGAAGCGCGTGCAGCGCCACTCCGGGCGTCTGTTCGTTGCGGATCAGCCACACATAGTCTGCGCCGCGGGCCAGCAGGGCGAGCAGGGCATCGCAGCCAAACAGACCGATCTCCTCAACCGGGATGGTGACCATGCCCACTGTCTGCTGCCTGGCAACCAGCGATCTGACGTGCTCCGCTTCCCGCTCCGTATGCACGATCACCACTTTGACGGATTCAGTCAGTGCATCGACCGAACGCGCCGCGCGGGTCAGCAGTTCACTGGGCTTCGGTACCACGTATCGGATGGCACCGGTGGGGCAGACCGCGCTGCAGCCGCCGGCGCCATGACACAGATTGGGATCTATTTCGATCCGCTCGCCGATGGAGCGGATAGCTTCGGCGGGACAGGCTGTGAGGCAGCGCTGGCAGCCGGTGAGGCCGCTTCTGCCATGGGCACACAAATCTGTCTGATAGCGGAAATAGCGCGGTTTTTCGAATTCACCGATCAGATCGGGCAGTTCTGTCAGCGCATCATCCAGGGCACGCGGATCATCACGGACCGGAAAATAACCCGGTGGTGCCAGTTGTGCGCTCAGCAGCGGGGGCTGGTGCAGATCAAGTACCAGGTCGAAGGCCTTTTCACCCCTGACCTGTGCCAGGGAGACTTCGTTCTCACCGTGCACCAGCCAGGCGTCAAAGCTGCCGAGATGGCCGGTCAGGCGACCGGGGCGCCCGAAATCGACGTACTCGACTCCTGGATACCCGGTCAGTTCATGGACCAGCGGATCGTCCAATTGGCCATCGGCCAACAGCCAGGTGCGAAGATTTCGTGGGAGTCTGGGGGCGAGCGTCGGTAACAGGTGGGCAGGCGCGCATACAAGCAACCGGCCATGCGATGCATAGCGGATAACACTGGCGATATCAGACGAGCCCGATATGCCGTGTTGCGGAACTTCCACTGCCCCTTCCGGGACGGGAACCGCCGTTCTGTTTGACGCCTCCAACATAAGAGCAAAACCCTTCTGGACTTATGCTCTGATCGGTCCGAATTCGTTATTGATTTTTATGGGTACTGTGCAATTTTTTACACAGTGTCGGGATGGTATCAGAATCGCGATACGCAGAAAAACACCTAAATTCTACATTCAGACAGGCGGGCGGTGGATTTGGTTTCACATTCTGGGAATTAAGATTTATACGCTCTTATCTTCTTGTTTTTTAACACTATTGTCTGTTTCCTCTAGAGAAATACTCGGGTTTTCACCTGATGAAAAATCATCCGTTTTGGATTTGCCGTCGTCCGTAGGCCCCACACCCTCCTTTTTCGGCTCCTCAGGGGACGATTCGGCGTCCGCCAGCAGCCGCTCCCGCTCCTCCCACTGCCGCTGGATGTGGGTTACCACATCCCCGAGGGGTTCAAACGTGGTGTAGTCCTCCGCATAGTCATCCAGGCCATCCATCACGTTGAATTGGGGGGACCCAAACAGCTTGCGCAGTGCCAGTTTTTTGAGTTTTTCATCCACGCCATCGGTAAGAAACGGGGTGTAGTCGGAATGTTCGTCCAGGGTCTCAATCGGGGGCAACTCCAGTACAGGCTGCTCCTCCGACGCATCTTCGGCCTGGGGCTTGTCTGGCGGTTGAGGTTGGGTACTGCCGGCGCGCGCATCCTGCTTGCGCCGGGACCAACGATGGTAGAAATCCTCGGCGGGTGCCCGCGACTGCTTCCGTGGATTCGATTTTTTTTTAATCACACCCGTTTCCTTTTACGGAATGGTTCCTTCTCGGGATAGCGTGCGGTGAAGGCTTCAAGCCAGGCGCGCAGCTCCTCAGGCAGGGGGCGATTGATTACTTCCCCCTCTCCCTCCAGGTAGGCGGCGGCCTCGTCCGGGCTGACCGTGAGCAGGCGAGGCACCGGGTTGCCACCGGATTCATCGGAGTCGCATACCAGAAAAATCTGTGGCGTCGGGGATCTCAGATTGTAGGTGTATTGACCGGACTGGTCCGGATAGAGTGTGACCGTCATCTGCAGATGCAGATCGCCGGATGCGATATCGTTCGGCGGAGCCTCTCCCACGTGGGTCATCGACCATGTCTTCACACTCCACCTTCCGGAGGTGCTTTCCACCGGTCGTACGATCACATGCAACAACTTGCTGGGATGGTCCATGGCACACCAAATCCAGGTGACTGGGTTACCTATTTCAACCATATGGAGAGCACGCTGTCTACCTAGCCAGCATAATCGCCGAAATGGCGGGATGTTTGGTTGTTTGCAAGTTTCAGCGCGCCGGAGTTGAATAGCATCATGAAATCTGTCTCCCCAATCGATATCTCGCAGGCAGGCGGCCAACCACTCCGACCGGCGGTGGCCATAGATTCGGACGGCAATGCCCGCGACATGCTCATAGCGGATGAGCGACCACTCACCATCTACCTGGACAAGCGGGAAGTGGTCACCCTGATGACTCTGGGCACCCATCCGGAGGCACTGGTCATCGGCTACCTGAAAAACCAGGGACTGGTGGAAAAGCTCGATTCGCTGCGTGCCGTACAGGTCGATTGGGAAACGGAATCGGCCGCGGTCGTCACCACCGGTCTGGATGAGGGTTGGGAGAAAAAACTGGAGCGGCGCACAGTCACCAGCGGCTGCGGCCAGGGCACCATGTTCGGCGACCTGATGGAATCCATTGCCGACTACCGGATCGCTCCATTGCCGCTGCACAGTTCGCAGATTCACCAGCTGCTTGAAGTACTCAGCCGGGAAAATGAGGTTTACCGTAACGCCGGAGCTGTTCACGCCTGCGCCCTGTGCGATCTGGATGGCCCGCTCTATTTTGTGGAGGATGTGGGGCGACACAATGCCGTGGACGCCATTGCCGGCATGATGTGGCTCGATGGGGTGGACGGTGCCGGGAAGATTTTCTACACCACGGGCAGACTCACTTCGGAAATGGTGATCAAGGTGACCCAGATGGGTGTCCCCGTGCTGCTTTCGCGCTCGGGCATTACGGATATGGGATTGCGACTGGCCAAGCAGGTCGGATTGACATTGATCGCCCGGGCCAAGGGCAGACATTTCCTCATTTACAGCGGTGCAGAAAATATTCAACTGGACATCGCCCAACCACTCCCAGGCACCTCCGAGCACGCGTGATTCCAACCCAGCCGTTAGCCAACGAAGCCATAACCGCCGTCATTCTGGCCGGCGGACGTGGCTCGCGTCTTGGACACCGCGACAAGGGACTGGTGGAAATCGCCGGAAAGCCCATCGTCCAGCATCTGGTGGAGGGTCTGCGGTCACAGGTGACCACCGTGATCATCTGCGCCAACCGCAACCGGAACCGCTACGCGGAATTTGGCCGGGTCATCTCCGATGAACTCGAAGGTTTTCAGGGCCCGCTCGCCGGCATGCACAGCGCATTGAAGCAGATCGACTCTCCCTATCTCCTGACCGTCCCTTGCGACGCGCCGATATTGCCCGTTGACTATGCCCGGCGCATGTGGGCAGCGGGTTTGGAAGAGGATGCCGACATCGTCGCTGCCACCGATGGGCAACGACTGCAACCGGTGTACGCGCTGATCAGGCGGGAACTTGAATCCAGTCTGCACGAGTTCCTCTCTGCGGGAGACCGTAAGATCGATCTTTGGTATGCTCGGCACCGCTTGGCCCGGGCTGACTTTTCGGACCAGGCCGACGCCTTCCGGAATATCAATACACCCGAAGAAGAGACGGCACTCAAACGCCTGCTGGAGAAACGCTGACACCATGCTTACGAACGCCGCCATTCCGATCATCGGATTCGTTGCATTCAGCGGTACCGGAAAGACCACGCTCCTCACCCAGATAGTCGGTGAGTTGAAGGCGAGAGGATTGCGCGTAGGTGTGGTCAAGCATGCCCATCACACCTTCGAAATGGACACGCCCGGCAAGGACAGCTACCGGCTGCGCGAGGCAGGCGCCACACAGATGATGGTCGCATCCCGACGTCGCTGGGCGCTGTTGGCCGATGATCCCCACCCGGAAGCGGATCTCAACGAATTGTTGGTGCACCTGGATCAAAACCAACTCGATTTGATCCTGGTGGAGGGTTTCAAATACGAAGCTTTTCCCAAAATCGAATTACGCCGTGAATCCTTGGGCAAAGCTCTGCTCTTTCCAGACGACGAAGACGTGATTGCCGTCGCCAGTGACCAGCCGGAACAGGTACGCACCGATTTACCGCTGCTAGATCTCAACAATTTGCGGTCGATAACAGAATTTGTTCTAAATTTCACCAAGGTAACTATCAATGATTAACAAACAGCATAACGACGGCGGATGCGACGCACCGACCTCGCAGATGCTCAGCGTTGACGAAGGTCGGCAGAGAATTCTCGACCTGGTGAAGCCAATGTCCGGATTCGAACGGGTCGCCCTGCGCACCGGTCTCGGCCGGGTGCTTTATGAACCGGTTGTGTCGCCCCTCAATGTGCCCGGCCACAACAACTCCGCCATGGACGGGTACGCGCTGCGCTTTGAGGATGTCGAAAACCAAGACCATCCGACCCTGGCCCTGGTGGGCACCTCACTGGCCGGCCACCCGTTTGACGGTGAAGTGCAGAGCGGGCAGTGCGTACGGATCATGACGGGTGCCGTGGTCCCTCCGGGGGCCGATACCGTGGTCATGCAGGAGGTGGTTTCTGCGGAAGGAAATCGCATTTCGCTGCATAAGGGGGTAATGCGGGGTGAGAATGTACGCTACGCCGGCGAAGATCTTAAAATCGGCGACGAGGCCCTGCCGGCCGGGACCCGGATCGAGCCGGCCAACCTGGGGCTGCTCGCCTCGCTGGGCGTCGCCGAAGTGGTCGTACGCAGAAAACCTCGGGTGGCCTTTTTCTCCACCGGTGATGAGTTGCGTTCCGTCGGGCAGCCCGCCGAGCCCGGCACCATCTACGACAGCAACCGCTATACCCTGTACGGCATGCTGGCCCGCGCCGGCATGGAACTGCTCGATATGGGTGTGATCCCGGACAACCGCGAGGCCACGGAAAATGCGTTTCGCCGCGCCTCCGAAGTGGCCGATGTGATCATCACCTCCGGTGGCGTCTCCGTCGGCGATGCCGACTATGTCACGGAAACCCTGGACCGGCTCGGTAAGGTCGATTTCTGGAAACTTGCCATGAAACCGGGCCGCCCGCTGGCGGTGGGGACCATCGGCAACGCAACCTTCTTTGGTCTGCCGGGCAATCCCGTCTCGGTGATGGTGACCTTCTACCAATTTGTGCTGCCCGCGCTGCGCCGGATGTCGGGTGAAGCGCACTGGCAACCAGTCACCGTCACTGCAACCGCCCTCAACCGGTTGCGAAAAGCGCGGGGCAGGACGGAATTTCAGCGCGGCATTCTGCAGCAGGAGGCCGATGGCCGGTTGGGCGTCCAGACCACGGGTGCCCAAGGTTCCGGCATCCTGAAGTCCATGGCCCTGGCCAACTGCCTGATTATCCTGGAGGCTGACAGCGAAGGTGTCGAGGCCGGAGCAACCGTACTGGTGCAGCCGTTCTACGGGTTGGTCTGATTGACGGAAACCGGATGCGGATCAGGCAGATTCGCGCTGCGGATCGAGAAACCGCAGTTTTTTACCCGCCACTTCAATGAGGTCCTGGTGCGTCAGCACCGCCGGCCCACTGATGCCGCGTCCATTGATCCGCACCTCCTGACCACCACCCGAGAGCGGACGGACACTGAATCCCAGTGTCTGGCGTGAAACGATCGCAAGACGCTCGGCCTCCGAACCCAGCGATGTGAATGGCCGGTCGAGGGGAACCACACTCCCGGGCTCCTCGCCTTCCAGCACTTTGAGCACCCCTTCCGGCTTGGCGTGGTAGCGGCGCAGCCGACGCATGGTCTGAGAGTCGTTGGCACCACTGGCCACATTGGCCTCAAATTTGAGTTCAAAGCGACCAATCTGTACTACATCGCCGTGGGCGAGCACTTTGCGGTAGACCCGTTCACCGTTGAGCAGTGTGCCGTTGGTGCTGCCCTCATCAACGAGGTAGACTCGCTCAGCCTGCACAATTCGCGCATGGCGGCCACTGACCGCCGAGTCATTCAGGCGTATTTCGTTGCCGGGTTTGCGGCCAATGCTGACATCGTTGCGGACGAGGTCGTAGCTGGCTTCGATACGGCCATTGAGCATCACGATCAATCGGTTCATGGTATTTCTGCAAACTTGGGAATATTGGCTTTAATTATCAGTATCGTGCGCGGGTCCGGGGCAATCTTTGACATGAGTCACAAATCCTCAATTCATCGGCCTCTCCAGACAGCCGGTTTGTCACCGGGACGCGGCTGGGAGAGAATGCGCGCTTTGACGGATAAAAGTACAAAAATCTAAATGATTCAGAACAGCTTTCGCGTGGTGGTTGCCCTGGTAGGTATGCTCAGTGTGGCTCTTTCGCTCATCCCGGCGGGCCGCCACCTGGAAACGGGCGCCCTGCAACTGCTGCTCGGGTTTATTCCCAAACCCGAGCTGGAAAGCGCGCTGGTGGTGGTGGAGTGGCCGAGTGACCAGCACACCCGCTTTGGCGAGATGATGGAAAAGCTGGCCGCCGGAAAACCGAGACTCGTCACCTCATCCAACCGACTCTCTCCGTTGCTGTCAGCCTACGCCGACCACCTGGACCCGGAGCGGGTGGTAATCCCGGTTCCGGCCACCCGACACCCCACCGCGACCACCCCCGCCGAACTTCCCGGCCTGCAGGCGGTTGCCGATCAGGCTCCAGACCAGGCAACCCCCGCTCTTCTGCAGGCAGACCGCACCCAGTGGTCCTGGGATCCGGCGTGGATCGTGCCGCAAAGCCCGTATACCCACGCGCCCATGCCCGCAGACTGGGTGGACGGCATGCCTTTTCCCTACACCGTACGGACCGGTAGCCAGGCGTTCCCCACCCTGCCACTGCTGCTGGCCGCCGCCATCACCCGTCAGGAGCCCCAGAAAATACTGGATGGCACGCGTGCGGCTGGGGGGCTTGTCGTCCCCTGGGTTCAGGCAGCTGTACAGCCTGTTGTCGGTGGTGTGGATCTGCTGAAGGGTGAGGTCGCCAGCCGCTCACTGCGCAATCGGGTGGTATACATCGGTGATGCCGTGGAGGCCGAAGCGGCGCGCGTCCAGATATCGGCGCTGATTGAAAAGTCGGCAGCCATCGCCATGTTTCCCAACGCCACACTCATTCAGCTCGGCGTCCTGCTCGGTCTGGCCGCCCTCTACCTTATGGTGCCGGTCACCCGCAGCGGCCGACTGCTGACAGCCTTTGCCCTCTTTGCGCTGGTGGCGCTCAGCAATACGACCTTCTTCTTTGTCATGACCCAGAAAATCTGGATCCCTCTGGCCATGCCGATCCTGGTGCTGGTGCTGCTCCATGGCCTGCACCTCTGGTTCGCGGCCCTTGCCGGGCGGGAGTTCGGACTGCGCCGCAGTGAGCAGCAACTCCGTTACGCGCTGGCCCGCTCACAGCAGAATCAGGGGCAGCTCGACGAAGCCCTGACCCACCTCCTGGCCTGCGTCCCCACCGGCGACGTACTGCAGTCGCTCTACGACCTGGGGCTGGAGTTTGAGCGCCGCCGGGTCTGGCCCAAGGCCAAGCGCGTCTACGAACATATCCGCAAGCACAGCCCGGCTTTTCGGGATGTGGGCGAGCGTCTCAAGCGACTGGAGAACAGCCTGGTGGATGCCACGCTGATTGCCGCCGGCGGCGTGGCGGGCAATCCCACCCTGGTCATCAACCATCCCGGCGCCGAGCAGCCCATGCTGGGGCGCTACCGACTGGTCCGGGAGATCGGCCGGGGGGCCATGGGCATTGTCTACGAAGGAATCGACCCGAAAATCGGGCGTAAGGTCGCCATCAAGACGCTCGCCCTCAGTTCCGAATTCCAGGGCAAGGAACTGGAGGAGGCAACTGCCCGGTTCTACCGTGAAGCGAAGGCAGCCGGGCGGTTGAACCACCCTCATGTGGTCACCGTCTACGACGTGGGTGAAGAGCACGACCTGGCCTATATCGCCATGGACTACGCCATTGGCGACAGCCTGGACAATTTCACGGACCTGGACAACCTGCTGCCCGTGGAGGATATCGTCACGGTGGCGATCCAGGTTGCCGACGCCCTGGGTTATGCCCACGAGAAACAGGTGATCCATCGCGACATCAAGCCTGCCAACATCATTTACGACCGGGTTTCAGGCCTGGCCAAGGTGACCGATTTCGGACTGGCCAAGATGGCCGATGCCAGCCAGCAGACCCGACAGGGCACGGTGATGGGTTCTCCGGCCTACATGAGTCCGGAACAGGCTCAGGGCCTGGAGCTGGACCAGCGGACCGATCTCTACTCGCTGGGTGTCACCCTCTACCGCATGCTGGGTGGACAGCTGCCCTTTGCTGGAGATACGGCGGCGGTTATCGCCCAGGTGCTCACTCGCGACCCGCCGCCGCTGGGCGAACTGGCGCCGCAACTGCCTCCCGGGCTGGCGCAGCTGGTGATGGACCTGCTGGCCAAGGACCGGGAAGCGCGCCCGGCCTCCATGAGTGTGCTGGTGGAGCGGCTGCGTGAGGTGATGTCGACAATCTAGACTCAAGCGAAGATCCCGTGCAGGTACCAGGCGCCTTCATCCTCCAGATCGCGATAGACCCAATAGCGGGCGCCCGCCTCGTGCCGGGCCACGTAGTAGTCCCGGCGCACGCGTGCCCCATCCCACCAACCACTCTCGATCCGCTCCGGCCCCTGGTTGAGTGTCAGGCGGCCGGGCAACTGCCGACCCCGGCTGAGCGATACCGGCTCCTGCAGCAGCCATAGCGGACGCCGGCCGTTCGGGGTCGGCAGCTCATGCGCCTGTTCCGGGGCGCAAAGACGCCAGGCCCGCTCCGGACGGTGGTCGGCATGCGGCTCCAGGCCTGCCACCGCCTGCTCGCCCAGCCGGGCACGCAGTTTCTCCACCAGCACCGCCCAGTCGCCGTCGTGGGTGAGGGGGGTGAACAGGTCGTCGCTGAAGGTGCTCCAGGGTTGCAGCGCGGTGGCTTCCAGCCACAGCTCCTCGGCCGGTGCGGGCAGCGGGGTGCGGGCAAAGTGTTCGCGCAACAGGCCAAGCAGGTGGTCGGGGTCGCGGCTGGGGGTCACCAACCCCAGCGGGATGTGGCTGGGAGGGTGCCGGGGGTGGCGCAGTTCAAAATGCAGGGCGTTGACCCCCAGGTCGCGGCCGCGCAGGAAACCGCACAGCTCCAGCAGCAGGCGTCGCGCAACGAAGGCGAGTGCCTCGGTCTGTTCCACCGGCGCGGGCAGGATCAGCCGGGCACGGAAGGTCTCCGGCGGCTGGTAGATGGGTTGCGGGTCGGGGATACGGCCGAAGGCGCGGTCCAGGGTGTCGAGCAGGTCGGGTCCCAGGCGGCGGGCAAGCCCGTCGCGGGGCAGGCGCAGGCAGTCGCCCAGGGTGGCCAGGCCCAGCCCGGTGAGTCTCTCCAGGCGTTTGGGGTCGAGCTCCAGCACCGCCAGCGGCAGGGCGAAGAGTCGGGCCGTGAGGCCGGGGAGGTCGCGCGCCGCGCCGCCCCCGGCGCGGCTCAGCAGCCAGGCCCCCAGGGGGGTGGGGGCCGTGCCGTAGCGGGCGCGGTAACCCAGTTCGTTCAGGCTGTCGGCAATCCGCTGCTGCAGGCGTTCCAGCCCGCCAAACAGATTCAGGCTGGCGGCGATCTCCAGCAGTATCCCCTGGGGTGGGTGCAGCGCCACCTGGCTGGTGAACTGCCCGGCCCAGGCGGCAAGGCGTTCCAGGGTCTGGGCCTCGAGTGTCGGACTGCGCGGACAGACGCGCAGGTTGGGCACCAGGGTTTCGGCGGCGCCGATGGTCATGCCGGGGGTGATGCCGGCGTGGGCTGCCGCCTGGTTGCGGGCATGCACCAGCGGGCGGTTGAGCGGGCCGTCGCTGATGGCGAGGGGACCTGGTACGCCGTCACCGGTGGCGAATACCTCCAGGCTGAGATGCGGCAGATAGAGGCTAAGGAACCTCTGATTAAGTCCCATGTTCTCTCTGCGAGGCCTCAAGCGCGCAGCTGCAAGGCGTGCTGTGCAGCCAATGGCCTGAGTCCTTGGCAAGCAGCGCAACGCAGCAGATGGGCGCTTCAGGCCACGCCCTGCGGGGCAGGAGGAGCGATCCGCATGCTTCGTTGCAGCTTCTCGCCAGGTCACGAC
>JBNLBB010000013.1:14988-34088 GCA_050302415.1 Gammaproteobacteria bacterium | reverse complement strand
TTTCTCGGCGGTGATGATCGGCCTGGGCAGGGCGCTCGGTGAAACCATGATTGTGCTCATGGCCACCGGCAACACGCCGGTGATGGATTTCAGCATTTTCCAGGGGATGCGCACCCTGTCGGCCAACATCGCCGTCGAAATGCCCGAATCCGAGGTCAACAGCACCCACTACCGGGTTCTGTTTCTGGCCGGACTCGTGCTCTTCATGGCCACCTTTGTGTTCAATACGGTCGCCGAAATCGTGCGTCAGCGACTGCGTAAGAAGTACAGCTCCATATGACCACCAATCCCCTGGAAGCAATGAGCAACCGCGGCGCCCGTGAATGGTTGCGAAGCGGGTCTCCCGGCATCTGGCTGAACGCCGCTGCCCTGGCCACCAGCCTGATCATGGTCCTGGGCCTGCTGGGACTGATCGCGGTACGCGGCCTGGGTCATTTCTGGCCGGCGGATGTGCAGGAGGTGCAGGTAGTGGACGGATCAGCTACCGAGCGGGTGATCGGCGAATTACACGACGAAGAGGACATTCCGGTGCATACGGATGGAGCGGACAAGGTGAAGGCTTCCGACCTGGCCCACCGGTTCCTCTTCAAAACCGGTAACCGCGACCTCTCCGGACTCGATTTCCGCTGGATAGCCGAAGCCGACATCCAGTCCATGGACACCCCGGAAGAGATCATGGTGCTGGAGCGCCGTGAGTGGGGCAACGCCTATGGCTACCCGCGCGCACTGCTGCGCGGTGAGGCGCGGATCGCGGATGGCGGGGCGTTGACCGGGATGCTCGCCACCCTGCTGGATGAGACCGCTTCCCAGGTCGAACAGATCAGAGAGATTGAGCGTGGCCGGATGGGCGACATCAACTACGCGCTGGAACAGTTGCGCCTGGAAGAGCGTCGGCGCCAGATCAGGGAAGCCAGCGACAACACCGTCTATCCCGATATCCAGGAAGAGCGCGCTGCCCTGCGCGCGGAGTTTGCCGGCCTGGAAACCCGGCTGCGCGAACTCTACACGCGGATCGGACAGGAGAGCTTGCTGCTGGAAACCGCCAACGGCCAGACCCTGACCATTCCCCTGGCCAAAATTGTCGACGCCTACCAGCCCAATGCCATGGGTATCCTGGCCAAGAGCTGGCACTACCTTGGCAAAATCTGGGAGTTCGTGAGCGACGATCCCCGGGAGGCCAATACCGAAGGCGGTATCTTCCCGGCCATCTTCGGCACCGTGGTGATGGTGATTGTGATGTCCATCGTGGTAACCCCGGCGGGCGTGCTTGCCGCGGTTTATCTGCGGGAGTACGCCAAGCAGGGGGTGATCACCCGCACGGTGCGCATCGCCGTGAACAACCTCGCCGGCGTCCCCTCCATTGTCTATGGCGTATTCGGACTCGGCTTTTTTGTCTATTTCATCGGTGGCAGCATCGACGATCTGTTCTACCCGGAGGCGAAGCCGGCACCGGTGTTCGGCACGCCGGGACTGCTCTGGTCATCGCTCACCCTGGCGCTGCTCACCCTGCCGGTGGTCATCGTCTCCACCGAGGAGGGACTGGCCCGGGTACCGCGCAATATCCGGGAGGGGAGCCTTGCGCTCGGCGCCACCCAGTTCGAAACGTTGTGGCGCACCGTCCTGCCCATGGCCAGTCCAGCGATGATGACCGGGCTGATCCTGGCCATCGCCCGCGCCGCCGGCGAGGTGGCACCGCTGATGCTGGTGGGTGTCGTCAAACTGGCCCCCACTCTGCCGGTGGATCTGAATGCGCCGTTCGTGCACCTGGACCGCAAGTTCATGCACCTGGGGTTTCATATCTACGATGTCGGATTCCAGAGCCCCAACGTGGAGGCGGCAAGACCATTGGTCTACGCCACCGCCCTGCTGTTGGTGGTGGTCATTGTGCTGCTGAACCTGGTGGCCATCGGCATCCGCAACCATTTGCGCGAAAAGTACCGCGCGCTTGACCACTGATCACTGCGTCGCGGAAGATCGGAACGAGTTAACTTCTATGACCCATGCAATGAATCTCGGCAGTATCCGGAACAGCAATCACGGATTGAATCTCGAGAATGAAAAAATCTGTATTGATGTCAACGCGCTGAGCCTGTTTTATGCGGAAAAACAGGCGCTGCACAACATCCATCTGCGCATTCCCGAACATCGGGTCACGGCCTTCATCGGTCCCAGCGGCTGCGGCAAATCCACCCTGCTGCGCTGCTTCAACCGGATGAATGACCTGGTGGACGATGTCCGCATAGAAGGGGAAATCCTGCTGCATGGCGCCGACATCAACACCCGCCACGTGGATGTCTCGCTGCTGCGGCGACGGGTCGGGATGGTATTCCAGAAACCCAACCCCTTCCCCAAAAGCATTTACGAAAACGTGGCCTACGGACTTCGCCTGCAGGGCGAATCGAACCGCCGGGTAATGGATGAGGTGGTGGAACGCAGCCTGAAGGGAGCCGCGCTGTGGGACGAGGTGAAGGACCGCCTGCATGACAATGCGCTGGGGCTCTCCGGTGGTCAGCAGCAGCGCCTGGTCATCGCCAGGGCGATTGCCATCGAGCCGGAAGTCCTGTTGCTGGACGAGCCCGCCTCGGCGCTCGATCCCATTTCCACCCTGAAAATCGAAGAGCTGATCTACGAACTCAAGTCCAAGTACACCATTGTGATCGTGACCCACAACATGCAACAAGCCGCGCGGGTGTCGGACTACACCGCATTTCTCTACATGGGACAGCTGATCGAATTCGACAATACCGATACGCTGTTCACCAACCCAAAGAAGAAGAAAACCGAAGACTACATCACCGGTCGTTACGGCTGATGCAGAAGGGAGCCCGAGATGGAAAACCTCAACCTCAACAAACATATTTCCCAGCAGTTCAACGAAGAGCTGGAGAGCATCCGCAACCAGGTGCTGCAGATGGGCGGCCTGGTGGAAAAACAGCTCGCCGACGCGCTGCAGGCGCTGTTCGAAGGCAATGGCGAGATCGGCGAAGAGGTGGTGCGCAATGACTACAAGGTCAACCACATGGAGGTGGAGATCGATGAGGCGTGCAGCCGCATTCTCGCCCGCCGTCAACCGGCAGCCAGCGATCTGCGGGTGGTGGTCGCCATCATCAAGACCATCACCGACCTGGAGCGCATGGGCGACGAAGCGGACAAGATCGGGCGCATGGCCATTCGGCTGGCGCAGCACGAGCGGCCCCGCACCCAGTTCTCGGAGATCGAACCCCTAGGCCAGCGCGCCAAGGAGATGCTGCACAGCGCATTGGACGCCTTTGCCCGCATGGACACCGAGCTTGCGCTCCAGGTGGTGCGCAATGACCGGCTGGTGGACCAGGCCTACGAAGGCGCCATCCGCCAGTTGGTCACCTTCATGATGGAAGATCCGCGCACCATCAGTCGCTCACTGGACGTGATGTGGTCAGCGCGCGCCCTGGAACGCATTGGCGATCACGCCCGCAACATCTGCGAATATGTCATCTATTTCGTGGAGGGGAAGGACGTGCGTCACGTCACCCCGGAACAGGCGGAAGCGGCCATTCAGGCCGGTTCCGAGTAACCCACGGCGGCACGGCGCCGACGGTTTTGGGAGCCGGCTTCAGGCCGGCTCGGGTCGGTGTGAATCGATGATTTCCGACATCCGGTCTCGCAGGATCAGCTTCTGCTTTTTCATGCGCGCCATGGTGAAATCGTCAACCGGCAGGATGCCCATCTCAGCATCGTAGACCTTGTTGTTCAGCTCCCGGTGCTGGTCGTAGAGTTCGCGAAACTCCGTGCTGTTCTCAAGCAGCTCTTCGACGAGTTGCTGATCGTATTCAAACATGCATATCCTCCGGATGATGCCAGGCTGTGGGGTGCCGCGGCGTGCCAGCGGGCGACCGGGTCAGTATACTCCCCCGGCACAACGAGCACAGTAACCCACGAACCCCACGGCAGGCAGTATGAATGGCAAAAAAGTGAACGAGCTGGTGGCTGGAGAAACCGCCACCTTTTCCAAAACCATCTCCGAATCAGACGTCTATCTCTATGCCGGTATTACCGGTGATCTCAATCCGGCGCACGTCGACGAAACCTACGCCGCGCAGACCTTCTTCAAGGGTCGGATTGCCCACGGCATGCTGCTGGCCGGCTTCGTCAGCAACGTGGTCGGCATGCGCCTGCCAGGACCAGGTACCGTCTACATCGACCAGAGCCTGAAGTTCCTGGCACCGGCCCGCATCGGCGACACCATCACCGCTCACGTGCAGGTACTGGAGATCGACGCCGGGCGCAACCGGGTGCAGTTGCGCACCTGGTGCAGCAACCAGGAAGGGACGGTGGTAATGGAGGGGCTGGCCAAGGTCAGCCCGCCGAAATGATGTGATCAGCCCAAGAAGCGACTTTGTCGCTATACTTTGAACCCATACGCTGGCAGTCTGCCGTCTGCCCGAAATCTCCGTATCAACCAGGGATCTATGAACCAGCCTGCCCGTAAAGTCGACCCGGACGTACTCGCCCAGTTGGTCCCGCTCAATGTCCTGTCACGTGCCCAACTGGAGCAGCTGGCAGTGGAGGCACGGGTCCACTCGGTGGGTCCGGGAACCACCATTTTCCGCCAGGGGCAGCGCGATGAGCAGACGATCTACCTGCTCAACGGGGAGGTGACCCTCGCCGCCGACGGGCGCGTGGCCCAAACTGTTCACGCGGGTACCGAACAGGCCCACTACGCAATCGCCCATCTCCAGCCACGGCGCTTCACGGCCAAGACCCGCGCCCAGTCCACGCTGCTGATGTTCGACAGCAAACTGCTCGACCATCACCTGACGTTGAACCAGTCCCAGAGCATCGAAGTGGCCGATATCGGTGCCGAGGATGACGATGAGGACTGGATGACCAAGATGCTGCAGTCCCAGCTCTTCGTCCAGATTCCACCCGCCAACATCCAGCAGATGCTGATGCGCATGCAGCAGATCAACGTCCATCAGGGCGACCGGGTGATCAACCAGGGCGACGAGGGCGACTACTACTACATCATCAAGCGCGGCACCTGCGCGGTAATGCGGCGGACCGAAGACGGCAAAAGCGAAGAGAAGCTGGCCGAACTGGGTTCCGGCGCCAGCTTCGGCGAGGAGGCTCTGGTCTCCGACAAAAAGCGCAACGCAAGCATCGTGATGCTCTCCGAAGGGGTGCTGATGCGCCTGGGCAAGGCCGACTTCGTGGAGCTTGTGCGCAAACCCATGCTCCATCAGATGAAATTTGACGCCGCCCAGGAACTGGTGGACGGGGGCGCCATCTGGCTCGATGTCCGCTCCGAGGCCGAATTCCAGAATGGCCGGTTGCCCGGCAGTATCAACATACCGCTCACCCGGTTGCGCACTGCCACCTCGGAGCTGGACAGCAGCAAAGGCTATATCGCCTATTGCGATACCGGAAGCCGCGGCGCGGTGGCCGCGTTTCTGCTGACCGAACGGGGACTGGATGCCCACTTCCTGGACAAGGGGCTGGGTGGACTACCCGACGGCGTGCAGCTCGAATCGGATACCGGCGCCGTCCAGCAGCCTGAGCCGGCGGAGGCCGTCGAACTGCTCGACTCCGAAGGCATGGAACCAGCCGACGAACCGGAAAGCGTGGCCCTGGTGGTCAAGGTGGCCGCCAACCCCGAACCGCCGACCTCGGCACCACACAAGTACAGCTATGAAGAGCTGGTGGGCTACATCAAGAAGCTCCAGCTCCAGATGAAGCAGTTTCAGCTGGAGATCGTGAAACTGCGCAAGGAAAACCAGGCACTTCGCAGCCGCCTTGCCGGCAGCCCAGCCAAGAAAACCAAAGCAGAAACCGGTTAGGTGCCAGCAGGACTGTGGGAAAACAGATCAACTACAACGCGACCGTCGTTGAGATTCGACGCATCACCCCGCAGCTGGCCACCTTCGTGGTCAAACCGGACGATGCCGGATTCACCTTTACCCCCGGACAGTACACCGTACTCGGCCTGAAGAGCGGTGAACCCGCCCTACCCGGCTGTGATGTCGCGGTCGGTGACGATCCGGAAAAGATGGTGCGCCGCGCCTACTCCATCAGTTCCGGGGCTCACCAGGAGACCCTGGAGTTCTACGTTTCCCTGGTTTCCAGCGGCGAACTCACACCGCGCCTGTTCAATCTGCAACCGGGTGCCCGCCTGTTTGTCGGCGACAGCGGACGCGGGCTCTTCACGCTGGAGCAGGTTCCCCACGACCATCGGGTGCTGATGGCGGCCACCGGCACTGGACTGGCACCCTATATCAGCATGCTGCGCACCTACCTGGAAACGGATAAGGACCGGCCGCTGGCCGTGCTGCATGGCGCCCGCTACTCATGGGACCTGGGCTATCGCACGGAACTGGAACGCCTGGCCCGCGGCTTTCCGCAATTTCGCTACCTGCCCATCATCTCCCGGCCCGGTGAGGATCCCGCCTGGAACGGTGAATCGGGCTACATTCAGCACTGGCTCGCCGGGGGGCGTTTTGAACGGCAGACCGGTTTTGCCCTGGATCCACGGGACACCCATGTCTTTCTCTGCGGCCATCCGGAGATGGTCCAGTTGGCCACCGGAACCCTGAGCGAACAGGGATTCACCGAGCACTCCAAGAAGTCGCCCGGCAACATCCACATGGAAAAGTACTGGTAGCGATCGGCTACTTGTCGAACACGTAGGTGCCGGGCGCATCATCCAGGGGCGGATAGGCGCTGGACCCCGGTTGCCTGGCGTTCACCAGCCGGTCATCCCGCTGATTCAGCCACACCGTCCAGTCTTCCCACCAGGATCCGGGACGCTTCTCGACGCTGTCGCGCCAGCGTTCGGCATCCCGGGTTGCAGTGGCATCGCCCGCCCAGTAGCGGCGTTTGGGTGGATCGACCGGCGGATTGACGATGCCCAGGATGTGACCGGAGGTGGCCAGCACATAGCGCACCGGCGCTTTCACCAGGCCGCAGATGCGGAAGGTTTCACGCCAGGGGGCGATGTGATCCTGCTCGGCGCCCACCGCATAGAGCGGCGTATCGATCTTGCGCAGGTCCAGAGCCCGGCCGCCCAGCATCACGCCGCCCGGCTCGACCAGCCGGTTGTGGAGGTAGAACTCGCGCAGGTAGGTGCTGTGCATGGTTGCCGGCATACGGGTGCTGTCCGAGTTCCAGAAGAGCACGTCAAACTTGGGCAACTCCTCGCCATACAGGTAGTTGTGCACAAAGTAGTGCCAGATCAGGCTGTTGGCGCGCAGGCTGCGGAATGAGCCCGCCATCGACTTCCCGTCCAGGTAACCCTGGCTGCGCATCTGTTCCTCGATGAACCGGATGGCGTCCGGGTCGATGAAGACATCGATCTCGCCGGGCGCCGAAAAATCGGTCAGCGTGGCAAACAGGGTCCAGCTGCGTACCGGTGGTTCGGCCCCTGTCGGATCTTGCCGGTACCAGGCCATCAGAGCGGCCAGCATGGTCCCGCCGATGCAATAGCCGACCGCGTGAACCGGTTCGTTGCAGATGGATCCGGCCGTCTCCAGCGCCGCCCTGGCGCCCTCGAGCAGATAGTCATCCATGCTCAGGCCACTCTGCTCGGGACCGGGATTCCGCCAACTGGTGACAAACACGGTGTAGCCCTGTGCCACCAGATAGCGAATGAGGCTCTTCTTCTCACCCAGATCCAGGAGGTAGTACTTGTTGATCCAGGGTGAGATGAGCACGATGGGTGTGGCATGCACCTGTTCCGTGGCTGGTGCATACTGGATCAGTTCCAGCAGCTCATTGCGGAAAACCACCTTCCCCGGGGTGTTGCCCAGGTCCCTGCCCACCACAAAGGCATTGTCGGCCACCATGCGAATATCCCCGGCCGCGACATCGTGCAACCAGGCGCGGATACCCTGCTTCAGGTTCTCTCCGCCGGTATTGAGATAGCGGGTGATGGCCACGGGATTGGTCCAGAAAAAATTGGTGGGCGCCATGGCGTTGAGCGCCTGACGCATCCAGAAGGCGGCGCGATCCCGCTTCTTGTCCGAGATATTCGGTGTCTGGTAGACCGTATCCTCAAGCCAGCGGGTATAGAGCAGATAGTACTCCTTGATCGACTCGTAAAAGGGGTTCCCGCGCCACGCCTCATCCTGAAACCGCTCGTCGTACTCCGAGGCACTGTCCGCATGGTCGGTCTCCAGACCCATCAGCCGCTGCCAGCTCTGGGCCTGCAGCCGAGCCAGTTCCGCACTCAGCGAGATCATCCGCCCGGTCAGGGCCGATGGTTGCAGCAGCCAGGCACGCTGTACGGCCAGATAGGCCTCGGCAATGCCAAATGGATCAAGCGAACTGCCCATTACCCTCTCCGCAACCGCCGAACCGGTTGATTGATACATTGTTCAAATTCTTCGTGCGCGTTGAATTACAGCCAGATTCGGGCCGGGAGTCACCTCTTTTTTTGATACGGCCCCGATCAGCCGGGTTCGAGGGAGTGCCATCCAAGCAAACTGTAGAGCGGGCACCAGGCCAACAGGGCCGTGGCGGCGAACCCCAGACCCGCCCAGCCCCAGAGTGCGTCGGGAAAGATGAGGGCAACGGCGATGAGCACCGCGCCGGTAGCTACGCGCAGTGCGCGGTCAAGGATTCCAAGATTGATCATGAGAAACTAGTTGAACAAGAAGCGACTAGTTGAGCGTAGTCAACCATTTCTTACTTGCAACCGGCGATTTGGACAAACTGCTGGACCAATCCGCCCCGGTGCACTACGTTTTGGATATCGGAACGATACCTGCCGGACCAACAGCAACAATGACCTATTGCAAACCCGTTTCGTGTATGGGGTCGGTGAGGGAAAACCCAACCATCAGAATAAATTGGCCAGAAGCCGTGCGTATCTATGGAGTAACTGGAAATGGCGCTTCCGGAGAAGATTGAAGCGTATCTGCGCAGGGAAGAGACAGATTTCGACATTGTCAGACACTCCCCGACGCACACCCTGGAGGAAGCGGCACAGGCTGCAGGCCTTGAGACCCATCGCCTGGTTCGCGCCGTGCTGCTGGAGGACGGAGGGTCCCTGCTGCTCGCGGTCCTGCGCGCCAGCGAAATGATCGATTTCGAAGCCCTGAGCCAGGTGCTGGGCCGGGAACTGAAACCGGCGCCCTCCATCCAGGTGCGCCAACTCTTTGCCGACTGTCAGCCCGGATCGATCCCTCCCCTGGCCGGCGCCTACGGCATTCCTGCGGTCATCGACCGCAAACTCACCGACATGCGCCAGGTGGTCTTTGAACCGGGTGTTCACGATCAGCTCATCATTATGGATGCCACCAATTTCCTGAGCCTGCAGAACGAAGGCAGCCTCATGGAGTTCTCCATCGACCACCAGGCCCTGGCGACCGACAGTGGCATGGAATTCACCATGCCGAGCGGCATCATGAAGCTCGAAGAGCTGGGTCGCCTGCGCCCGGCCAGCGAAATCCTGGAGACCGTCTCCGACACCAACCGGCTCCCCTCCATGCCCACCATGGCCCAGGAGCTGTTGCGGCTGCGCGCCGATCCCCGCGCCACCGTCTCACAACTGGCGAATATTGTGGTGACCGACCCTTCATTGAGCGCGCAGATCGTCCGCTACTCCCGTTCCGCCTTTTTCAACTACCACGGACAGGTGGATTCCATAGAAACCGCCATCGCCCGTGTGCTGGGCTTTGATGCCGTACTCAATCTGGCTTTGGGCCTCGCCACAGGCAGCCAGTTGCGGTATCAGGCCAGCGGTGTGCTCAGCCTGGAGAACCTGTGGCGTGAATCCATCTACACCGCCTCGATTGCCCAGGCGCTGGCCGGGCAGATCAAACCGTCGATCCGGCCCAAATCGGGCACCGCCTACCTGGCAGGACTGCTGAGCAATTTTGGCTATTTTGTGCTGGGCCACCTCTTCCCGCCCGAGATGTATCTGCTCAACCGGCTGCTCGCGGCCAACGAGAGTGTCCCGGTCATGCTGGTGGAAAAGCGGATGCTCGGCGTGACGCACACGGAAATCGGTGCACGTCTGCTGGCCGCGTGGAATATGCCTTCCGAGGTGATCGTGACCCAACGGGAGCACCACAACGAATATTTCCGTGGCGAACATGCGGTCTACGCCAACCTGATCATGCTGGCGGCACATCTGGCCAACGAACACGGCGTGGGGACCACCAGCGGCGTCGAGGCGCCGACAGTGGCGTATACCGTGCTGGGTCTGGATCGGGAACGGGTGGCGGAAGCCACCGAACGGGTGATGGAAGCGGGCGACAATCTGGATCGTGTCGCGCGCGATCTGGCGGCCGCCTAAACCGCCACCCTGACCAGGACCGGCGCAAGCACGCGGCAGAGCGCGTCTGGATCCATCCCCACCAGATAACCCCGCTTGCCGGCGTTGATATAGATACGCGACAGCTCCGTTATCGACGCTTCCATGTAGACCGGCATTTTCCGCCGGGTACCGAAGGGCGAGGTACCCCCGATCTGGTAGCCCGAATGGCGGTCCGCCACTTTGGGTTCACAGGGCTGAACGCGCTTGACGCCGATCTCCCGGGCCAGCTGTTTGGTTGATACCTGCTTGTCTCCATGCATCAGTACCACCAAGGGGGACCGCTCGTCATCCTCCATGATCAGGGTCTTGATCACCTGGTGTTCATCCACCCCCAATTCACGGGCACCCACGGCGCTGCCTCCGCCCTCCTCGTAGCGGTAGGGGTGATCCGTGAATTCCACTTTGGCTGCCCGCAGCACCCTGATGGCTGCGGTTACCGGCAGTTTTTCGGCCATGCGCAACTGGTCTCCGCCATCCCGGGTGCACATTATAGCGGGCGGGACACCCCTTCAGCGCTGCTCCACGGCGGCAGCGCGACCAGCACGTGGCAGCAACCGGATGCCGAACAGCAGGGTGAGGAGCGTGGCGTAGAGCAGCGGCTCGCGCAGATCGGCTTTGGTCATCAGGAAAAAGTGCGTGACTGCCAGGACGGCGGCCGGATAGACCAGCCGGTGCAGCCGCACCCACTGGCGGCCGAGCCGCCGCACCCAGCCATCGGTGGAGGTGAAGGCCAGCGGCGACAGCAGCAGAAATCCGCAGAACCCCAGCGTGATGTAGGGACGCTCCAGCAGATCCTCCCAGATGGCCTGCCAGTCGAAAAACTGGTCCAGCACCAGATAGCTCAGCAGGTGCAGCGACAGGTAGAAAAAACAGAACAGTCCGAGCATCCGCCGGACCCGGGCAAGTCGGTGCCAGCCAAACAGCCGGCGCAGCGGTGTCACCGTGAGGGTGATCAGCAGAAAGCGCAATGCCCAGTCGCCGAGAAACCGGTTGATCCGCTCGATGGGATTGGCACCAAGCCCGTCGCTCAACAACAGCCACAGCAGGTAGGCCAGGGGCAGCAGCGACAGCAGAAACACGCCGGTCTTGAGGGGTGAAGGCCGGTGCATCCCACCCATGTCAGAAATACTGGCGGAGGTCCATGCCCGAATAGAGCGAACTGACAGCCTCCTCGTAGCCGTTGAACATCAGGGTATCGCGCTTGAAAAACTCGCCCAGCCGCCGCTCCCGTTTCTGGCTCCAGCGGGGATGGCTAACGGCGGGATTGACGTTGGCATAGAAGCCATATTCCCGCGGGGCGGCCATATTCCACGCGGTGGGCGGCTGCGTTTCGGTGAGCGATATCTTGACGATCGATTTGGCACTCTTGAAGCCGTACTTCCAGGGCACCACCAGGCGAATGGGGGCTCCGTTCTGGTTGGGCAGCAGCTTGCCGTACATGCCCACGGCGAGAATGGTGAGCGGATGCATGGCTTCATCAATCCGCAACCCCTCGGCATAGGGCCAGGGGATGATGGGCAGCGACTGACCCGGCAGATTCAGCGGATCATAGATACTGGTGAAGGCGACGTACTTGGCGCGGGAGGTCGGTTCCACCCGCTTGAGCAGGTCCCCCAGCGGAAAACCGATCCAGGGAATCACCATGGACCACGCCTCCACGCACCTCAACCGGTAGACGCGCTCCTCCAGGGTATGGGGTTTGAGCAGGTCTTCCAGCCCGTAGCTGCCGGGTTTGCCCACCTCGCCGTCGATCACCACGGACCAGGGCTCGGTTTTGAGCTGTTTCGCAAACATGACCGGATCGGCCTTGTCGGTACCCAATTCGTAGAAATTGTTGTAGGTCTCGGCGTGCTCAAGCGGGTTGGGTTCCAGATCAGCGCCGTAGGCCTTCTGCTGGTAAGCACCCAGGGTGCGCGCGGCTGCGGCGCGGCGCGCAGGAAAAAGACCACCCAGAGTCAGCGCCAGCACGGAGGCGGCGGAGCCGCTGATGAACTTCCGCCGGGCGGCGAACACCGCCTCGTCGGTCACCTCGGATTCGCGTACGCCATAGTGTTTGGGGCGGCGCATATCGCTCTCCTCCTCTGTGGGTCGGGGTACACCGTTTCGACTAACGGATTACACCGGAAATTTCAGAGGTCGCGGAGGGACAACCGGGAATCAGTCAGGCAATCCGCGAATTAGCTGACCCCGGTCAATCCCGATGCGGGCCACACTGCCGCCCGCCAGCTCAAGCACCCAGCGTACAGGCTGCGGTGAGTGGATCAGCTCCAGGGAGTGGGGTTCGGCCAGTTCACGCACGCCGATAATCCGACCGCTGTCGTTGATGAACAGCATATCCAGCGAAATCAGGGTCTGTTTCATCCACATGGAGACCGGTTGGGGATGGCCGAAGTCAAAGAGCATGCCGTGATCGGGAGCCAGACCGGTTCGGCCCTGTAGCCCCTGCGCGCGCTCGCTCTCAGACACCGCGAGCTCGACAGTCACCGCCCGATAGGCACCGGCTGCCGGCACCTCCAGGGTCAGCTCCGCCGACCACAGAGGCGCTGCCATCAACCACATCCCGACCAGCCAGAACCGGTTCATGGCCGGCGTCCCGCCACTGCCGCCAGTGGCCACACCACGAGGCGTGCGGATTCGGGATCGCCCCACCGCGGGTGGAGCTCCGCCTCCAGCGCGGGCAGTGGATCAACTCCGTGCTGGCGCCGGTAGCGATCGACGGCGGACCAGGTCCCCAGGTAGCCCATCAGTTGCGGCAGGGTCCAGGCCATCTCGATCTGGCCGGGATCGACGGCGAGTGGTGTCAGCGGATGGGGAATGTTGCGATACCCCTCGTCCACGTGACGCCGCCGAGCCGGCCAGTAGCGACCGATGGTGTGGGTGTAGAACCGGTCGATCAGCTCGTCGATCTCCGGCGCGATGCGCAACAGTTGGTAGGTCCAGCCCACAAATACGCCGCCGGGCCGAAGCACGCGCAGCACTTCGGCAAAGAACGCCTCGTGCCCGAACCAGTGCAGGGCCTGCGCCACGGTGACCAGATCCACACTGCGGTTTGCCAGACAGCAGCTTTCGGCCGCACAAGCCATAAAACGCACCCCCGGCATCCGGGCGGCTCGGGCCACCTGGTCTGGATCGCTGTCGGTGGCAATCACCTGGGTAAAAATTTTCGCCAGCCCGGCTACCGCCTGCCCGGTGCCGGTACCGCAGTCCCACACCGCGTGGTGCCGCGGTGCCAATTCGGCCAGGGTGGCGTAGAGCCGATCCGGGTATCCGGGCCGGTAGCGTGCGTAACCCTCGGCGCCCCCTCCGAACAGCCGAAGGGTGTCTTCCCGGTCTTCAGTTGCTGAGATGAGATGGGACATACAGGGTATAGCGGGCCCGCCCCTTCTCCTTGGACTGGTACATGGCGCGGTCGGCGGCGCGGACCAGGGCCTCCATGTCGCTCGAGTGGTCGGGATAGAGGGCAATGCCGATGCTGAGGGTGACGTTGATTTGCCGGTTTTCGTAGATCACCGGCGTGTGGGTGCTGTCCAGGGCCCGCGCCGCCAGTTGGATGGCATCGGTGGCGGACCGGATATCCGGAGCCAGGACCGCGAATTCGTCACCGGCGATGCGCCCGACGGTGTCGCAACTGCGGATACTGCGTTTCAGCCGCGCGGCCACCTCCACCAGCACCGTGTCTCCGGCCATGTGGCCCCACCGGTCGTTGATCTCCTTGAACAGGTCCAGGTCGATGAAGAGCAGTGCCACCTGGCTGCCGCGCCGCTTCGCCTGCTTCAGCGCCAGGCCGAGACGGTCATAGAAGAGTCGCCGGTTGGGCAGCTCGGTGACCATGTCGTAATAGGCCAGGGTGCGGATATGCTCCTCGCTCTTCTTGCGCTCGGAGATGTCATTGAACACCGCGGCATATTTGCGCGAGCCGTCCTGTGTCTGGACGGCCGTGATGGTGAGCCACTCCGGATAGATTTCACCGGTCTTGCGGCGATTCCAGATTTCTCCCTGCCAGTAGCCCTTCTGCTTCAGCTGGCGCCACAGCTCGTCGTAGAAAACCGAATCGTGGTGCCCGGACTTGAGCACCGCTGGTGTTTTGCCCACCACCTCGTCGCTGCGGTAGCCCGTCAGGCGGGTGAAGGCGGGATTGACCATTTCGATGTGGCCGTCGGCGTCGGTGACGACCACTCCATCCAGCGAGCTCTCGATGATCCGGTGGGCCAACTGCAGATGCTGGCGCGATTCCGCCAGCGCCTGCTCGCGCTCGTGAAGCAGAGTCTCCAGGTGTTGCACGTATTCATGTTCAATGATGCCGAGCAGATCCGCAAAGGAGAGAATGCCCACCAGGTGTCCGTCGTCGTCGGTGACGAGCAGGTGCCGGATGCCGCGTTCCAGGGCGAGATTACGTGCGCGCCAGAGCGAATCGTCCTGATTGATGGTGTGCACCGGTCGGGAGGCCACTTCGCCGATCCGCTGCACAGCCACACCGTTGCTCAACACGCGGACCGAGTCCCGTTCCGTGAAGATGGCGACGGGCAGATTGTTCTCGTTCACCACCACCACGGCATCCAGCCCGTCGGCGTGCATGGCCATGCGCGTGGCATGGAACTCCGCCGCATCGGTCACCGGTGCGCAGCGCCGGTTCATCACGCTGCGCACCGCGCGCAGAGAGAGGTACCGTTCCACGCCATAGCCGAGAATGATGTCGGTCTGGCTGACCACCCCCACCGGGTGCTCCTGGACATCCACCACCACCAGGTGGCGTATCCCCTCCTCGCGGAACCGGGCACCGACCTCGGCCACCGGGGTCGCACCGGGAACGGTACGCACCGGCGAGCTCATCACCGCGGATATCGGCTGTTCCAGCGCGGCCGGATCGCGATGGTCCAGGGCCAGCGAATCGCGCTCGGTCCAGATGCCCACGGCGCGCCCTTCCGCCATCACGATGATCGATCCGCAGGCCGCCCGAAACATGGCATTGGCAGCTTCCCTGACTGTCGCATCCGGCGAACAGTAAAGTAGATCCGGGTGCATCACTTCGCGCACCGCCAGTTCTGAATTCATCACCTCTCCTCGCCCACGGATTCAAATACCGAAACGGAGCCGGAATTCCATTGCGTCCGGGAACAGATAGTACTCGTTTTGCATCGTCTCTTCGCTACAGCGGCTCACAAAGTGGCGCACCATGGAGATCACGCTGTTGCGCGTGGTGGTGCCGCGGCGCAGCTCCTCGGTTGCCCCCAGCAGTTGGTTGCGATCGGCCCTGTCCAGGGTATGGGCCAGCGAGCGCACGACACCGCGCAGCACCCGGGCATGTCCGGCACGACCTGCCGGCCGGGCCGTCAATGACATCACCGCCTGCAGATAGCCGTTGCCCTCGCCACGACCGTACAGCACCGGGGATGCGGCAAGTGCGTCGAGCCGTGCCAGCGCGCGGACCCCGTAGCAGGCATATACCAGCCGGTGTCGGCGATGAAAACCCTGCAGCGCCGCGCGCCGGTCGTGGTTGGCTTCGGCCTGCAGCCAACGGTGCCGGATAAAGAGCTGTTGCACGAACTGATCGAAGCATTCGGGGTCTGCGAGCGCGGTCTCTTCCACCATCGGCAGCGCCGGCATCTGGGCGCGGAGCGTTGCCGTATAGAGACCGCTGCCCGTGGCAACTGTTCCCCGCCGCCCGGCAATCGGGGTACTGCCAAGCCCACAACTGGGTGATCGCGCTTTGACGATATAGCCGGCTGCGTGGCTCAGTTGCCGCAGCTGCCGTCGCGCAAAACGCTGCATGGGTTGGGTGAAATCCCGCCCGGCATCCGCAACGCCCACCAGACGGGGGGCGCGGGAAGGGCCGACGAGCCGGATGGTGGGACGTGGCACCCCCAGCCCGATGCCCACCTCCGGGCAGACACCAAGCCAGCTGACGGCGGGGCCCAGGCGCCGGAGAATCAGTTCATCCCGCCGGTGATCGCCATCGTAACGGACCGGATCACCCAGGAGGCAGGCGCTGATACCAAGCAGCGGTCTGTGGGTCGGTGTCTCTGCCAAAACCGTGGTTACTTCGGGTCGCCCGCCAGTTTCTGCTGCACGCTCGTCACTTTATCTTCCATGGTCTGCTCCCGGTCGGTGCGGGTGCCCAGTTTGATGGTGGTGGTGATGCGCGGCGCGCCCATCTCGTGGACCACTTCGTGACAGCGTTTGACCGCGGCGAACACCGCATCCCACTCACCTTCGATATTGGTACCGTAGGCGTGCAGACTGGCCTTCAGTCCGGCCTCCTTCACCACCCGCTCACAGGCGGCAACGTAGCTGGATACCGAGGTGCCCACGCCGATGGGCACCACACAGAGATCGATGATGACTTTCACAGACAGCTCCTCAATGCTTGGTGAGGCGGTCCAGCACGCCCATGAAGACGGCCGACACCACAAAGGTCAGGTGGATCACCACATACCAGAGCAGCTTGGTCTCATGAATGTGCTCCACATTCATGAAGATCTTGAGCAGATGGATGGAAGAGATGGCCACGATGGAGGCGGCCACCTTGAGCTTCAGCGAGCCGGAATCAAGCTTGCCCAGCCAGTCCAGTTTTTCGGTGCTCTTGGCCACGTCGATCTGCGAAACAAAGTTCTCGTAGAGCGAGAACATCACCATGACGATCAGGCTCCCCACCAGGGCCATGTCGATCAGCGCCAGCACCTGCAACACCAATTCCGTCTCGGACATGGCCAGGATGGTGGGCAGGATGTGGAAAATCTCCTCAAAAAACTTGATGGCCAACGCCACCAGGGCAAGGCTCAGCCCCAGGTAGATGGGCGCCAGAATCCAGCGGCTGGCGTAGAGGGCGCTTTCCAGCACGCGCTCCATGCCCCGTCCCAACGCGGGTGCGTTCCGCTCACTCACGGTCAATTGCCTCCCGCCTGTTTCGCCCAGCTGTCGCGCAGGGTGACTGCGCGGTTGAACACGGGTCTGTCGGCGGCATCCTGCGGGTCGCGGCAAAAATAGCCCTCGCGTTCGAACTGGAAGGGCTGGCCCACCTGCGCGTCGGCGAGACCCGGCTCCAGCTTGCAGCCGGAGAGCACCACCAGCGAATCGGGGTTGAGATGATCCGTATATTCGCCTCCGGCCGCATCCGGGTTGGGCACGCTGAAGAGCCGGTCGTAGAGACGTACTTCGGCATCCAACGCGTGCGCGGCCGACACCCAGTGGATCACCCCCTTCACCTTGCGTCCCTCCGGGTTTTTGCCCAGCGTTTCCGGATCGTAGCTGGCGTGCAGTGCCACCACCTCGCCGGCCTCGTTCTTGATCACCTCGTCGCAACGGATCACATAGGCGTTGCGCAGCCGCACCTCACCGCCCGGCACCAGCCGTTTCCAGCCCTTGGGCGGTTCTTCCGCAAAGTCGCCGGCATCGATGTAGAGTTCGCGCGCAAAGGGTATGTCGCGGGTACCCATGGCCTCATCCTTCGGATGCCGTGAGGCGGTCATCTGCTCGACCTGCCCGTCGGGATAGTTCTGCAGAATCACCTTCAGCGGGCGCAGCACCGCCATGGCCCGCGGCGCGCGCTGGTCCAGATCCTCGCGCAGGCAGTTTTCCAGCACCCCCATCTCGATGGTGGTGTCCACCTTGGTCACCCCGATGCGGTCACAGAAGGTGCGGATGGCGGCGGGCGTATACCCCCGGCGGCGCAGACCGGAGATGGTCAGCATGCGCGGATCATCCCAGCCGCTCACATGTTTTTTGTTGACCAGTTCGTTGAGCTTGCGTTTGCTCATCACCGTGTATTCGAGGTTGAGCCGGGAGAATTCGATCTGCTGCGGGTGGCAGGCGATGTCGATGTTATCCAGCACCCAGTCATAGAGCGGCCGGTGGTCCTCAAATTCCAGGGTGCAGAGCGAATGGGTGATCCCCTCCAGGGCGTCGGAGATGGGATGGGTGTAGTCGTACATGGGATAGATGCACCAGGCATCACCCGTGCGGTAGTGGGTGTGGCGCAGGATGCGGTAGATCACCGGGTCGCGCAGATTGATGTTGGGCGAGGCCATGTCGATCCTGGCGCGCAACACCTTGGCGCCATCGGCAAACTCACCGGCGCGCATGCGCTGGAACAGGTCCAGGTTCTCCGCCACCGACCGTTGTCGGTAGGGGCTGTGTTTGCCCGGTTCGGTGAGCGTGCCGCGGTAGGTGCGCATTTCGTCAGGGGTCAGATCGCAGACAAAGGCCTTGCCGTCGCGGATCAGCCCCACGGCGTAGTCATACAGCTTTTCGTAGTAGTCGGAAGCAAAAAAGAGGCGCTCTTCCCAGTCGAATCCCAGCCACCGCACATCCCGCTTGATGGACTCCACGTAGTCCATGCTCTCCTTCGCCGGGTTGGTGTCATCCATGCGCAGGTTGCAGGTGCCGGCAAAATCCGCCGCCACCCCGAAGTTGAGACAGATCGACTTGGCATGGCCGATATGCAGGTAGCCGTTGGGTTCCGGTGGGAACCGGGTGGCCACGCGTCCACCGTGTTTGCCGCTCTGTTGGTCGTCGCGCACGATATTGCGAATAAAGTTGCTCGGGCGCTGCGGCTCGGTCTCACTCATAGGTATTCATCCGAATTGTCACGGTGTAGCAGTTTCGCTAGATAATGCAGATCGGTAATCGATCAATTGGGCGGCAATGATACAACAAGCCACCCGTGTCGCGTGCCGCGGCGTTGCGGAGAACGGTGCAAAAAGGCGCGCTCCGGCAACCGGTTTGGCCACTCGCCTACGGAACTGAACATGCAAAACACATCCGACGCCCTGCGGTCCGATCTCCGTGCCCGTTTCCCGTTTGTCGGAAA
>JBNLBB010000013.1:0-14978 GCA_050302415.1 Gammaproteobacteria bacterium | reverse complement strand
CCTACGGAACTGAACATGCAAAACACATCCGACGCCCTGCGGTCCGATCCCCGTGCCCGTTTCCCGTTTGTCGGAAACCCGCTGTTCCTGGGGATGGCCGTCTTTGTCAGCTCCGCCATCCTGATGCTGGTCGAGATCGCCGCGGGTCGCCTGCTGGCCCCCTACGTGGGCGTCTCGCTCTACTCCTGGACCGCCATCATTGGTGTCATTCTCGGGGGCCTCAGCCTGGGGAACTGGCTGGGCGGCATCTGGGCCGACCGGGAGGGCGGCACACGCGCGGTGGGCATCACGCTGCTGGCGTCGGCCGTTGCCTGCGCGGCCAGCCTGGTGATCCTCACCTTCGTGGCGCCGGTGCTGCAGAACGCCGAACTGGGACTGCTGAGCACCAGCTTTCTCTACGTGGCGCTGCTCTTCTTCCTGCCGGCGGTGCTGCTGGGCACGGCTACGCCCCTGCTCATCACCCTGGCGCTGCAGGCTGATACCCGCACCGGACGCACCGTCGGGCGCATGCACGCCCTCGCGGCCCTGGGCAGCATCGTGGGCACCTTTGCCACCGGCTACTGGCTGGTGCAGACCTTTGGCACGGTGGAGGTGATTCTCGGTGCTGCGGGCGTGCTGGTCCTGCTCGGCCTGCCGTTTCTGCGCGGTCAGTCGCCGGCCATCGCGGTGACCGCCCTGGCGGTCGGGCTGTTGGTGACCTGGACCGGTGGCGGGCGCGGCGCATTCGCCAATCCCTGCGACGTGGAGAGCAGCTATTTCTGCATCCGGGTAGAGGACGCCTCGGAGAGCGCGCCCTTTGGTGAGGCGCGCGCCATGGTGCTGGACCACCTGGAACACGGCATCAATCACGCCGACGATCCGACTCTGCTGCTGACCCCCTACGCCCACCTGATGGACGAGTTGATCCAGGCCCAGTTCGGCGGGCCGGCGCAGCGCTACTTCTTTGCCGGCGGCGGCGCCTATACGCTGCCGAGGGCCCTCCGCGCCGAGCACCCGCAGGCCGATATCGTGGTAGCCGAAATCGACCCCATCGTCACGCTGATCGCCCAGGCCGGCATGTTCGTGACGGTGGATGGCATGCGCATCGCCCATACCGATGCCCGGGTGGCCATCCAACGCGAAAAACCCGGGTACTTCGATGTGGTGCTGACCGACGCCTTCCACGATCTCTCCGTCCCCTACCACCTGCTCACCGAAGAGTTCGCCCGGCAGGTGGCGGCGCGGCTGGGTGACAACGGGGTCTATCTGATCAATCTGGTGGATGTGCGGCGCGATCCGCAGCTGGTGGCGGCGGTGCACCGCACCCTGGCCAGGGTCTTTCCCCAGGTGCGCGCCTGGATGGCCGCCGATACCGATGAGGAGAGCCGCACCACCTACGTGTTGATTGCCGGTCGGGAGCTGGTCAGCCGCGACCTGCTGCAGGCCCGGCGCGGCATGCCGCGGGTCTGGCAAGAGTGGCAACTCCCAACCTCCGCCGTGGAGCAACTGGTGTTGCGCGACAACTTTGTGCCGGTGGAGAAACTGATTGCGCCCATCGTGGTGGGCCAGGCGGGACGGTAGGCTCCTGCCGGCGGGCGGATGCCGGCCGGCAGGAGTGGCCGGTCAGAATTCGACGGCGAGCTGCACGGTCAGCGACGAGACCGATTCGCCACTGCCGCCATCCGAGGTGCCGTAGTCATCGGCAATCCGGTACTCCACGGCAAGGCCGGCACCCGGCATCAGTTCGGTGGCAAGCGTGGCGCCGATCGATGACTCGGGCAGACCGGCAAAAGCGGCCTCATCGGTCATCGCGTAGGCGATGGCGACCGCCATGCCTTCGGAGAGATCGAATCCCACCTCCAGGTGCAGGGCACTGGGCTGCTCTTCGTTGGTGACGGCGCCGCCCAGATCCCCGTTTTCAAACGAGCCGGCGGCAGCCACATACTCGCCATAGAGACGCATGCTGCTCAGCTGCAGGGCACCATAGAGATTGATGCCACCGACGAAACCGTCCACATCGCCACCCAGATCGGTGAGCAGGTCACTGTCGGCGATATTGCTGACATAGCCGAAGCCCACATCGTAGCGCTCCTCGGCAGCGAAGCCGATGTTCACCCCCATGCCCAGGGCATTGTCCTCCCCCTTCGCCGCGTCGGCATTCTTGCTCGAGTCGCCGTTGAACAGATAGGCGGACCAATAGAGCCCGCTCTCGACGCTGCCGTTGAGCTGCAGAGCGGTCTCCCGGGTCTCCCCCAGATCCAGGGTCGGCGGATCGCTGAGCATGCCGCTGTCGAAGCGACCAAAGGGCACATAGAGCTGCCCCACGTTCAGCTGGTAGAGATCGCTCAGACCCAGCGTGACATACGCTTCGTCCACTTCCGGCGGCTGCGTGTCGTCCTCTTCGTACAGCATCAGGACATGCGCTCCGACCTGCTCATTGATGGTGGCATCGAACGCCAGCTCCACAGTGCTCACCACCATATCGGTGCTCTTGGTGCCGGCAATTTTATCGTCCACCACAGCGGCATCGATCTCTGCCACACCGGACACGTTGAGCGTGGGTTCGGCTGCCGCCAGGGTGGTGCACAACGAAAGCCCCATGACAAGGGCGATACGCGAACGCTTCATGAAAAGTCTCCTGGAAAATGACGATGAGGACGCCTGGATATTCCGAGGAGACATTAGTCGAGATTGGATGAAATGCCAGCGCGCGGCAGGGAAAGTTGAGCGGGGTCCGGAACCTCTTTCCGGACCCCCTTGGCGACTAGCCCAGCGTGCTCTCCACGTAGTGCTTGATCACGGAGGTATCGGCATCCAGCACTTCGCAGCGCGCCTCGCGCTCCATCAGGCCCTGCAGGCTGGGGGGCGGATCGGCCTCCACGCCGATGGCCTGGCGCACCGCCGCGCCGAATTTGGCCGGGTGCGCGGTGGCGAGACAGATGGCGCCCGGCACCTGCGCGGCGGCGCGGACGCCCACGGCGGTGTGCGGGTCCAGGATGTAGCCGCTCGCCTCGTAGGTTGCGCGGATCTGTTCCAGGGTCTGCGGTTCGTCCACCGCCTGCGCGGCGAAAACGCGGGCCACCTCCGCCTGCTGCTGAGGCGAGATGGCAAAGCGGTGGTTGCGATCAAACTCATCCATCAGCGCCTTCACCCGGCCGCCCTCCTCACCCAACAGGTAATAGAGGTAGCGTTCGAAGTTGGAGGCGATCTGGATGTCCATGGAGGGGCTGACCGTCGGATGCACCTCACCCATGGCGTATTCACCGGTGTTCACAAAACGGCTGAGGATATCGTTGCGGTTGGTGGCCAGAATCAGTTTCTCCACCGGCAGCCCCATGCGCATGGCGATGTACCCGGCGAAAATGTCCCCGAAGTTGCCGGTGGGCACGCTGAAGGTCACCTTCTGTTCCTGGTTTCCGCCCGTGGCCTGGCCCCAGGCATAGAAGTAGTAGACCACCTGCGCCAGCAGCCGCGCCCAGTTGATGGAGTTGACCGCCCCCAGTCTGTGGCTGCGTTTGAATTCCAGATCGTTGAACAGCTGCTTGACGATGCGCTGTCCGTCGTCAAAGGTGCCGCGAATGGCGATGTTGTGCACATTGTCGTCCAGCACCGTGGTCATCTGCCGCTCCTGGATGGGCGAGACCCGCTGGTGCGGATGGAGAATGAAAATGTGGATATGTTCGCGGCCACGCACGCCGTAGATGGCGGCGGAACCGGTATCCCCGGAGGTGGCGCCGATGATGTTCAGTTGCCCGCCGTCGCGCTCCAGGAGATGCTCGAACAGGTTGCCGAGCAATTGCAGGGCCACATCCTTGAAGGCCGCGGTCGGGCCATGGAAGAGTTCCAGGATGTTCACCTCACCCGCCCGGACCAGCGGCGTCACTTCGGGGTGGGTGAACGAGGCGTAACTGCGCGCCACCAGTTCGGAGAGCTCGTCGCGGGTCAGATCGCCTGCCACATAGGGCGCCATCACCTCCACAGCCAGCGCCTGGAAGGAGAGTGTCGCCCAGTGCGAGAGCTGCTCCCGGGAGACGGTGGGAATGGACTCCGGCAGCAGCAGGCCGCCGTCGGTGGCCAGCCCCATCATCACCGCCTGGGCAAATCCAATGGGTTCGATGCCCCCCCGGGTACTGATATAGCGCATGCTCAGCTCGCCAGACTTTCCAGACGGATGCGGGTGACACTGCCGCGGATGGAGTCGAGCGCCTCGATCTGGCGGATGGCGTTGTTCATCCGCTCCTCCACCACCTGCTGGGTGAGAAAGATGACCGGCACATCGGTGGCCCCCTCTTCGGGCTCTTTCTGCCACAGCGCTTCGATGCTGATGCCCTCGTCGCCCAGAATGCGGGTGATGTCGGCAAGCACCCCGGGACGGTCTTCCGCCTGCAGCCGCAGGTAGTAGGAGGTCACCACTTCGGACATGTCGGTCACCCGTTCGCCGGAGAGCGCGCCCGGCTGGAAGGCCAGATGCGGTACCCGGTGGGTCGGGTCCACGGTGGCCACCCGCGCCACATCCACCAGGTCGGCCACCACCGCCGAGGCGGTGGGATCGGCACCGGCACCCGCACCGTAGTACATGGTGGAACCGACGGCGTCACCATTGACCAGCACCGCGTTCATGACGCCATTGACGTTGGCCAGCAACCGTTTTTCCGGAATCAGCGTGGGATGCACGCGCAGTTCAATGCCCGCCTGGGTGCGCTTGGCAAACCCCAGGTGCTTGATGCGATAGCCGAAGCCCTCGGCAAACTCCACGTCCTGGCGAGTGATCCTGGTGATCCCCTCGGTGTAGACCTTCTCAAACTGCAGCGGAATGCCGAAGGCAATGGAGGCGAGAATGGTCAGCTTGTGCGCGGCATCGATCCCCTCCACGTCGAAGGTGGGGTCGGCTTCGGCATAACCGAGCTGCTGCGCCTCGGCCAGCACGTCGGCAAAGTCGCGTCCCTTTTCGCGCATCTCGGTGAGAATGAAATTGCCGGTGCCGTTGATGATTCCTGCCAGCCAGCGCACGGAGTTGCCGGCCAGCCCCTCGCGCAGCGCCTTGATGATGGGAATGCCACCGGCCACCGCCGCCTCGAAGGCGACCATCACGTTGTTGTCACTCGCGGCCTGGAAGATCTCGTTGCCGTGCAGCGCCACCAACGCCTTGTTGGCGGTGACCACATGCTTGCCGTTGGCGATTGCCCGGTCCACCAGTTCGCGGGCCAGGTCGTAGCCACCGATCAGCTCCACCACCACGTCGATTTCCGGGTTGTTGACCACTTCGAAAGGATCGGTGGTCAGCGCTATGTCGCTGGTGTCACAGATGCGTTCGCGATCCAGGCTGCGCACCGCCGCCTGGACCACGCGGATGCCGCGGCCGGTGCGCCGGGTGATCTCGTCGGCATTGCGTTTCAAAACGTTGACGGTGCCGCCGCCGACGGTCCCCAGACCGAGCAGTCCGACTTTGATGGGTTCCACTATTGCTGCCTTCCTAACTTGCGAGTTTGGCGTCGCGACGGAACATGTCGCGAATTCCGCGCACCGCCTGACGGGTTCTGTGTTCGTTTTCGATGAGCGCGAAGCGGACGTGGTCGTCACCGTAGTCACCGAATCCGATACCGGGAGAGACGGCCACCTTGGCGTCGCGGATCAGTTTCTTTGAGAATTCCAGTGAACCCATCTCCCGGTACTGTTCGGGAATGGGTGCCCAGACGAACATGGTCGCCTTGGGCTTCTCCACCTGCCAGCCGATGGCACTCAGACCTTCGCACAGCACATCACGCCGCCGCTGGTACATGTCGCGGATTTCGCGCACGCAATCCTGCGGCCCCTCCAGGGCGCTGATGGCCGCCACCTGGATAGGCGTGAACATGCCGTAGTCCAGGTAGGACTTCATTTTCGCCAGGGCCGCCACCAGGGTCTTGTTGCCGCACATGAACCCCACGCGCCAGCCGGGCATGTTGTAGCTCTTGGAGAGCGAAAAGCTTTCGATCGCGATCTCTTCCGCGCCCTTGACCTGAAGAATGGAAGGCGCCTTGTAGCCATCGAACACGATGTCGGCATAGGCCAGATCCTGGATCACCCAGATGTTATGCTCGCGCGCGATCTCGATCACCTTTTCATAGAAGTCGAGCTCCACACAGTGGGTGGTCGGGTTGCCCGGAAAGTTGAGCACCAGCATCTTGGGCTTGGGCCAGGATTCCTTGATCGCCTTCTCCAGTTCGGCGAAAAAATCGACCCCCGGCACCATCTGCACGTGACGGATATCGGCCCCGGCAATCACGAAGCCGTAGGGGTGGATGGGATAGGCCGGATTGGGCACCAGCACGGCATCGCCCGGTTCCACGCAGGCCAGCGCCAGGTGGGCCAACCCCTCCTTGGAACCGATGGTTACAATGGCCTGGGTCTCCGGATCCAGATCGACGTCGTAGCGCTCCTTGTACCAGTTGCAGATGGCACGGCGCAGGCGGGGAATGCCGCGGGACATGGAATAGCGGTGGGTATTGCCGCGCTGGGCGGCTTCCACCAGCTTATCGACAATATGCTTGGGCGTCGGCTGGTCGGGATTGCCCATGCCGAAATCGATAATGTCCTCACCTGCTGCCCGGGCCTTTGCCTTCAGTTCGTTGACGATGGCGAAGACGTACGGCGGCAGCCGTTTGATACGGTGAAATTGTTCCATTGGTGTCCGGGTCGTCGGTTGACGGGTTGAGCGGCTCGCGCAAAGATGTCAAAAGTAATGGCAGTCCCTGCGCCTGTCAACGAGTCCCCACACAATGTGGGTCTGTTGCCCCACCTGCCCTCGGACAAACCGGTTTTTCCATGAAACTCCATCTCGAAAGCACCCAAAAACAGCTGATCCGCTCCTACGGCGCCGGCAGCATCCTGATCAACGACCTCACCTTTTCCCGAACTGTGGCCCTCACCCACGAGACGATTCTGGAGGATCTCTGCCCGGTGGACATGGGCGCGCTGGAAACCACCCACTTCGATCAGCTCCTGGAGCACGCCCCGGAACTGATCATCCTGGGCACCGGAGCCACCCAGCGCTTCCCGTCCCCCGCCCTGTTGGCCCCCCTGGCCGCCGCCCGCTGTGGCATCGAGGTGATGGACACGGGCGCCGCCTGCCGCACCTACAACATTCTCGCGGCCGAAGGCCGTCGGGTGGCGGCTCTGCTCTTCATGATCTAGCCTGTTAATCGGTATTTAAGCCCAGCGTGCTGTTGCGCCGCACCAGAAATCAACCAAGGTCGTGCTTGCTTGTTGGGCTGAACGATTTGTGATATTAACTCCCGCCTTGTTTTGGCAGGTGGTTAGCCTGGAGTAGGTAAGATGGTAAAGAAGCAAGCGGCGAAAACTGCGACTAAAGCTGACAATTCAGCGGTCCAGGGAGGATTTGAGCCGTACAAGCCCAAGAAGGGCGAAGCGTACATGAGCGAGGGTCAGGTCGAGCATTTTCGGAACATTCTGCGCGCCTGGAAGGAGAGCCTGGTCGAGGAGGCCGATCGCACGGTGCATCACATGAAAGACGATGCCGCCAATTTTCCCGACCCCAACGACCGCGCGACCCAGGAGTCGGAATTCAGCCTCGAGCTGCGCACCCGTGACCGGGAACGCAAGCTGATCAAGAAGATCGATGAAGCGCTGGTCAACCTGGAGGCGGGCGATTACGGCTACTGCGAATCCTGCGGCGTCGAGATCGGCATCCAGCGCCTCGAAGCCCGGCCCACCGCCAACCTGTGCATCGAGTGCAAAACCCTGGACGAAATCCGCGAAAAGCAGCTCGGTTCCTGAAACCGGACCCCGCCGCGCATGAGGCGGCCGCCCACCACACCTCCCCGCCGCGCCTGAGCGCGGCGGGCACCTTCCCGGCAGAACCGCCGTGACCCACTCCATCGCCCCACCCGCCAACGGCTACCGCGGCCGCTTTGCCCCCTCGCCCACGGGTCCGCTGCACTTCGGATCGTTGCTGGCCGCGCTGGCCAGCTACCTGGATGCGCGCCACCACGGGGGTGAGTGGCTGGTCCGCATGGAGGATCTGGATCCGCCGCGCGAAGTGCCCGGCGCCCGCAAGAAAATCCTCACCGTCATTGAAGCGCTGGGCCTGGAGTGGGATGGCGAGGTGCTCTACCAGAATGCCCGGCAGGTGCTCTACGAGTCCTACCTCAACCGCCTCCGGCAGCTTGACCTGGTCTACTACTGCACCTGCTCCCGTACCCGCCTGACGGAGGGGCCGCGCGGACCTGAGGGCCATGTCTACGACGGCCTCTGCCGCGGCCGGCCGCCCACCGGCAAACCTGGCGCATGGCGGGTGCGCGTGGGGCGTGGTACGGAGTCCGTCACCGACCGGATCCAGGGCCCGGTGAGCCGGGATCTGGAGCGGGAGGTGGGCGATTTTGTCCTGCGCCGGCGCGACGGCCTGTATGCCTACCAGCTCGCGGTGGTGGTCGACGACGCGCTGCAGGGGATCACCCACGTGGTGCGGGGCAGCGATCTGCTGGGTGTCACGGTGCGCCAGACCCTGCTCCAGCGCCTGCTCGGATTTCCGCAGCCGGGCTACGCCCACCATCCGGTGGCCGTCGGCCCCCAGGGCGACAAGCTGAGCAAGCAGACCGGTGCGACCCCCCTGCGCTTCAACCGGTTGCCCGATGAGATGTATGAGGCCCTGCGGTTTCTCGGCCAGTCGCCGCCGCCCGAACTGAAGGGTGCCGATTGCCGCGAACTGTTGGCTTGGGCCGTACCCCACTGGCAGCTGGCGCGGATACCGCAGGTCATGGCCCTGCCCGCCCCCGATCACTGTTACGATGGGTAACGTTTTTTGCTATCGTAGCCCCATGCTGAACCCCGGTCCCAATACCCGCCAAATCGAAAAGATCCTGCTGGTCACCGTGGTGGTGCTGTTTCTGCTGGCCTCCCCTTTCGTGGCCTGGTGGGCGGCCGAGGACCGGGTCTGGTACATGCCCTACCTCATCTGGCTGGCCATCATCGGGCTGGCGGCCTGGCTGACCCGACGGAGACGTCATGAAGTTTGAGCTGAGCCAGCTGTTCGGCTTCTCGGTTCTCTACCTCATGGTGCTCTTCCTGGTGGCCTACGCCGCCGAGCGCCGGGCCATTCCCGAGTGGATCGCGAAACACCCGGTCACCTACGTCCTCTCGCTGGGGGTCTACACCACCACCTGGAGCTACTACGGGAGCGTCGGATTCGCCCAATCCCAGGGCTATAACTTCCTGACCATCTACCTGGGCGTCACGGTGGCATTCGTGCTCACACCGGTGCTGCTCACCCCCATCTTCCGGATCACCCGGGAGTACCAGCTCACCTCCCTGGCGGACGTCTTCGCCTTCCGCTACCGGAGCCAGCTGGCCGGGGTCCTGGTCACCCTCTTCATGCTGGCCGGCACCCTGCCCTATATCGCCCTGCAGATCCGCGCCGTCTCCCAGTCACTCACCGCGCTCACCGACCAGGAGGTGCCCGGCGGCTTCGGCTTCTGGTTCTGCGTCACCATCACCCTGTTCGCCATTCTGTTCGGTGCCCGGCACATCTCGCCGCGGGAGAAACACGAGGGGCTGGTGGTGGCCATCGCCTTCGAATCGCTGGTCAAGCTGCTGGCCATTCTCGGTGTCGCCGTATTCGCCCTGTTCTACGTGTTTGATGGAGTCAGCGGTCTGAACAGCTGGCTGGACCAGCACCCGGATGCGGTCAACAACCTCTACGCACCGGTGCGCGACGGGCCGTGGACCACCTACCTGCTGCTCAGTTTTGCCGCGGCGTTTCTGCTGCCGCGCCAGTTTCACATGACCTTTGCGGAGAACGACGGCAACCGCAACCTGCCCATGGCGAGCTGGGCCTTTCCCCTGTTCCTGCTGGCCTTCAACCTGGCCATTCCCATCGTGCTGTGGTCGGGTCAGGCACTGCAGCTGGGGGGTCCCGCCGACTACTTTCTGCTGGGCATCACCCAGCACAGCGAATCCCGATGGCTGTCGGTGTTCGCCTTCCTGGGCGGCATTTCGGCGGCGAGCGCGATGATGATCGTCACCTCGCTGGCGCTCTCGCACATGTGCCTCAACCACCTGCTGCTGCCGGCGAGTTACCCCGACCCGAAGCTCGATCTCTACCGCTGGCTGCTCTGGAGCCGGCGTCTGCTCATCGCCTGCATCATCGGCGCCGGGTACATCTTCTATCTGATCCTCGAGAACAACGAAGGACTGGTCCAGCTCGGCCTGATCTCCTTTGTCGCCGTGGCGCAGTTCCTGCCCGGCCTGGTCGGCCTGCTCTTCTGGCAGCGGGCCACCAAGTCGGGGTTTGTCGCCGGGCTGGCCGCCGGGGCGGCGATCTGGGCCTACACCCTGCTGATCCCGCTCTTCACCGACGCCGGACTGATGTCGCAGCACGCCGCCCTGCCCTACCTCATGGAGGCCTCCGGGCTGGATAAATGGAGCTTCTCCACCTTCTGGTCGCTCACCGTCAACGCCCTGCTCTTTGTGGTCTTTTCGATTCTCACCCGCCAGCCCCGCGAAGAGGCGGACGCCGCCCGGGCCTGTGCCCGCGGCTCACCGGTGCTGCTGCGCGAGCGGGTCAAATTCGCCACCCCGGCCAAACTGATCGAACAGTTGTCGCTGATCATCGGTACGGACGCGGCACAACGGGAAGTTGAGAACGCCCTGCATGACCTGCGGATGACTGCGGAGGAGACCCGCTCGGCGGAACTGCAGCGGCTGCGTGACCGCATAGAGCGCAACCTCTCCGGCCTCATGGGCCCCTCCCTGGCGAGGATAATCATCGACAAACGGGTGCAGATGGACTCGCTGACCCGCTCGGCCTTCGGCAACAGCATCCGCTATATCGAAGACCGGCTGGAAGAGTCCCGCACCCAGCTGCGCGGCATCGTGGCGCAGATGGATTCACTGCGCCGCTACCACCGGCAGGTGCTGATGGAGCTGCCGCTGGGCGCCTGCGCGCTGGGGGCCGGCCGGGAAATCGTGCTCTGGAACCTGGCCATGGAGATCCTTTCAGGGGTGCACCGCGACCAGGCGGTGGGCACCACCATCGATCAGCTGCCGCCCCCCTGGAACTGGGTGATCTCGGAATTTGCGGTCTCCGGTGACCAGCACCAGCACAAGCGCAAGATCAGGTTCGGCGGCAAATCGCACTGGCTCAACCTGCACAAGGCGGCCATCGAGCAGCCCTTCAGCGATATCGACCCCGCCGTGCAGGAACTCCCCATCCCCGGCGATGACGGCAGCGGCATGGTCATCCTGGTCGAGGATCTGACCGAACTCCAGGTGCTGGAGGCGGAACTCACCCACAGCGAACGGCTGGCCTCCATCGGCCGTCTGGCGGCGGGCGTGGCCCACGAAATCGGCAACCCGGTGACCGGCATCGCCTGCCTGGCCCAGAACCTGAAATACGAGACCAACCCGGAGGCGGCGGAAAACACGGCGGCCCAAATCCTGGAACAGACCCAGCGCATCACCGACATCGTGCAGACCCTGGTCTCCTTCAGCCACGGCGGGTCGGTGATCGGCGATCAGACCGACGACTACTCGCTGTTCGACTGCGCCGAGGAGGCAGCGCGCCTGGTGCGGCTCACCCACTCCGGCAAACAGGTGGTGTGTGACAACCGCATGGACGCCGGATTGAAGATCAACGGCAACCGCCAGCGCATGATCCAGGTCTTCGTCAACCTGCTCACCAACGCCTGCGACGCCAGCGAACCGGGCTCCACGGTGCGGATTGAAGCGCGAGTGGAGGGCGAACAGATCCACACCACCATCAGCGACCAGGGTCACGGCATTCCCGAGGAGATGCTGGAGAAGGTGTTTGAACCCTTCTACACCACCAAGGAGCCGGGCGAAGGGACGGGGCTGGGTCTGCCCATGGTCTACAGCATCATCCAGGACCACGGCGGACAGATTTCCATCGAAAGCACGGGCGAAGGCACCACGGTCCACATCCGTCTGCCGCTGGCTGAACCCACCCACCAATCCCAGGCGGAGAGCGCATGAGCAGAATTCTGATCGTCGAAGACGAGGCGGTGATCCGGCAGGCCCTGGTGCGCCTGCTGGAGCGCCACCGCTACGACGTGGAAGAGGCCGGCTCCGTGGCCGAGGCCGAAACGCGGTTCAACTACGCCGACTTCGACCTGATCATCAGCGACCTGCGCCTGCCGGGCGCGCCGGGCACCGACATCATCGAGCGCGCCGAGGGGGTACCGGTGCTGATCATGACCAGCTATGCCAGCGTCCGCTCGGCCGTGGAGTCCATGAAGCTGGGCGCGGCCGACTATATCGCCAAGCCCTTCGACCACGAAGAGATGGCGATGAATGTGGCGCGGATCCTGCGCCAGAACACCCTGGAACGGCAGTCGCGCGCCCTGAAGTCCGATCTGGAGCGCAACTACCCGGTGTCGCACATGATCGGCGAGTGTCCGGAGATGCGCGCGGTCGCCGAACGCATCCGCAAAGTGGCCCCCACCGACATCAGCGTGCTGGTCTACGGCGAGAGCGGCACCGGCAAGGAGCTGGTGGCCCGGGCCCTGCACGACCAGAGCCCGCGCAGCAGCGCACCGCTGATTGCGGTCAACTGCGCGGCCATTCCCGACGGGCTCATCGAATCGGAGCTCTTCGGCCACGAGAAGGGGGCCTTCACCGGCGCCGTGGACGCGCGCCAGGGGCTGGTGGAGGCGGCGCATGGCGGCACCCTCTTCCTGGACGAAATCGGCGAACTCTCCCTGCCCGCCCAGGCCCGTCTGCTGCGGGTATTGCAGGAGGGGGAGATCCGCCGCGTGGGCGCTTCACGCGATCGCAAGGTGGATATCCGCCTGATCGCGGCCACGCACCAGGACCTCAAGTCGATGTGCGAGCAGCGCCGCTTCCGCGAAGACCTCTACTTCCGGCTCAACGTGATGGAGATCCATCTGCCGCCGCTCTACGAGCGGGGCGACGACATCACCCATCTCGCCCACCATTTCCTGGAGAAATCGCGGGTCAAACTCAATCGCGGTCCGCTGCAGTTGAGCGCCGAGGCGATGGCGGCGATCCGCAGCTACCGCTGGCCCGGCAACATCCGGGAGCTGGAGAATGCCATCGAGCGGGCAGTGATCCTGGCCGACGAAGACACCATCAGCGCCAAGATGCTGGCCATCGACATCAGCTCCGAGGCGCCGGCCGCACCCGCCGGCATCGCGGCTGACCTGTCACTGGAGGAGTACTTCCGCCAGTTTGTGATGGAGAACCAGGAACAGCTCACCGAAACGGAACTGGCCAAACGCCTGGGGATCAGCCGCAAGGCCCTCTGGGAGCGGCGCCAGCGCTTCAATCTGCCGCGGGAAAAATCGCGCGGCAACGGTTGAGTCCGCGCAGTTAACCCATGGATCGCCGCATCCACCGCCGCCTGCTGACTGCCGCCGTCCTCCTGGTGGTGGCGGTGGTCGCCGTTCCCGTTATCGACGCCCTGCGCCAGGCCCGCGATCCGGTCGGGTATGCCTATCAGCAGGGGGTTGCCGCCTATGATCGCGACGACCACGACACCGCCCTGCGCCACTTTCGCGAAGCCCTGGCCGGGGCACCCGATGACCTGGGCATTGCCGAGGCGGTGGCCGCCACCCTCACCCGCCTGCGGCGGTTTGACGAAGCCCTGGGCGTGCTCAACCTCAACGTCAACCGCTTTCCCAACCGGGCCGATGTCTACGCCAGCCGCGGCAACCTGCATGAACTGACCGGAACCCGGGATTCGGCCGTGGCCGATTACCGCCGCGCGCTGCAGATCGATCCCAATGTGGGTGCCGGGCCGGTTTGGGCCCTGCGCCTGAGAGGCGCGCACGGCCTGGACCAGAGCCTGGTGGCCGACCGCCTGCAGCGACTCGCCCGTGCCGCCCGCCCCTGACTTGCATCAGGTATAATTTGGCAGGCATTTGTTTTATTGATGCGGTACACTAGCGGGCCCGGAAGCCCCGCCGCCCACCGCGACGGTTCGCAACCGGGTTCGACAAGCAGTTCATGCAATTGACAATTTCGCTCTCTGCCGCTTTGATCTATGCTTGTCGCCTCCGCCGGCTGGGAGCCGTCGGACATAACAACACCCGCCGAAGGGCCGTTAGGCCAGAGGCTGGGGGGACAGGAGTGAACGGCGCCCAACGCCGTGATTTGAAAGATTGACACCAGCCCGCCGCGAAGGCGGTTGGTGTACTCGATTCCGCAACACACGAGACACCAATCCAATTAGGAGAACACGAATGTCGGAAGATAAGACCTACCCTGTACCAGCGGATTTCGCTGCCCAGGCCAACATCACGGCCGAGCAGTACGATGCGATGTACAAGCGTTCGCTGGATGATCCGGATGGGTTCTGGGGCGAATATGCCGAGAAGTTTGTGACCTGGTCCAAAAAGTGGAACAAGGTCATGGATTACAGCTTCGACGAAAACGACCTCTACATCAAATGGTTCGAAGGCGGCAAGCTGAACGTCTCCTACAACTGCCTGGACCGCCATCTGGCCACCCGTGGTGACCAGGTCGCCATCATCTGGGAAGGTGACAGCCCCGAAGAGAGCAAGCACGTCACCTACAAGGAACTGCACGAAGCCGTCTGTCGCTTGGCCAATGTGCTGAAGGCACGCGGCATCAAGAAGGGCGACCGGGTCTGCATCTACCTGCCCATGATCGTCGAAGCCGCCGTGGCCATGTTGGCCTGCACCCGCATCGGCGCGGTCCACTCCATCGTGTTCGGTGGTTTCTCGCCCGACTCCCTGCGTGACCGCATCCAGGACTCGGACTGCCATGTGGTCATCACCTCCGACTACAGCCTGCGCGGCGGGAAACATGTACCGCTGAAAACCAACGCCGACACCGCCCTTGAGGAGTGCCCCGGCGTCCACACCTGCATCGTAGTCCGACGCACAGGCGGCGAAGTGCATTGGGTCGAAGGCCGCGACATCTGGTACGACGAAGAGACCGCCAGCGCACCGGCCACTTGCGAACCGGTGGAGATGGACGCCGAAGATCCGCTGTTCATCCTT
>JBNLBB010000012.1:9145-34321 GCA_050302415.1 Gammaproteobacteria bacterium | reverse complement strand
TATGGATGTTTATCATGTTGGCTCTCATGCTGAGCCTGGTATTGGTTGCCTGTGGCGGTGGTGAAGAACCCGCTGCTGAAGAACCGCTGGCCGAAGAGCCAGCCGCTGCCGAAGAGCCAGCCGCTGCCGAACCAGTCGCCGAAGAGCCGGTCGATCTCCGCCAGCACCGCCGCCTCGGCGCCCTTCTCCAGGCCGCTGGTCGCCTCGTCGACGATCAGCACACGCGGGCGCAGCAGCAGGGTACGGGCGATGGCCAGGCGCTGGCGTTGCCCCCCGGAGAGGCGCGTGCCCTCGCTGCCGACCCGGGTCTCCAGGCCTTCGGGCATGGCGCGCACCTCATCGCCCAGGCGGGCGGTGTCCAGCGCGGCCCAGAGCATGGCGTCGCTGGCCCCGGGCACGGCGTAGCGCAGGTTGTCGGCGATCGAACCGCGCAGCAGCAGCAGGTCCTGGCTGACCACGCCCACCCGCCGCCGCAGGGCCGCCAGCGGCAGCTCGCGCAGATCGACGCCCCCGACGAGGATGGCGCCCGCCTGCGGATCGTAGTGACGCTGCAGCAGATCGGCGAGAGTGGACTTGCCGGCGCCCGACGCGCCGCAGATCCCCACCTTGGCGCCGGCCGGCAGCATCAGGCTCAGGTCCGCCAGCAGCGGCTGCCCGTCGTGGCTGAAACTGACCGCGCGCAGCTCGATGGACCACGCCGTGGGCAGCGCGCGCGGCCGCGGCGGATCGGTCACCGCCGGGGATTCATCGAGCAGCGCCGCCACCCGTTCCAGGCTGACGCGCACCCGGCGCACGGCAACGATCAGGCCGAGCAGGGTCTGCACCGGGGCGGCGGCCCGGGCCATGTAGATGGTGAAGGCGATGAGCACGCCCAGACTCAGCTCACCGCGCACCAGCAGCAGCGCGCCGGCGAAGAAGACCGCGGCGGTGGCGGTGTGCGAGAGCAGCGTGGGCACCGCGCCGGTCAGATAGGCGGTGCGCTCCAGGCGCAGCTGGTCGGTCAGGTAGGCGCGGTTGAGCCCGCGCATGCGCTCGGCATCGCGCGCCTCAGCGGCCAGCGCCTGGGTCAGTTTCATGCCGCCCAGCGCGTCGTAGAGGAAGGTGGCGACGGCGCTGTTGCGTTCGCGCGTGGCGCGCGTGGCGGCCTCCACGCGTGGGCGCATCCACAGCAGGTAGGCGGCGTGCGCAGGCAGCAGCAGCAGGGCGATGAGGGTCAGTTGCCAGCTGAGGCTGAGCATGATGGCGAGCGCCCCGCCCAGCACCAGCAGCGCGCCCACGGCGGCGAGCAGGGAGTCCACCGCAAAGCGCTGGATCTCCGCGACGTCGCCGTCGAGCCGGGTCAGGGTGTCGCCGCTCGCGGTGCGGGTGAACCAGCGCGGCGGCAGGCGCTGCAGGTGGGCGAACACCGCCTCGCGCATGCCGAAGAGGATGCGCCCGGAGAGGCGCACGTAGCAGAGCCGGTTGACACCCCCGAGCAGTGTGGCGAGCAGCACCGCGCCGAGCATCAGGGCGCACAGCACGCCCACCGCGCCCAGGTCGCGCGCCACCAGCCCCTCGTCGATCAGCCGCTGGGTAATGAGCGGCTGCAGCAGGCCGATGCCCGTGGCGAGCAGCGAGAGCAGCAGCACGCCGGCCAGGGGCCAGCGGTACGGCACCACGAAGGGCCGCAGCCAGCTGCTCCAGGTTGTCCGCCGTGGGTGGCTCATGCGGGTCGCGTCAGTGCTGGATCACGCGCACCCAGGCGACGCCCATGTCCGAGCCGTCGGGCATGCGGATCTCGCCCACCCGCTCCAGCGAGGCGGTGCTGTAGATGCCGATGTCGTCCTGGGTGCCGCCGAGATAGACCTGGCGGCCGTCGGCCGAGACGTTGATGGTGTAGTAGGTGTGGGGCAGCGGCACGCGGTTGAGCAGTTTGTCCGCCCCCAGGTCGATCTTGCTCAGCGTGTTGTAGACCGCGTAGGCCTCGCTGCGCTTGACCGGGTTCATGACGCTGGAGAAGAGGATCGCCTCGGTGTTCTCAAAGTCGTCCATGCGCATCTCACCGCTCGCCAGGTCGAGGGTCAGCATGCCGGTCTTCCAGGCCGCGGGATCATCCATGCTCATGTCGGTGCGCAGGGTGAAGTAGGGATTGATGTAGGTGTCGGCCTGCTCGAACTGTCCCCAGACGCCGAAGATGTCCGGTGGGGCGTAGTTCTCGCGGCCCCAGTTCATGGCCTTCTTCACTTCCAGGACCTTGCCGCTCTGCGGATCAAGCGCGTAGATGTCCCAGGAGACGGCGTAGAGGCGCCGGTCGTCCTTGCTCATGAACAGCAGCGCGGTGCGCCGCGGCACCGGCAGGAAGCGCACGGGTTTGGCGTCCAGGCCGTCGGCCGTGCGGTAGACGGCGATGCGCGGGTCGAGCACCTCGTACTCCGCCTTCTTGAGGCGGGTGGGCAGCTGCAGCACGAACAGCTCCCGGCCGTCGCGGCTGATCTCCAGGGCCGCGAAGCCGCGCACCCGCAGCCCCTCTTCGTTGAACTCGGCGCGAAACACTTGCGCGCCGCTCTCCAGGTCGATGCCCGCGATGGCGCCGTTGTGATCGGTCATGGCGTAGGCCACGCGCGCGCCGGGCGAGAGCACCACGCCGAAGACCGGCCCGTCGCCCGGGATCGGCAGCTGGCGCACCACGCTGCGGGTGGCCGGGTCGGCGAGCACCAGGGTGTTGCTCTTGGTGCCGGCGAGCAGCAGCTCCTTGGCCATGACGCTGGCGGGCAGTGCGCCGGTGAGCAGCAGGCCGCCCAGCAGGGCAACGGCACCGCGCCGGCAGGTCTTGGCAATGTGTCGTGATCTCATGTTCCCCTCCTCCGCGGTGTTCATTTTTTCGGAAAGACGCCCTGCAGCTTGCGCCAGTCGCGCTGCGCCGACGGGGCGCTGGCGTTCCAGTCCGGGTAGGTGTTGATGGTGTCGGGCACCTGCGCCGGCCACCAGCAGGGGTCGGTGCAGCCGTAGAGGTCCGCCTCCATGGGCTGACACAGCGAGGCGACGCTGCCGAAGGGGTCGACCTCCCAGCCCGGATCGAGCGTGGAGGTGCAGCCGGCCACCGGCTGCATCATCTGCACCTCGTCCGCGCTGCCACCGTCGATCGCCTCGGCGAGCTGTTCGGCCTTCTCGTTCATGGGTTCCAGATGCTTCATGGCCATCTCCTCTGTGATGCGGTGAGTCGCGCGAGGAACGCCGGGCGTTCCGCCTTGATGCGCAGGTAGGCTTCCAGCCCGGTGACGATCCAGTCGCGCATCAGCGCGCAGACGTGGTGATTGGGACGCAGCGGATCGCCGTAGCGGGCCTGCGCCTCGTGGTAGCAGCCTCCGGCGCAGAGGTTGCGCAGGGTACAGTGGCGACAGTCGGCATCGGCCGCCACGCGCTGCAGGGCCGCCTGCAGGAAGCCCTGCCGTCGCGGTTCGTCGATGCCGGCCTCGACGCTGCCACAGGCCAGTCCCGGCTGATCGACAAAACGGTGGCAGAGGTGCAGCTCGCCACCGGTGGACACCGCCAGCATGCCCAGGCCGGCACCGCAGGGCAGCGGCCGTGCGGCCCCCTGGGCGATGGTGGTGAGCAGCTGGTGCAGGTTGGTGAAACCGAAGTTCTCCCCGCGCACGGCGGCGGCCACGTAGCCCCCGGCCAGCTCGCGCAGACCCTCGTAGAGGCGCTCCATGCCGTCGGCATCGAGTGCAAGGCCGGAGCATTCGTCCGCCGAGGCGGGCGAGAAGCCCACTTCGGTAAATCCGAGCTCCCCGCGCAGGTGGCGGTGGATGGCCACCACGTCGGTGTCGCCGGCGGTAACCGTGACGCGCGCCCCCACCGGCTTGGCGTCGTAACTGCCGAGCAGCGCCGAGACCCGGCGGGCCACCTGGGTGTAGCTGCCCGCGCCGCTGCGCAGCTTGCGGTGCCGGTCATGCACGTCGCGCGGGCCGTCGATGCTGACGGTGATGCCGAAGCGGTGGGTCTGCAGGAAGTGGATGATGGTCGGGGTCAGTAGTGTGGCGTTGGTGGTGAGCGAGAACTCGGGTCGGATCCCCAGCGCCGCGCAGGCGCGCTCAGCGTAGGCCACCAGTGCGCGGATGGTGCCGATGGCGGTGAGGGGTTCACCGCCGAAGAAGACCAGATTGACCTGCTGCTGCCCGCTGGCCTGCGCCAGGAAGAGATCGATGGCGCGCTGGCCGGTGCTGACGGCCAGCTGCTCGCCGACCGGGTCGCGCGTCGGCATTCCCTGGTAGCAGTAGCTGCAGGCCAGATTGCAACCGGAGGTGACGTTGAGCACCAGGGTGGTGAGCGGCAGGCCATCGAGTCTGGGCAGGGCGCGGGCACGCGTCCCGTCGCGGGAAACGATCTCCAGTGACGTCAGGGTCTCCAGCACGCTGGCCGCGGTAGCCGGTGCCACGCCCCGCTCCACCAGGGCCGCCTCGCTGTCGCAGCCCTCGCGCAGCAGCCCGAGTATCCGGTCCAGATCCGCGTCCATGGCGAACAGCCCTGAACTCGGAACGTGCCACAGGTAGGGGCGCCCACCGCTCTCCAGGGCCTGGTAGTTTTCGTGATGCAGTTGCAGTGCGTTCATGAGGCGGCCTCCGCTCAGCGGATGGGCGGATCGTTCCAGCGTTGCACGGTCACGATCAGCCGCCCCTGGCCCTGCACGCTGCGCCCCTGATCGTCCACCGTGGCCTGCACCAGCAGGTCGCCGGCGTTGTTGGTGGACATGGGCCGAGCCGGATTGGGCCCGGCACCGGCGGGGTGGAACAGGCCGCTCTGGTCTATGTGTCCGGCGAACTTGGCATCCGCCATGGCGGCGGCCACCTCACCGTTGTCGAGTGTGGTCCAGCTGGCGGGCACCGCGCCCAGGCGCAGGTCGTCGGCGGTCTGCGGCTGGTTGTCCGGGCCGTTGAGCCAGGCCACCGCCTGGAACTGGGCCTGAACCGGCGGCAGCGCGCCGCCGTTGCCACCCACACGGGCGATGTTTATTGCCGGCTCGACGGCCACGTAGTCGATCTGCCGGTAGACGGCGAGTGCCGCTTCGGCGGTGCTGGCACCCACGCGCACGGTACGCGGCCCGACGGCCGCATCGGCATCGGCGGCCACCTCGACGCGCAGCTCGCGGGCATCGGCCGACACGGTGCGCAGCACCTTCAGCCCTGAGCCGAGGTCCACCGCACCGGCCAGCCCCGTGCCGCGGATCGAGAGGGTGGTGGTGACGCCGCTGCGCAGCATCGCGGGCGAGACGGCCATGATGCGCGCCCCGGCCGTCCCTTCGCGCACCAGCAGGGCGTTGCCGCCGATCTCGTCGCCCTCCTCGCGGAACCAGCGCCCGCTGAGCGTGTTGCCGTCCTCGGCAAGCGCATAGACCTCGCGGACCGATTCGCCGCCCAGGTCGATGCTGGCGCGCCACTCGTAGCCGGTGTAGAGCACGGCCTGCCCGCTACCCTGCAGTGTCGTGCCGTCGTCATAGGCCAGTTGGTAGGCGACGCGGTAGTTGTCGCCGCCCTGCGCTGTGAGGGTCGCACTGCCCTGGTAGGCGCCCTTGCCGGGGCGCTGGCCGGTGATGCGCCAGCTGCCCGCCAGGTCGGCCACGGGACGCGCCTTCCAGGCCCGCCACTCGGCGCTGTTCAGTCCGTAGGCGGCGCCCAGTTTCTGCACCGCCTCGCCGGTGGCGATCTCCCACCAGGCGCGGTCGCGGGCGAGTGCCTGCCATTCGATGGTGGGGAACTGCCCGACATGGGTGTGCACCAGTTTCAGCCACTCATCGGCGTTGCGCCGCTGCAGACCGTAGCGGCCGTTGCTGTGGCAGCGCCCGCAGATCTCGGCCAGCAGCGGGTCGTCGGGCGACTCCACCAGCCCGGGCTGGCGCTCCAGCAGGGCACGGTGCGGCGCCGCCTCGGAGGGTGCCAGGCCCTGGGTATCGCTGAAGTGCTTGACCAGCAGGCGCCGTTCCGCGGGGGTGATCTCCACCTTGTGCCAGAGGGTCATGCGCGCCAGCGTCATGTCCCAGCCTTCCGGCGACTTGCGGATGGCGTTGAGCCGGTAGAAGCCGGCACCCTTCGCCTCGTGGCAGGTGGCGCAGCGCGTCTCGATCACGCCCTTGGCCGTCATCGTGCCGCCCGGCTGCTGCCCGGCGCATCCGCTCAGCGCACCGGCTAGCAGGCCGGCGCTCGCCAGAATGGTGAAATGTCTCATGTCGTTCCTCCCCGAAATCCATGCGGCGGTACCGCGCTGTTTGCGCGGGACACTGGCCGTGTCCGGTTCCGCCTGCTGTTTATCCCGTCACACCCGCCGGGCTGCCGGCGGGGCGACGATGCTGCCCGCGGCCGTACTGGGCACGGCCGCGGGCATTGGCATCAACTGCCGAAGCGATAGATCACCGACGCGCCGATCCAGCGTGGCGGCGCGAAGAACTGCTGGTTGAAACCACCGATGTTGGTGAAGTCGAAGGTGTAGACCCGGTACTCCTCGTCGGTCAGGTTCTTGATGAAGAGCGCCACCTCCGTGCGTTCGTCGCTGGTGGTGTAGCTGGTGCGGGCGTTCCACACCGTATAGGCCGACTCCTTGGCGAGATCGGAGTTGGTGATGTCGAAGAAGTGTTCGCCCTGGTAGTTGAAGTCCGCCTGCACGGCCACCGAGCCGCCCCACTGCGGCCAGGCGTAGCGCACCAGGCCGTTGGCCGAGACTTCGGGCGCCAGCACCATCTCGCGGTCCTTGATGGTGGTGCTGGTATTGCGGTCGAAGATCTCGTCGACGTTGGTGTGCAGCAGGCTCAGGCCGAGCACCACGTCCAGGCCCTCGACCGGACTGCTGAACAGTTCCGCGTCCAGGCCGTAGACGGTGGCGTCGGAGTTGGTGATGAACTGGCTCAGGCCGCTGAAGGAGAGCGCCTGGAAGTCGTTGTAGTCGTAGTAGAACAGCGTCGCGTTGAGGCGCGTGGCCGAATCGGGAAAGGTCAGCTTGGTGCCCACTTCGTAGCTGGTGAGGATCTCCTCGTCATAGGGCACATCCTCGGCGGTCAACCCGTCGGTCACGTCCAGGAAGCCTGCATTGAAACCGCCGCTCTTGAAGCCGCGCGACACCTTGGCAAAGATCATGGTGTTGTCGTCAAAGCGGTGATCGACGCCGAGGGTGCCGGAGACGTTGTCATTGTCGATCTTGCTCAGGCTGCCGACGGTGCCGGGCGTGAAATCCATGGCGTCGTAGGCGACGGCCACCAGCGGCAGCGAAGCGGCATTGAAGTAGTCCATCTTGCGCTCCTCGGTGGTGTAGCGCAGTCCCACGGTGAGGGTGTTGCTCTCCGTGAGATCGTAGTCCCACTGGCCAAACAGGGCGGTCGACGTGGTCTCCTGCTTGTAGTCGACGTCATAGTTCAGGAAGGGGTAGACGCACTCCAGCGCCGGGAAGTCCGGGCTGCAGGAACCGGGGCCGAAGGTCGCCACGTCGGTACTCGGATCAAAACCCAACAGCGCGGGATCGGCCAGCACCGAGCCCGGGTAGCGCACGTCCAGGTCGAGCTGTCCTTTCACGTCGGAGGTGAAGTAATAGAGGCCGGCCACCCACTTGGAGCGGTCGGTGCTGCCGTTGAGGCGGAACTCCTGGGAGAACTGTTCGGCATCCGACTGGAAGGTCGGCTCGATGCCCGGCAGCGGGCCCATGTCGGTGTCTTCCTGGTGTTTCTTGTCGAGGTTCTCGACCCCCGTGATGGAGGTGAAGACAAAGCTGTCGGCATCCCAGTTGACCGTCGCCGATGCGCCGCTGGTGTCGATGTTCAGCACCCCCTTGCGGTCGTAGTCACCGGCGAAGTTGTCATTGTCCGTGTCGGCATAGCCGTAGAAATCCACCGGACCGCCACTGGTGACCTCGTGCTGGTATTTCGGCGACACCACGTCGGAACTGCCGCCGTGGGCGTTGAGCAGCACGCTCACCTTGTCGCTCGCATCGATGTTGAGCAGCACCCGTCCGGCGGTGCTACCCGATTCGTTGGCATCTGGACCGATGCGGTTGTCCACGTAGCCGTCGTGCTGGTTGGAGGCGATCGCCACGCGCCCCTGCAGATTGCTGCCGAGCGCACCGCCTACCGCACCTTCGAACTTGATCTGGTTGTATTGCGCCAGGGTGAGGTCGGCGTAGCCGTTGAACTCCTCGGTGGGCTTGTTGGAGATGAAATGCACCAGACCGCCGGTGGCGTTGCGTCCGTAGAGGGTACCCTGCGGTCCGCGCAGCACCTCAACGCGTTGCAGGTCGAACATCTGGAAGGTTTGTCCGGCCATGGCGCTGATGTATACATCATCGCGGTACATGGCCACCGGACTCTCGTTGTTGTCGTTGAAATCGTTCAGGCCGACGCCACGCAGCACCAGGGAGGGGTTGTTGCCCTCGCCCACCGGTGTGCCGATGTTCAGGGCCGGCGTCTGGGCGGCGATATCGACGCTGTTGGTGAAACCCAGGGCGCGGGTCGCATCGCCGGTGAAGGCGGTGACGGAGACCGGAACGTCCTGGAGATTTTCCTCGCGTTTCTGCGCGGTAACCACCACCTCCTCCAGGACTTCCGCCTGCAGGCTGGTGGAGATACCGGTAAACAGAAACACCGCGGACGCGGACGCAAGTCCGCAACGGATCAGGGCACTATGGCGCATTGACACTCCTCCTCACACAGGCGTGCTGTTGCGGCACGGCCTTTTGTTTTATTCAGAGCCTCAGCCGGATCTTCCTGACTGAATTGTTCTTCCGTATGCGCCGGCGGGCCGATTGTTTTGCCGATCGCCCCTACTGCCCAACATTCTAAACTGGAACGATCGTCCTAATTAGACGTCGACCAAACTAGTGCGAGTGTCCTAGTATGTCAAGCAGAAAAATTACGTACCCATCAACGGACATGCGTATACGTTAAACTTGGCTGAATACGGATGCGTGATTGTTGCGACGCAATATGTGCCGCCCGCACTATTGCCGTCGCCGGGTTGGTTTGCCCCGTCCCCAATAACCAGTGGACAGAACCGAATAACAGCAGCAGGACGTAGGCACGATGGCGAAGAAAAAACTTCCGTTGGCACGGCAGCCCGTATCCAAAAAGGGCGCCGCCCGCAAGTTGTTGATCATCCGCAACGCATTGCAGATCTTTATGTCGCAGGGCTACAGCGAGCTGTCGCTACGCAACGTGGCGACCGAGGTCGGCATCAGCGTGGGCAACCTGCACTACTACTTCCCCAACAAGGATTCCCTGCTGCAGGCGATGTTCGATACCGTGGTGGAGGACTACAAGCCGGTCTTCGACCAGATCCTGGACGGCGCCGGCCCGGATCCGCGCAAGCGCTTCGAAGCAATGATCCACTACCTGATCCGCGACCTGGGAACCAGCCGCACCACCAGCTTCTTCCCGGAACTCTGGGCCCTGGCCAACCACGACCCGATGGTCGCCCAGATGATGGAGCACATGTACGACTTCGAACGCGACCACCTCTACCGCCTGGTGCATACCCTGCGCCCCGACCTGAAGAAAAAGCGCAAGCAGGAGATCACCCTGTTCATCTCAGCCTCCATCGAAGGCATGACCATGTTCATCGGCCACGACAAATCGCACAATCACATGACCGAGGCGATGGCCAACGCAGCCCTGTCCTGCTACTACCATTTGCTGGAGATCTAGGGGGTACCACCACCTGTCGGGTGCGGTGGATCGCCTATTGTGTCGCGAAAGTGACGCAGCAGAAACTCCTCCTCAAGCGGAGTCAGATCAAACCGCTGGCAGGCCGCCTCGATGCCTTGCGTCGAGTGATCGCCCGACTCCCCGATCCAGCGAATGGCACGTCGCAACTCCTCGCCGTGGGGAAGTATGCCGCCACCGGTGGGTGTCCAGGTCATAGCCGTCTCCTTCCACTTCCCTCTGCTATCAGTGTAGCCCTCGCCGGGCTGTCAGATCAGTCCGCCCCAGCGCAGCAGGGTGATCCCCAGGCTGGTCACCAGCAGGGAACCGGTCGTGGTGATGACAATGATATTGGCTGCGAGAGCCGCGTTGCCGCCCATCGCCCGCACCATGACGTAGCTCGCTGCAGCCGTGGGGGCCGAGGTCATCAGAAAGAGCACTCCCAGGCTGATGTCGCGAAAGCCGAGCCAGGCACCCCCGGCGGTCAGCAGAACCGGCACCAGCACCAGCTTGGCCACCGACGCCAGTACCGCGTTTTTGCTCTCGAAGCGCAACACCCGGAAGTTGAGCGATCCACCCGTGCAGAGCAGCGCCAACGGCAGGGTCATCTGGGCAAAATAGTGCCCGGCGCCCAGTGCGAATTCGGGAATGGGTAATCGCAGCCAGGCCACCGGCAGCGCAAGGACAATGCCGATGATCAGCGGATTGCGCACCAGGCTGCGCACGAATCCGCGGAAGCCACGTCTGCTGTCCAGGGAACGGTTCAGCGTGATGACCGACAGGATGTTAAAGAGAATGGTCACCAGTCCCAGGTAGAGCGACGCCGCGGCGAGCCCCGCTTCGCCATAGGCATTCACGCAGTAGGCCAGACCGATGATGCCCATGTTGGAGCGAAAGCCCCCCTGCACCACCACGCCCCGGTCCTGTGGTGGCCGCACCCAACGCGCTGCGGCCAGTTCCAGCAGCAGATACACAGCCAGCGTCCCGACCAGGCCATAGCCGATCAGCGCCAGATTGACCGTATGTTCGAAGTCGGTTTTGCTGATGCTGATGAAGAGCAGGGAGGGCAGGGTGACGTTGAACACCAGACGCGAAGCGACATCGATGAAGGCGTCGCTGATCATTCCGATCCGCGCCAGTACCACCCCCAGCGCCAGCACCACGAAAATGGGACCGGTCACCGAAAAAGAGAAGCTGAGATTGGCGAAAAACTCGCTCACGCTTCCGCCTGGTGGCGGGCGATCTCGGTCATGAACTCGGCGCCATAGCGCTCCAGCTTGGTCTGCCCCACGCCGTTGATCTGCAGAAAATCGGCCTCCTCGGTGGGCTGGTCGCGCGCCATCAGCATCAGAGTGTTGTCGCCGAACACCACGTAGGGGGGCACGCCCGCGGCATCCGCCAGTGTTTTGCGCAAGCCACGCAGGCGCTCGAACAGCGCCTGGTCGTAACTTCCGATTTCGGCCGCACCCTTGGGCGCTTTCGGTTTGCGCACCGGCTTCTGCCGCACGCGGGGCAGGGCGAGTTCCAGCGCCATCTCGCCGCGCAACAGCGGTCGCGCCCGTTCCGTCAGCTTGAGCACGGAGTAGTTGGCGACATCCTGGGTCAGGTAGCCGTGATGAATCAGCTGGCGGACCAGGCTCTGCCATTCCGCCTCGCTGTGCGCCTTGCCGATCCCCCAGGTGCTCAGCCGGTCGTGGCCCAGCTCGCGGATCCGTTCCGCCTCGCTCCCGCGCAGCACATCGATCACGTGGCGCAGGCCGAATCGCTGTCCCACCCGGTAGACGCACGAGAGCGCCATGCGGGCGGCCTCCGTGGCGTCAAACCGCTCCGGCGGGTCCAGGCAGATGTCGCAGTTGCCGCACTGGGTGTCGAGCTGTTCGCCGAAGTAGTTGAGCAGCACCCGGCGGCGACAGGTGAGGCTCTCGGCAAAGGCAATCATGGTGTTGAGTTTGTGCAGCTCAATCCGCACCCGCTCCGGGTTGTCGCTGTTCTCCACCAGTTGACGCACCAGGACCATGTCCTGTGCGCCGAACAGCAATAACGCTTCGCTGGGCAGTCCGTCGCGCCCTGCGCGCCCCGTCTCCTGGTAGTAGCTTTCGATGTTCTTGGGCAGATCGTAGTGGATCACGAACCGTACGTTGGGCTTATCGATACCCATCCCAAACGCCACCGTCGCCACCACCACCCGGGTTTCGTCGCGGCTGAAGGCCTCCTGCACCCGGCGCCGCTCAGGGGCGGCCAAACCGGCGTGGTAGGCTGCGGCAGACAATCCGCGTTCACGCAGCTGTTCCGCCACCCGCTCCACCCGTTTGCGGCTCAGGGCGTAGATGATGCCGGACTCCCCGTCATGGGCCGCCAGAAATCGGCCGAGCTGCTGCACCGGCTGGTTCTTCTCCAGCACGCTGTAGCGGATGTTGGGCCGGTCAAAACCGGTGACAAAGCAGGCTGCCTGCTGCAGGCAGAGCACACGCCGGATGTCGTCGCGGGTTTGCGGATCGGCGGTGGCGGTGAGCGCGACCAGGGGTACCTCAGGAAACCGTTCCGGCAGTTCGCCCAGTCGTACATACTCCGGCCGGAAGTCGTGTCCCCACTGGGAGACGCAGTGTGCTTCGTCGATGGCGATCAGGGAGAGGGGAATCCCATCCAGCCGTTGCAGAAAATCCTGTGCCATCAGCCGCTCAGGAGCGACGTAGAGCAGGTCCAGCTCGCCGGCGTGCAGCTGCGCCAGCACCCGACGCGACGCCGCCGGGTCGAGACTGGAGTTGTAACAGGCGGCGGCCACCCCGTTGGCCTGCAGTGCGTCCACCTGGTCCTTCATCAGGGAGATGAGCGGCGATACCACCAGCGCGGTCCCCTCCCGCAGCAGCGCCGGAAGCTGGTAGCAGAGCGATTTGCCCCCACCCGTGGGCATGAGCACGAAGGCGGAGCCACCTGCCGTCACGTGGGCCACAATCTCGCGCTGGCCGGGGCGAAACTCCGTGTAGCCCCACACCTGGCGCAACCTGGCATCCAGTCTGTCTGTTCCATCCCTATCCATGGTGAACTGACTCTTCCTTTCCGGTTTTCTGAAATTGGGCCGCTGATTGTAAGACGGAATCACCCCACCTCCCGCCACCGTTTCGCCAAGGGAAACAAAAGACCCTATAACCGACTGATATTATAGGGATTATTTCATTCATTTCCCTTTTGTTCAGGTTGTTCCTTCCCGTATACTGAATTGACCCGTGGGAAAATAAACCAACTATTATCAGGGTCAATACAATGGCAGCCATGCACCCCACACCAGCAGCCACCCACAATCGGGATGCCTGTACGCTCAGGGGAGTCTCAGGGGCGCCCGCGCGCGCCATCACTCAAGTCAACAGCCATTCACACCCTGCTGCGCCCGGCTTGCAAGCCGAGGCGACATTCATCCTCACGGAAGGGCGTCGGCAACCCAAAATACCGACTCTGGCCCACCTGCACGACAAAAATGCGAGGAACGAGGAAATAGAACATGTGATACATCGTTCACAGTTCAACCAATTTATTCCCGCTACCCTCAAACTTCTGTCTGCGCGAAATCCTCATACGTGGGGCATCGCCGCGCCGGGGGAAACGGCCAAAAATCAGAATGGAGGTCCGCTTCCCTGATGAGATCGGTGAAGCGCAACCCGGATTCGGCTTTCCTTCCGCCGGTTCCGGAGTAGGCCTGAAACCAGATTGAACTGCGGTGCGCGATACTGGGATCGCGGCAGTGCAGCAAGAATTCGCTCTGAGGGGTGCGTCTACCTGAAGAGTGAAGTTATGTGCACACAAGTCTGGAAAACAGGAGCTACCACATGAACTCTATCAACATCCAATCCGTCGCCAACGCACGCAGTCTGACCACCCATGCCGATATCGTCATCGACAAACAGATGGGAACCAGCACGCTCTATATGAAACCGGACGGCCGTCCGTGCTTTACCAACCAGTTGCTGCAGGACATCGCGCTGTGGCAGGGACAGACCCGCCGCGAGGTGCAGATCGAACAGGAACAGAGGCTTCCGCCCTCGCTGCGCTATGCCGTGCTCGCCTCCTCCGTCCATCCGTTCTTCAACGTCGGCGGTGACCTGAACCATTTCGCCAACTGCATCCGCAATCAGGACCGCAATGCACTGACCGAATATGGCATCAAGTGCATCGATGTGGCGCATGCCTTTTCAGTGGGCCTGGACGTTGGCCTCACCACCATCGCCCTGATCCAGGGCAATGCTCTCGGGGGTGGTTTCGAATCGGCCCTGGCCGCCAATGTCATCATCGCCGAACGCGGCGTGAAGATGGGCTTCCCGGAAGTGCTGTTCAATCTGTTCCCGGGCATGGGCGCCTACTCGTTCCTGAGCCGCCGGGTGGCCCCGGGCATCGCCGAACGCATGATCCTGAGCGGTGACCTTTACTCCGCCGAAGAGCTGTATGAAATGGGCATTGTGAACATTCTGTGCGAATCGGGTGAAGGCGAAGATGCGCTGCACCGTTTTATCCGCAGCAGCGAAAAGCGGTTCAACGCGCAGCGTCTGATCAGCCGCACGCGCGCTGAATTCAATCGCGTTCCCTATGAAGAGCTGGTGAACATTGTGAGGATGTGGGTTGATTGCGCCATGTCGCTGTCCGACAAGGACGTAAAGACCATGGAACGGCTGGTCCGTGCGCAGAACAAGCAGACCGAATTACCAGCTGCCGACATGGCCAATGCAGCCAAATCAGCGTAATTAGACAGGCTCAGGAAGCTCTTCCGTCGGCATACTCACGCAGATACTGACGGGTGCTTTCGACCAATGTGTGTAGCTGCTCCAGACGCTCTTTCATGAACGGCCCCGTCAACTGGGATGACGGGGCGTTCATGATTTCCGTGCAGGCGGCGGCCACGGCATTGGCGCCCACGTAAGTTGCATTGCCCCGCAGGGCATGGGCTGTGTCGCGGACTTCAGCCACCTGGTGCGCGGATACCTGGGTAGAGAGCTCGTCGAGCAGGCGCTCGGCATCACGAATAAACGAGTCGACGATACGCGAAATAAACTCATCGTCGGGGGCAATAGACTGGAGATCATCCAGCGCCAGGGGTGAGACGATGGATTCGGTGACGGGGGGGCGCACAACGACGTCCTGTTCGATATCGTCCGCAGTGAGGGTTTTGTTCGTATCACGGCGGCTCGCCAGCTCATCAATGGCCTTCAACAGGACCTCGCGATCAAACGGCTTGGTCAGAAATCCATCCGCACCCGCCGATTCACACTCCTGCTTGGCTTCCGGGGTGATGTTGGCCGTCAGCACCAGGAACGGAATGGTCCGCTCGCCGCCGCTCATGAAACGGTGCAGCCGGATCACATCCGGCCCACTGCGTCCGGGCAGATGCATGTCAATGATGACCAGGTCGTAGCGCTTCTCTTCCAGCGCATCCAGTACCGACTCTCCGTCCTCCACCGTATCGATCTGGTGCCCCGCGCGTTCGAGAACCATGCGCGCCACTTCCGCATTGATGTGGTTGTCATCGGCAACCAGTATGTTCAGCCGACGACGATTCTGCCGCCGGGTGGCCAGGTCGATGGTCCCTTCAGGCGCCTGCGCCGTACCGCATGCATGGAGCGCGCCGAACAGAGTGGTCTTGTCACAGTTCGCCGGCAACACCGAAGTGAATCCGGCTGTGAACAGGTCGGTGGCCAGAGGGGTCTCGGAGCTGCGCAGCAGGATCAGTTTTGGCCGCTGGCTCAATCCGAATATCGAAGCCGTCCAGATCTGACCCACCCGCACGGGGTCCGGGGTCAGTCGTTCATCAATCAGCACGGCCCGATACCCCGATCTGGCGATTTCCCGGATCACCGGGCGTTCCACCGGCACCTCCAGCTGATCGTGGTGCGTCAGACCCCAGTCATGCAGCCAGGTGGTCAACCGGTTGGAGAGTGCCTCGTCGGCGGTCAGAACCAGCGTCTGACACTCCAGCCCCGCCCCACGTCCGACCTCGTCCTCCTGGGCCAAGGCAAATGGCAGGGTCACGGTAAAGGTTGATCCCGCGCCGAGTCTGCTCTCCACGGTGATGGATCCGCCCATGATCTCCGCCAGCTGCTTGGAAATGGTTGTGCCCAAACCGGTACCGCCATGCTTCTGCTCGATCGACATCTCTGCCTGGGTGAATGATTCGAAAATTATGGTCTGATGTTCTTCATCGATTCCGATACCGGTGTCGCGAATATCAAAGGCAATCAGCACCGCATTGTCGGTATGTCCGGCACCGCGCACGTAGATATCGATCTGTCCCTTCTCGGTGAACTTCACGGCATTGCTCACCAAGTTGAACAGGATCTGACGGACATGAATCACGTCGCCTTCCAGGCGCCAGGGCAGCGGATTGTCGTAGTGGACGAACAGCGCCAGCTTCTTCATCTGCGCCTGGGCGGCAAAGGTCTCGGCCACGCCATTGACCAGCTGGTGCAGGTCGAACGGTAGGGTGCGCAGCACGGTTTTTCCGGCTTCGATTTTCGAGAAATCGAGAATTTCGTCAATCACGTGCAACAGATGCTTGGCGGAGTTTTGCAGCGTATCGACATAGTGGCTTTGCTGGCGGTTGAGCTCCGTATCGGCCAGCAGCCCGGCAATGCCCAGTACTCCGTTCATGGGGGTGCGGATTTCGTGGCTCATGTTCGCCAGAAAAATCGTCTTGGCCGCGTTGGCGTGTTCGGCTTCGGCCTTGGCCTTGGTCAGACGGCTGATCAGCTTCGCGCTGTAGAGTGGCAAAACCACCAGCCCCGTCAGCAGTCCGAGTGCCAGCGTCAGCTGTGATTGCCAATATTCCGAGAAGGCAATCACGCCGCTGAATCCGGTCACCGCCAGGGCGGTGGAGACAAACAGGTAGGCATTGCCAAAACGCAGACCGTTGCCGGTGATCACCCACAGATAAATGATATAGAGTGGACTGGTGCTGGCTCCATGCAGTGCGAGCAACATGGAGATCCCCCCCATATCGATGAACGCACCAAAACAGCGCCGCAGCGGACTCACCTGCGGCCGGATATAGAGCCAGGCAAGGTGGGATATGGCCAGTACCGACCAGACAGCGAAGGTCAGGAAGCCGGCGCCGAAAGGTTCCAGTGAACGGTGGGCTAGCAGGGAACTGCCGGTGAGATAGAGCAGTACCAACAGGCCGATGGCGACCCGCACATAGGCCTGCTCACGCTCAGAATCTTTGCCCAACATGCTGGTACTGGGCAGTTTCCGTATTATTTTGCTCGTGGCATTTGCCAAGTAACTCTCCTTTGGCACTCCTGAGCACGTTCCGGCCTGTTCCTGTAGCGACCGGGGCCATTGTGAGCGCCGTCGCCCCCAGAGTGGCACACCTTACGCGACAACCGATCTGGCCAAAATCCCGGGTTTTAAAAAAATCCAATTAAAACAGTTGGTTCTGGCCGGACGATTCGTTTTCTTTGTGGACAAAGCCTACCTGGTCTCCGCATTTGACTCCGGCACCCGTGATGACTCTTGCCGTGATTCCACCATGACCCCGTAATGCATTATAGCCACCAAGCCCCAGTACTTCCTCCATTCTTGAGCAGGGCGCGCAGGGGCCGGTGTATTCCAGTACCGCCTCCCCGATCCGGAAACGGCAGCCCGACAGTGCATTGAGACTGATGCCCCGGACCACCAGATTGCGGCGCAGAAGCTCGGGCACCACCTCGGCCCGACCGCACAGTGAGGCAATCACAGGAAGGTATTCCGCCTGGATCAGCGTCACTTGGCGTCTGCCCCCCTGCCGCTCCGCTGCGCGGTCGCCTTCCAGTCCGCGACCGGCCAACAGGAGAGCCTGACTGACAGAGCGGATGGGTGCTCGATGTGCGGGGCGCAGCCCGATCCAAACCAGCTCGCCGTGCTGCGCAAACCGCCGGATCAGATCGTGCAGGGTGTCACCGTGTCGCAACCGCGCGCCTCCATTGTGCGCAGCGCCCGGTGACGGGACGGGTCAGGTCAGATGCCCATGGCCCGGTAGAGGGCGGACACCGATTGCTCCGCGCAGAGAAAGGTCTTGAGTATATCGGGATCGAACTGACGAAACGCTCCTTCGTTGCACGCTTTCATCAATACCAGGCTTGAGGCATGGTCATTGGCCGGTCGGTGGGGCCGCTCACGGCGCAGGTTGTCATAGGTGTCCACCACCGCAAAAATTCGCGCGCTGTAGGGAATATTCTTGCCGCCGAAGGGATGTACACCCTGGCCGTCAAACCGGTCATGGTGGTGGAAGCTGATCTCCTTCGCCACCGTAAGCGGCCCGGTTTCCACACCGAGCTGGCGGATGAAGGTGTTGACGATGAAGGCGCCGATGCGGGTGTGTGAGTCCACCACCTCCTGTTCATAGATGTCCAGGGTGCCGCGCCGCCGCAGCAGCGCGGAGGGCACCCCGATCAGGCCGATGTCGTGCAGCCTGGCCGCAAAAAAAAGGTTGTGCACAAAAGCCGTATCGGCACCCAGTTTGATGGCCAGCAGCCGACTCAACTCAGCGGTTCGGTCCAGGTGCCCCTTGTCGAAACACTCCGCCAGCTCGGTCAGTCTGGAGAGCGCGAAAAACATCATCGTCTCTTCCAGACAGACCGTCACACTGTCGGCGTCGGCACCAGCGATTTTATAGCGGGAACCCAGATAGGACGGCGCCTCTTCCCAGAAGGCCAAGTTCTGAAATTCGGCCAGGTAATCGTTCCGATTGGCAATGAGCGTGCGGATGGAGTCACTGATCGCCGCGCGCTGCTCCTCGTCGAGCAATCTGCGCACCCGAAACAGTGTGGACACGATTTTGCGCATGGCCATGGCCTCAAGTGCCCGCTGTGACGCCTTGTTTGCCATTGGCCGTTCACCGGCTTCGCTGCCGGTAAGAGCAATCATCATCCTGTTCCCCTCAAACCAGTTGTTCCATATAACCGGCAGTCGCTGCTGAGTCGATTCACTTGTCACACCGGGCGAGGACAGGCGTGAAAGCACCCTGAATTCGGCCCGACCAAAAATCGGCGATCCTCGGATCGCGTCCGATCAACGTCTTTTTCTCAGCTGTGGTTGGTGGCCTGTCTGTTGTTATTGCCACTCGATCCGGCTTCTCTGGTCCGGGGTGCACGTACGACTATCCACGGCAGGCTTCATTATTGGAGGGGGGCTGGGTACCCGGAACGGCCAAAAGGGCAATCGAATCCGGAATAGTGCAATTTCCCTCGGCTTTATGATGACAAATCTCAATCGTCAGGGGGCGCCGCGGCGGTGGATCCTCAATCGAGCCGCTGGGCGACCAATCTGGCCTCGGGAATCCGATGATGAATGGCTGCGGGAAGTTCGGCGCACAGCCCCGGGACCGGCCGCACGGAGACCCACAGCACGTTGATGCGCAAATTGAGATCTGCGAGCAACACCACATCGCGGTAGACCGCCAGGATCTCGTTCAGGCAGTCGAGCGTCTGCTTCAGCCGGGCAGGCTGCCAACGCTTCATGCCGGGAATCACCATCATGAAGTCACTCACCGGCCGCCCATCTTCGGTGTGGGTCGGTGCCCGCTGCCACAGTGGCGTGGCCGGATGCAGCGACACATCAGGCGCCAACTCCTGATGCCACCCGCGCTTGGGCAGGCCGGCGTCCGCTGGCCGGTGGCTGTTGGGCATGGACGGACTGCTCCGGTGAACTGGGAATTTCAGTATTGGCAGCACGCCACGCTCCCGCAATGACGCCTGTCACCCTGCGTGCGATGATGGCCTTGCCGGATCCCGCCCGCCACATCGGGCGCTGGTGCAACACCCCATACGGCCATCACCCCGGGAGGTTCCCTGTTCATGAGCTCTCGACTCTTTTCTCCGCTGGCATTGCGTAAGCTGCAGCTTGCCAACCGGATCGTAGTCAGCCCTATGTGCCAATACAGCGCGGAGCACGGCTGTGCCACCGACTGGCACCTGATCCACCTCGGCAGCCTGGCGCTCTCCGGAGCGGGACTGCTGGTGATCGAAGCAACCGCAGTCACGGCCGAGGGCCGGATCACACCCGGATGCCTGGGGTTGTGGAACGACGACAATGCGCGCGCACTGCAACGGGTGCTCCAGGCCGTCCGTCGGTACTCCGATATACCCATTGCCATGCAGCTGGCCCATGCCGGGCGCAAGGCATCGAGCCAACTACCGTGGAAGGGCGGCCAGTTGATCCCCGCCAGTGAGGGCGGATGGCAGACCGTGGCCCCCTCCGCCCTGCCCCAACTCCCGGGGGAAACGCCGCCGGTGGCCCTGACCCCGGAGGCCATGGCCACGATACGCGAAGCCTTCGTGACCAGCGCACGGCGTGCCGCAGCCCTGGGGGTGGATGCCCTGGAACTGCATTGCGCGCATGGCTACCTGCTGCACCAGTTTCTGTCGCCGCTGGCCAACAACCGGGAAGACGCCTATGGCGGCAGCCTGGACAACCGCATGCGTTACCCCTTGGAGGTGTTCGCCGCCGTGCGCGACGCGTGGCCCGCGGAGCGGCCGTTGGGGGTCCGGCTGTCGGCGACCGACTGGGTGGAGGGGGGCTGGGACATCCGCCAGAGCATCGCCTTGTGCCACCAGCTCAAGAGCCTGGGATGCGACTGGTTCGATGTCTCCACCGGCGGCGTCTCACCGCGCCAGCAGATCCCGGTCGGCCCCGGCTTTCAGGTGCCGTTTTCGGCCCAGATCCGTGAAGCAGTCGGCGGGCCCACCATGACGGTCGGCCTGATCACCGATCCGGCCCAGGCCGAGGCAATTATCGCCGATGGCAACGCCGACCTGGTGGCACTGGCGCGCGGCATGTTGTGGAACCCACATTGGCCCTGGCAGGCGGCGGGGGAGTTGGGAGGACAGGTGAGCGCACCGCCCCAGTACTGGCGGGCGCCACCGAGGGAATTCAACCAGGTGTTTCCTGACGCAGTGTCCGGCGCCCGCTAGCGGCTGCCCGGATCAGGCTGGCCGTAGAGCTGGCCGGGGGAAAATTCGGTCACGTCCACCGGTGGCTCCCGGCCATTCATGAGGGCACCGATGACGTCACCGGTGATGGGGGTCAGCAGGATGCCGTTGCGGTAGTGGCCGGCAGCAAAATAGAGCCCCTCCCAGGGGCCGGCGCCAAGCAGCGGCTGGTTGTCGACCGCCGCCGGCCGCAGTCCCGCCCAGCATTCGGTCATGCGTGCGTCCCCCAACCCGGGCACCATTTCACGCGCCATCCCGGTGATGCGGTGGAGCCCCTCAACGGTGACTGCCTTGTCGAATCCCCGGTCTTCCAGCGTGGACCCCATCAACACCCGGCCATCGGCGCGCGGCACGATGTAGCCACTGTAGCCGTAGACCACCCGGCGCAGCAGGGGCGGGCGCATCTCCACCTGGACAATCTGCCCGGCCATGGGTTTGATCCGGGTCCGCAAGGGTGGCAACCCGGCGATACCGGTACTCCACGCGCCGCCCGCAATCAGCACCCGATCGGCGTGGATCACCCCCTCATCGGTCTCCACCCCCACCACCCGGTCCACGGCATGGGCGAGTCCCGTCACCCGCAGGCCGGACCGGAATTCACCACCCAGCCGCGCAACCGCGGCGGCCAGCGCCCGGGCAAGCTGACGCGGGTCCACCTGGTGATCATCGGGATAGTAGTTGGCGCCGACCATGTGATTGGTGAGCGCGGGTTCCAGCTCATGCGCCTCTTCACGGTCCAGCACTTCGACCCGCAGCCCCCGCTGCAACATCCACTCCGCACGCCCGGCCGCAATGCGGCCTTCGCCGGGATCCAGGGCCACTTCCAGCACCCCGGAATCCTCGTAGCATATGGAGACCGACGTGATCTCTTCCAGCTCCCGGGCATACTCCCGAAAGCGCGCCCGGCTGGCCAGGCAGAGTTCAAAGAATGGACCGGTGCCCGACACTTCCGACTGGGCGCCGAGGATGCCGGCAGCGGCGGCCGAGGATTCCGCCCCGGGCAGTGATTTCTCCAGCAGCGTGACCCGGAAGCCCGACTGCAGCAGGCGCAGCGCACAGGCGCACCCCATCACACCGGCTCCGACCACCAGTACCTGTTCCACGTTGCCCCTTCCGGTTGATATCTGACTACCCGGGCGACATTAGACAACAGATGGCCGGGCGGATACAGCGTGGCAGTTGGGTCATCCGCCCGACTTCGCCAACTGGTAGCGGTTCCATTCGTCCAGGGGAATATCGCGCCGGGTATAACCGCCAGGCGGGGCATCGCGTGTGCGCGCCACACACCGTGCATGGAACTGCCGACTAGCGCCGCCACCACGATTGTCCGATCCACGCAGCTGATAGGCGGGCCAGCGGGTCCCCCGCTCCACGTCGTGGCTGTAGGAGAGTGAAGCACCCGGGGCGGGCGACAGCACAGTCGCTCCGTCGTGCAGCCAGGCGGTGACCAGCTCGGCTTCCGTGGCGAGCGCCCAATAACCCGGCGGCGCGAGGTTGGCGCAGCGCGCCAGCGCAGGCTCCAGTGCCGGCAGGGTATCGCTCTCTCCCACCACCAGCCAATCGCTCCAGATCAGGCCGCTGCGACGATCGAGCCAACCGGCCGTTCCGGATTCGGTGAGCACCTGGTCCCAACCGTCATTCAGGGGCGTTTGCTGCGACAGAGGCAGCACCCCGGCAAAGCGTTCACTCAGCGCCGCCACCCGATCCGCCTTTTTCTGCGCTGCAACCTGGTCGATCTGGCGATGCCGTTCCCGCGACCATTCGTGATACATCGCTTCGCCAAGAAACATGAAACCGCCGTGGATGGGGATCGGCCAGGCCAGCACCAGCGCTGCCAGACTCGCCACCAGGCCGGGCACTGCCAGCAGCCATCCGCCGCGCCGGTGGAGCCATCGCGCGACAGTGATGCCGATGGCCAGGATGATCAGGGCGGAGATGAGGTAGATGATGATCAGAATGGGCGCCATGGCGGGGATGATGCCAGAACCCGCACGGTCTGTGGCAAAAGCAAACTGTCAGCGCAAAATAAAAGGGGCCAGGCATCGCGCCTGGCCCCTGTCCGTCAGCATTGCAGCTCAGTGTTTCACTTCAATGCGTTTTGGCTGTGCCTTTTCCTGCTTCGGAATCACAATTTCAAGCACGCCGTTGTCGCCTTTCGCTGAAATGCCTTCGGCGTTCGCGGTATCCGGCAGACTGAAGCGGCGATAGAACGTGCCGTAGACGCGTTCCACGCGATGGAAAGTCTTGCCCTCTTCCTTGTGCTCCTCCTTGCGTTCACCGCGAATGGTCAGCACACCGTTATCCATGGTCACTTCGATATTCTTCGGGTCCACGCCGGGGATATCGGCGTGAATCACGAATTGCTTTTCCTCTTCCTTGATATCGACTGCCGGCGCCCAGGTGCTGGTCACCACGCTGGAGTTGTCCCCACCATTGTATTCAGCAGGCCAACGATCACCGAACAGACGGTTCATTTCGTCACGCATTTCTTTCAATGCAGTCCAGGGTTCATAGCGGGTCAGTTTCATGATTTTCACCTCCGATCGATGTTCCCGTTTTCGATGCCCTTTTAATGGGGTCGGCGGGTCTGGATTCAAGGGTCGGAGAGAAAAAATTTTCAGTGCGCAGCGCCAGCGGCGATAGCCGACTGCAGCTCGATCAGCTTGCGCTGCATCGCCTCGCCGACGAACAGCTGGGGCTGCGACGGGGTCTTCCCCTCACGCCGCTCGCGCTCGGCGATGGACTCGATGGCCGCGTCGATTGCCCTGCGGAAATCGCTCTCCACACTCAGCGTGTCGTGGAACAGGGCTTCACCAAAATAGGTGAAGTTACGGGTGTGGCTGCAGCCAAACGACTGGCGATCGCGGGCGGCCGCCGTGAGCACCAAGGTGTGGTCATCCCGCAGCGGTTCAAGGTAGGTGCCGGAGTAGCAGGCGGAGACCACGATCATGCGCCAGCGGATGCCCGCCGCGTCCAGTTCGCTGCGCAGCCATTGCGGGTTGAGATCGTTCAACCCCAGCGGCCAGAAATCGACGGCCAGGGAACCGTCCGGCCCGCCGTGGCTGGTGAGATAGAGAAACAGCACATCCTCATCGGTGTTCATGCGCCGGGACATGGCCTGCAGCAAGGCACCCAGGTTGTGGCGGTTGGCCAGTGGCAGGCGCTCCAGGGTCTGCAGGTTGTTGACCAGCAGCGCGGAGCGCCCGCGGGTGCCGAAGCGCCGGTCGAAGAGATCGCGGATATAGGTCACTTCGCGCAGGAAGACATCCTGCTGCGCGTAACTGCCGAAACCGGCGAAGTAGAGGTCGGTCACCCCGGGCCGTTCCGCCTCCAGGCCGGCCACCTGCGCCTGCAGCAGTTGCGGCTGGCGGTAGTAGATGGACTCCACGTCCAGGTCACGATAGGCGGCGTAGGCATCCGCGCCGGCGTCCGGGTCGCTGTACCAGTAGCCACCCACCCAATCGACCAGCCACCAGCCGGGCAGAAAGTAGATGCCCAGGTAGAGCAGGACCCCCAGGCGCCGCGCTGTGGGGCGCGGTCCGGCCAGTCGCAGGATGGCCACCACCGCGCTCAGCAACGACCAGCCGATCACCAGCCAGGTGACCAGGAAGACCGCCCGTGGTACCGGCCACAGCAACATCACACCGCGGGCCAGCCAGTAAGCCGCCGTGTGCAGTACCAGCACCGCAATGCCCAGCGCCAGCATCTGCACCACGAAGCGCCCGGTGTCCCCCACTTCGCCGGTCCCGCGACTTGCGAACAGATAGGCCGCCAGCAGCAACAGCAGAAGCAGGGTGGCCTCTGCCAGCAGCGCCCAGGCGTTGAACGCCGGGGCGGGCTGATGGTTGAGCCAGGAGGCGGCGATGGAGAGAAGCACCATGATCGCGGCCAGGCCGATCCAGCGATCCGGTCCGCAGACAGCCGCCGGGCGATCCACCCGACGCAGGGTCAGCAGGCGAAAGCCGTCCGCCAGCAGGCCGCCCATCCCCGGCGCCGCCCCATGCCCGCTGGGCGTGCCATGGGCAATGGCCGATTCTGGCTGCTCAGTGATACCGGGTTGTTCTGAAGCTTCCTGCATGGTGCCGCCATTCTAAACGGCTGGGAGGCAACGCGGACAGTTCACCTGGGATACCCGGAACCCGGGGGCAGGTAGCGCATCTGGTCCATGATCCAGGCCACCCGCTCCTCCATGTAATCGGAGGGGTCCGCCGGATTCATACGCCGGGGACTGGGCAGCACGCTGGCCAGCAGCGCCGATTCGCGCCAGCTGAGCCGGCGGGCGGGTTTTCCAAAATAGCGTCGCGCAGCGGCCTCGGCACCGTAGACCCCATGACCGAACTCCGCCACGTTGAGGTAAACCTCCAGAATCCGGCGCTTGGTCCAGACCGCTTCGATGAGCAGCGTGAACCACGCCTCCAGCCCCTTGCGCAGAAAGCTGCGGCCCTGCCACAGGAAGAGGTTTTTGGCCGTCTGCTGGGAGATGGTGCTCGCGCCGCGCAACCGGCCGCCCGTCTCGTGGGTCTCCAGGGCATCCACAATGGACTCCAGATCGAACCCGCGGTGGAGCATGAATTTCTG
>JBNLBB010000012.1:0-9046 GCA_050302415.1 Gammaproteobacteria bacterium | reverse complement strand
TGACCCACCGCAGGGCGAGCACACCGCTGCACGACAACAAGACGAATGCCACCACCGGCACCCCGATGGTCCAGACAATCCACCGCCGCCAGCGCCGGATCCGTGATTGCCGCCAACGCCATCTCATCGTCACATGCTCCAGGTCAACAGCCGGTGTGCTTTCGGGCATGCCCGTCTGCTGACACAAAAATAATCCTCACTGTTTTGCTAAGATAAGCGCCCCGCCCAAGACATAAGGATGCCCCATGAAACCAACCGTCGTCACAATCGGCACTCTGCTCGCAGCCCTGCTCTCCGGCACGTCGGCCCACGCGCAATCCGAAGTCAACATCACCACCCAGCGCGTGGCCGGGGGCATCAGCATGCTGGTCGGCCAGGGCGGCAATATTGGCCTGCTGACCGGGCCGGATGGCACCTTTCTGATCGACGACCAGTTTGCGCCGCTCACCGACAAGATTCTGGCGGCAATCAAACAGGCGGGCGGTGATCCACCCCGCTTTCTGATCAACACTCATTTTCATGGAGATCACACCGGCGGCAATGAAAACCTGGGCAAGAAGGGTACGCTGATTGTCTCCCACGACGGCGTGCGCGACCGCCTGGAGAGCGCCTCCATCATCGCCGCCTTCAACATGAAGACGCCTCCCCAGCCGAAGGCGGCGCTGCCGGTCATCACCTTCAGCGAGGAGGTGACCTTCCACATCAACGGCGATACGGTGCGGGTGATGCATGTGCCCGACGCCCATACCGATGGGGACAGCTTCATTCATTTTGAAAAGGCCAACGTGATTCACGCCGGCGATGTCTTTTTCAACGGTTTCTACCCGTTTATCGATGGTGACCATGGCGGCACACTGCGCGGCACCATCGCCGCCGCCGATCGCATGCTGCTCCTGGCGGATGGCAATACCAGGATCATTCCCGGCCACGGCCCGCTGGGTGACCGCGCGGCGCTGCAGCGCTATCGCGACATGCTCGCCACGGCCTACGGCAGGCTGCGAGCACTCAAGGACGAAGGAAAAACAGCGGCTGAAGCCGTGGCAGCGGCACCGCTGGCCGATCTGGAAGCGACCTGGGGCAAAGGCATCTTCACCGGAGACAAGTGGATCGAAGTGATCTGGTCCGCCGTGCGGTGAGGCCGCTCCCGCGGTGAGCCGTCACCGGCTAGCGGACTTCCAGGATGCGCAGCGCCCCCTGCACCATTTCCGCCGCTTCGCGCCCCAGTTCGGTGAGGTAACCACCGTCATTCTGGGTCAGCAGCTTCAGATCGTGGAGGCGGGTCACGGCCGCGGCGAGGGCCGGGTCCGCGTCGCTGTGCACCTTGATCCCCTCCATGGTGGTATCCAGGTTGAAGCTGGCAAGGATCTCCAGATCGTGGACCGTTTCCGGGCTCAGGCGCATGGTGGTCTCCGGTGTGGCTGAAACGGCCCAGTCTACGCATCACCCACACCGGCGCCAAGCCATCCGCGCGGTTCGCTGTCCGGTTGCCGCGCACGGACAGGACCGCCAGAATGTTCTAGGGTGAACTTAACCGTTACCCCTTTGATCGAACCAAGCTTTATGCGTACCGATTCCCCACACCCGCCCAAAACCGCCACCGGCGCACCCTGGTTGCTACTGCTGGTACTCTGGGCGGTGGCGGCCGGCGCAGACAACGGCGCCTTCCCACGCCCGATGGGACTGGAGCCCGACATCGCCTTCTGGAAGCGCATCTATACCGGCATCGACACCAATGGCGGACTGATTCACGACGCCCACCACCTGCAGGTGGTCTACCAGGTGATCCGCTTCGAACCCGAGGCCAGCGGGCGCGAACGCACCCGCGCGGTCAAGGAGGCCAAGGCGCGTTATGCGGCCATCCTGCGCGATCTCGCAGCGGGGAAAGCCGCGACCAACGATCCGGACGTCAGGCGCGTGCGGGCCCTATGGCCGGCGGAGATGTCTGGCCGTGACTGGCTGGAGGCCGAAGAGAACCTGCGTTTTCAGCTGGGACAGGCCGACAAGTTTCGCGCGGGGCTGATCCGGGCGGGCGCCTGGATCGGACAGATCCGTGCCATGCTGCGCGAGCGCGGCCTGCCGGTCGAACTGGCGGCGCTGCCCCATGTGGAATCCTCCTTCAACCCGGAGGCCTGGTCCAAGGTGGGCGCCGCGGGGCTGTGGCAGTTCACCCGCTCCACCGGACGGCGTTTCATGCGCGTGGACCATGTGGTCGATGAGCGCATGGACCCGCTCCTGGCGAGCGATGCCGCCGCCCGCCTGCTGGAGTACAACCATGCCACCCTCGGCAGTTGGCCCCTGGCGCTTACCGCTTACAACCATGGTGTGGCCGGCATGCGGCGCGCCGTGGCGCAGCTGGAAACCGACGACATCGAAACCATCGTGCGCACCTACGCCAGCCGGCGTTTCGGCTTCGCCTCGCGGAACTTCTATGTCGCCTTCCTCGCGGCCCTCGACGCGGACACGGAAGCGACCCATTTCTTCGGCCCCATCCAGCCCGATCCGCCCGTCGACCATGCCGTGATCGAGCTGCCCGCCTATCTCAGCGTACGCACCCTGCAGGATGCCCTGGGCATCTCCGCCAGCCTGTTGCGCGATCACAACCCGGCACTGATGGACGCGGTCTGGCGCGGCCACAAGCATGTGCCCAAAGGTTACCCGCTGCGCCTCCCACGCAACGCCAGCGCGCCGGATCCGCAGACCCTGATCGCCTCCATCGACCGCAGCCAGCGCCACCCACGCCAGAAACCGGACGTTTTCCACACCGTCCGTCGCGGCGACACCCTGTCGCAGATCGCCACCCGCTACGGCTACAGCGTGGGTGAGCTGATGACCATGAACAACCTGCGCAGCCAGCACCGCATCCGCGCCGGCCAGGTATTGCGTCTGCCGGTGGTCGACAGCGCCCTGGTAGCCTCGGGCATCGGCCCCGAGCCACTCCCGGAAAACGGCACCTACCGGGTACGCCGGGGCGACAGCCTGTGGGAGATCGCCCGGCGCTTCGACCTGGATGAACAGGCGCTGGCGCTCGCCAATGGCATCGACGACGCGCGCCGGCTGGTTGTCGGCCAGGAGTTGCAGGTGGCGCTGCTGCAGGCAGAGACACCAGAGACCGAGGAGACGGTGACCGACCTCCCGGCCGCGCCGACACCGGAGCTGGCCGACAGCCCGGCCGAAAGCGGTCCGGACACCGAAACCGCCGCCGAAGAAACCGCTCCGGCCGTAGCCCTGCTGGAGGGGATCGCGCTCAACGGCGTTATCAGCCGCACCGCCGAGGAACCGGTCGAAGCGGAGGCCGTGGAACAGGCCGAGGCGGGCACCCTCGCCACCGAGCAGCCCGATCTCTCCGCCGATCCGGCCGACTACAGCGTGGCCGAAGACCTGACCGTGGAGGTGCAGGCCACCGAAACCCTGGGCCACTACGCCGACTGGCTGGAACTGCGCACCCAGCGGCTGCGCAATCTCAACGGCCTGGCCTTCAGCACCCCGGTCGTCTACGGTCGCCGCCTCAAACTCGATTTCTCGCGGGTGGACGTGGTGACCTTCGAGCAGCGCCGCACCGCCTACCACCGCGAACGCCAGGAGCGCTTCTTCCTGCGCAACCAGATCGGCGACACGGTGGTGCACACCATCCGTCCCGGAGAGTCCATCTGGGTGCTCACCCAGCGCCGCTACCGGGTACCCATGTGGCTGCTGCGCCAGTACAACCCGGACATCAACCTGGAGCGCCTGCGCCCCGGTACCCGGGTACGTATTCCCATTCTTGAAGCACGGGTCGAAGAACCCACTCACGAACTGCCCTCCGTTCCGGTGGAGCGTGCCGAAGCCCAACAGCCAAGCTGAGGAGAGCTGCTGCCACTCACTCCATCCTGAAACCCGGATCCAACTGTTGGCGCATTGCCGACAGCAGCCGTATCGGCCTGATTGTCGATACCGCTGCCTATTTCCAAGCCTTCCGCGAGGCCTGCAGCCAGGCCCGCCACAGCATCTACATCCTGGGTTGGGATTTCGACCGCCGCGAACGCCTGGGGCGCGAGGAGGATGACCCGGCGGTGGGTGAGTTCCTGGTCAGCCTGCTGAAGGAGCGCGAAGGACTGCACATCCACCTGCTGATCTGGGACTTCAACCCGATCTACCTCGCCGAACGCGAACTGCTGATGTCGCTGCGCTTCCGGCTGCAGGGCCACGAACGCCTGCACCTGCACCTGGATGCCCATCATCCGGTCGGCGCCTCCCACCACCAGAAGGTGGTGGTGGTGGACGACCGGGTAGCCCTCTCCGGCGGCATCGACCTGAGCCGCTGGCGCTGGGACACCCCGGAGCACAAACCGGACGACCCGCGCCGCATCGACCCCGCCGGCAACCCCTATCCGCCATTCCACGACCTGATGATGGCGGTGGATGGCGACGCGGCAAAAAGCCTGGGCCAACTGGCCCGCGAACGGTGGCAGGCCTCCGGCAGCACAGTTGCAGTCACGGAACCCACCGCAACGGACCACGATCCCTGGCCCGCATCAGTGGCCGCTGTGCTGACCGGCCACTCGGTCGCGATCGCCCGCACCCTGCCCGGCTTCGGGTCCCAGCCGGCGGTCGGCGAGGTCGCAAGTCTCTACGCCGACAGCATCGCCGCCGCCCGCCACTACATCTACATCGAAAATCAGTACTTCACCTCCCACGCCATCACCGGGGCACTGCTGGACAGGCTCCGGGAGGACTCGGGGCCGGAGATGATCCTGGTCCTGCCACATCACACCGGCGGCTGGCTGGAGCAGGCCACCATGGATGTGCTGCGGGAGAAGCTGCTGGCGCGCCTGATCAACGCCGACCGGCAGGGTCGTCTGCGCGTCTATTTCGCGGATCAGGCCGGGCTGGGCGACGAGTGCATCAGCGTGCACGCCAAGCTGACGCTCATCGATGACCGCTTCCTGCGCATCGGGTCGGCCAACACCAGCGGCCGTTCCCTGGGCTGCGACACCGAGTGCGATCTCGCGGTGGAGGCCTCGGATCGCGATTCGGCATGCGCGATCCGGGACTTTCTGCACCAACTGCTGGGCGAGCACCTGGCCGTGGCGCCGGATGCGGTGGCCGAGGCGCGCGACGCCACCGGCTCGTTGATAAAAGCCGTCGAATCCCTGCGCGGGAACGACCGCACGCTCAGCCGGCTGCCGGTGGAGCCCTCCGAACTGGCTGGGCTGCTCCCGGAAGGCGAGCTGATCGACCCGCAGGAGCCGATCAACAGCGACTATTTCATGCGCTACGTCGTCCCGCGATCCCACCGCCGGGCGACCCGTCTGAACATCGTGCTGTTCATCACGCTGCTGGTGGCGCTTGTGGCCCTGGCCGTCGCCTGGCGTTGGACACCGCTGGGGGAGTGGTTGAGTGCCGAGCGCCTGGCCGCTTCTCTGGAACTGCTGCAGAACCCGGCGTGGCAGGCCGTGGTAGCCACCGCGGCCATCGCCCTGTCGACGCTGCTGATGGTCCCGCTGACCCTGGCCGTCATCGCGGCGGGTCTGTTGCTCAACCCCTGGACGGCCTTTTTCTGCTCGCTGGTCGGAACCCTGCTCAGCGGCCTGGTGGCCTTCCTGGCGGGCCGGTTACTGAGCGGCTCCGTCCTCCAGCAGTTCGCCGGGGGCCGGCTGCACCAGCTCAGTAAAGCGCTTTCAAAAAAAGGGGTGGTCACCGTCGCCATGCTGCGCCTGGTGCCGATTGCGCCCTACACCGTTGTCAACCTGGTGGCCGGTGCCTCGCACCTGAGGCTGGCGCAGTTCATGCTGGGTTCGGCGTTGGGGCTGACCCCGGGCATTCTGGGGTTGACGCTGCTCTCCGACAGCCTATTTGAAGCCGTCATCCATCCCGGACCGGCGAGTCTGGCGTGGCTGGTCGGGGTGGTACTGGTGCTCGTGGCGGGCGCCCTGCTGATCCGCCGTGCGCTGGGGTCGCGTCGCCAGGGGTCCCACTGATGCCGCCGGTCCGCTTCGCGTTCTCGGCCATGACCTACAACATCCACAGCGGACTTGGCCGGGACGGCCGCCGTGATCTGGCGCGCATCGCACGCATCATCCGCGACAGCGGGTGTCACCTGGCAGCCCTCCAGGAGGTGGACTCACGCCCCGGTCCGCACACCGCCAGCGAACAGATGACGATGCTAAGCGAGATGACCGGCATGCAAGCCATCCCAGGGCACACCATCCTGCAGGAGGAGCGCAGCTACGGAAACGTGTTGCTGACCCGCCTCCCCTACACCCTGGGCCAGGCGGTTGATCTGAGCTGCCGCGGCCGTGAGCCGCGCGGTGCCATCGACCTGTGCGTGCATACGCCGGCCGGTGACCTGCGGGTGATTGCCACCCACCTGGGTCTGGGCCTGCGCGAACGCCTCCTCCAGGCCAGAGCACTCGCCGGCGCCATCGGCCGGGAAAGCGCGCCCCTGTTGCTGCTTGGCGACTTCAACGAGTGGCTGCCCGGGCGCGGCGCGCTGGCCCCGCTGTACCGGCAGATGCCGCCGCCGCACCGGATCGCCACCTACCCCGCCCGCCTGCCGCTGCTCGCCCTGGACAGGGTCTGGACGCGCCCGCGCAGCCTGCTCCGGCGGCTCGCCTGCCTGCGCGAATGGGATGCACCCCAGGCGTCGGATCACCTGCCGCTGGTCGGTCACCTGGAACTGACCGGGGTCCCATCATTGCCGCAGCTGCAGCGCAGAGAACCGGGGGCCATACCGATATAACCAATCTGTCTAGCCACTGCCCGCTGCGCACCGAACGAATGACTGCCCGCCGGGTCAACAGATAGCCACACGCCTAGGCGCGTGCCTGTGATCCATCCATTTTCAGCAATGCACCCAAGGTGCGGGAGGTCAATCATGGCACTCAGAATTGGCGATGAAGCGCCCGATTTCGTCGCTCAAACCACGCACGGCGTCATCAACTTCCACGACTGGATCGGTGACGGCTGGGCCATCCTCTTTTCACATCCCAAGGACTTCACTCCCGTCTGCACTACCGAGTTGGGATATCTCGCCGGCCTCAAACCGGAGTTCGACCGGCGTAACTGCCGCGTCGTCGGTCTGAGCGTCGATCCGGTGGATGACCATGAACGCTGGGCCAAGGACATCGAAGAGACCCAGGGTCACGCCCTCAACTATCCCCTGATAGGCGATACCGACCTGAAGGTGGCCAAGCTTTACGACATGATCCATCCCAACGCGAGTGGTACTGCCAAGGCCAGATCCGCGGTGGACAACGCGACCGTGCGCTCGGTATTCCTGATCGGTCCGGATAAAAAGATCAAGGCGATGCTGACCTATCCCATGAGCAGCGGACGTAATTTCGACGAGGTCCTGCGTCTGCTCGATTCCTGCCAACTGACAGCCGCCTACCAGGTGGCCACACCCGTGAACTGGCGCAGCGGTGAGGACGTCATCATTGTACCGGCGGTATCCGATACGGAGGCCAAAAAACGGTTCCCCGATGGCTGGACCGCGCCCAAACCCTACCTGCGCTACGTGCACCAGGCCAATCTGAAAAAGCATTGAACGGAGAAACCCGGATCAGAGGCGCCGCTGCGGCGCCTCTTTTTGTGGGCTGCGCTCAGCGCGTTTCGCGCTCCGTCCATCGCCGATAGATCTCCTCCGGCCAGAGACTCTGAACATAGGCAATGGCGCTGCGCATCTGCGCCTCCGACAACCGCTCGCCAAATCCCGGCATGGTGCCACCGAACTGCTGACCGCCGCCGGCGATGGTGCGCAGCAGGGTGTCGGTATCGTGGTGCCAGGCGTGGGCACTGCCATTGAGCGGCGGCGGCGGCAGGTTGCCCGCGGCGTCGCGCCGCTTCCAGTCGGTGGTGCCGGAGGCATCGGCACGATGGCAGACAGCGCAGTTGGCCACAAACACCTCGCGCCCCTGTTCAACCTGCGCCTGGCTGTACCAACGCCCCGGCAGCGGACGCGCGCCCGGTTCCTGGCTGCAAGCGCCAACCATCAGCACACATCCAAGGGCGATTCCCACTTGTCGTCTCACAGTTCTTCCACTCCTGAAATAGGTTTTGCGAAAATCCGCGCATTCCCGGCTACGCTTAATGACAGAATCCGGCACCTTCCTGCGGCGGCCGAAACCCAATGGACACGATCATCACGGGAAAATTCAGCATGCACCATGCCTCGCGGTCCTTCAGCCTCCAAACCGGCCTCATTCTGGCACTGATCGCAGGGGTTGCCCTGGCGCACCCCAAGGCCACGGACCCCACCCTCGAACTGGCGAAATCCGACATCGACTGGGAAAAAGCGGAGGTCATTTCCATTCTGCTCCGCGACCATGTATTCGAACCCGACGAGATTCAACTGAAACTCAATCGCCCCTATAAGCTGGTGCTGTCCAATGTGAGTGATTCAGCCATGCACGATCTGGTGGATCCGGAATTCTTTCACGCCACGGTCATCCGGGAGGTGGTGATCGGTGGGGTGGTGGTCAATACCCACCACATCCACAACCTGGAGCTGAAACCCAACAGCACGGCGAGCCTCTATCTGGTGCCGGTCAAACTGGGCGAGCACGATATGTATTGCAGCATTCCGGGCCACCGCGAAGAGGGCATGGAGGGCTACGTCACCATCAGGCCCTGAGCATCAATCAGGCAGCGGAATAAATTCCGTCTCGCCCGGTACCGGGGCGAATCGCCCGGCGCGCCAATCCGCCTTAGCCTGCTCGATCCGCTCCCTGCGGCTGGAGACAAAATTCCACCAGATGTGGCGAGGCCCCAGCGGCTCGCCACCGATCAGCGCGATCCGCGCATCCTCTTCCGCGTGCAGCGCGATCTCCCGCGTGTCACTCAACACGCTCATGGTATGGACCGGCAGTTTCCCGCCCTCCACGGTGAGGTGCCCGGCCGCCACGTAGACCGCACGTTCCGCCATGCCGTCGGGCAGCCGCAGGGTCTGCCCGGCCTTGAGGTCGGCTTCCAGATAGAGCGTAGGCGAGTGCTGCCTGACCGGTGAACGCGCGCCGAAGGCTTCGCCGATCATGACCCGCACCGGCACCTCGCCCACCATCACCGTGGG
>JBNLBB010000011.1:0-35276 GCA_050302415.1 Gammaproteobacteria bacterium | reverse complement strand
TGGTGGAACATGCGGAAGAGGCCGGGGTCGGCGAGCTGCAACGCCGTTTCGAACGACTCAAACAACAGTTGGCTGCCGAAGGGCTTTTCGATGCCGCGCACAAGAAGCCGCTTCCGCCCGTCCCCCGCTGCCTGGGTGTGATTACCTCGCCCAGCGGTGCGGCCATTCGTGACATTCTGCAGGTGCTGAAGCGGCGCCATGCCGGCCTGCCGATTGTGATCTATCCGACGGCGGTACAGGGGGAACGCGCCCCGGCCGAGATCGTCGCTGCCCTGCGCCGCGCCGATGCGGAGGACCGGTGTGATGTCCTTCTCGTCGCCCGGGGTGGCGGCTCACTCGAAGATCTTTGGGCCTTCAACGATGAGCAGGTGGTGCGCACCCTGTTCGGCCTGCGCAAGCCGGTGGTCAGTGCGATAGGGCACGAAATCGATTTCACGCTGACCGATTTTGTGGCGGACCTCAGGGCACCAACCCCATCCGCGGCCGCCGAACTCCTGTCTCCAGATACCACCGCCCTGGAGCGACGCCTGGCTGAACTCGCCTCCCGCCTGGCGCGCCGCGAGCAGGCATTGATTCAGTCACGCCTGAACCGGCTCGACCAGCTCCAAACCCGACTTGGGCGGCAGGCACCGCGGCGCCGGCTCCAGGCGATGGCCCAGCGGGTGGACGAGTCGGAGCAGCGCTTGGTCCGGAGGCTACAGCGACGTCTTGAAGCCCACGCGCTGGCGGTGCAGCGCGCGGCCAGAGCAGTGAGGCGTAACCCGCCCCAAGAGCACATCCGGCACCTGGCACAGCAACTCCATCACCTGCTCGGTCGCCTGTCCCAGGCTTACCAGCGCCGGCTGGAGCAAAGTCGTTCGCGTCTGGCGGTGACTGTCAGGACTCTGGACGCAGTGGGCCCCCTGGCGACGCTCAGTCGCGGTTACGCCATTGTGACTGACCGCGATCAGCGCATCATCCGGAGCAGCGAATCGGTGGCTATCGGTGACGCGATCACGGCGCGGGTCGCCCACGGTGAACTGGAGTGCCGGGTGGAGAGAAAACGATGAGCAGGCTGATCATGCTGACCTTGCTGATCTGGCTGTCCGCTGCGGTCGCAGCCGATCTGCCCAGGACGTCGGCCGTACCCGGCGGTATCACCACAGTGGACCTCGGTGATGCCAGCGCACTGCCCACCGCCCTGTACGGTGATCACCGTGTACTGGTGGTCCGACACAATGGGCGCTGGCTGGCGGTGGTCGGCATTCCGCTGAACGCCAAACCCGGCGAGCACCAACTGGCGGTTACCCAGCGCGGTAACCCACGCGCAGTCACGTTCCGGGTAGCCGCCAAGGACTACGCGACTCAGCACATCACCATCAAGAACAAACGCATGGTCGACCCCACCGCCGAGGATCTGGAGCGTATCGGGCGGGAACGCGGTCGCATCATCCAGGCCCTCAACACCTGGTCCGAACGTCAGCCGGACTTCGGCTTCCGCTCACCGGTCGACGGACCGCGCAGCGGTACTTTTGGTCTCCGGCGATTTTTCAACGAGCAGCCCAGAAAACCGCACAGCGGCATGGACATAGCCGCCCCGGAGGGCACCCCCGTGGGCGCGCCCGCCGCGGGCGTGGTGGTTGAAACCGGGGATTTCTTTTTCAATGGCCGGTCCGTCTTTCTGGACCATGGCAGCGGACTGCTCTCCATGTTTGTCCACCTCAGTGAAATCTCGGTGAAACCGGGTGACGAGGTTGCCGCGGGCGACGTGGTGGGCCGCGTGGGCATGACCGGGCGCGCCACCGGTCCCCATCTGCATTGGGGGGTATCGCTCAACCGGGCGATGGTCGACCCGGAACTGTTCCTGGCCGCACCTGAGTCGCCCCGCAACTAGGTCCGGCTACCGCTTTTTCACGTGTTTCAGCAGCCGCTTGCGTTTGCGCTGCTGAGTGGGCGTCAGGGTGTTCTTACGTCCCGCGTAGGGATTCTCGCTCCCTTTGAACTCAATACGCATGGGCGTACCCCGCAACTTCAGCGCTTCGCGAAAACCGTTCTCCAGATATCGCTTGTAGCTGCCCGGCATCTTGTCCAGGCGCGATCCGTGAATCACGATGAGCGGTGGATTCTTGCCCCCCTGATGCGCGTAGCGCAGCTTGATGCGGTTGCGTCCCACCATGGGCGGCGGATGGGCGGTCACCAGCTCTTCCAGCAGGCGGGTCAACAGGGGGGTGGGCATATCGCGCACTGCCGATTCGTAGGCCTCGTTGACCGATCCGTAGAGCTCCCCGACACCGGTTCCGTGTAAGGCGGAAATGAAATGCACCCGGGCAAATCGGGCGAAATCGAGCCGCCGGTCCAGCGCGCCGCGAATCTGTTCGCGCTTGTCCTGTGGTAGGTGATCCCACTTGTTGACGGCCAGCACGATGGCCCGTCCCTGGTGCAGCACCCACCCGAGCAGCGAAATGTCCTGTTCGGCCACCTCCTGCCGGGCGTCGAGCACCACAATCACCACGTGGGCCTCCTCCACCGCCTTGAGGGTTTTGACGATGCTGAACTTCTCCACGGTCTCGTGGACCCGGGAACGGCGACGGACGCCGGCGGTATCAATCAACGTATAGGCCACGCCGTCGCGGTCGAAGGGCACGTACACACTGTCTCGGGTCGTCCCCGGCATGTCATAGACCAGAACGCGATCCTCTCCCATGATGCGGTTGATCAGGGTCGATTTGCCCACGTTCGGGCGGCCGATGACGGCTACCCGGATGCGATCTTCGTCCACCGCTTCCGCTGCTTCCTCCTCCTCGGGAAAAGCTTCGCAAACGGCATCCATCAGGCTCAGCACGCCGCGGCCGTGGCTGGCGGCGATGGGGAAGGCTTCACCCAGTCCGAGCCCGAAAAAATCGGCCGCAGCCACATCGGGATCGACGCCATCGGTCTTGTTGACCACCAGCATGGTCGGCTTGCTGAGCACCCGCAGATAGTCAGCCACCAGCTCATCGGCTGCGGTCAGACCACTGCGCCCATCGACCAGCAAGAGCACCATGTCCGCTTCCGCAACTGCCAGCCGGGTCTGCTCTGCCATGGCGGCGTCGATACCCGCCGATTCGCCGGAGAGTCCCCCCGTATCCACCACCAGCAGATCACGCTCGCCATGCCGCACGCTGCCGTATTTTCGATCCCGGGTCAGACCCGGGAAATCTGCGACCAACGCCTCGCGGCTCTTGGTCAGGCAGTTGAACAGGGTCGACTTCCCCACATTGGGGCGTCCGACCAGGGCGATGACGGGCTTCATGAATGATTCAACCGGTTCCGGTCCACAGAAAAATGGCCGGGTATTGTACCGGTAAGTCAGGAAAAGTGCTGGAATTCAGGCGGGTAACGGCGCGTTCAGTGTCCGTTGTCCGGTTTTGTGTCTTTGCGGTCATCCCGCCACACCCGCAACAGCTCCATGGAAATCTCCTCGGTGATATCTTCGATATCCTCCTCGTCAATTTCCCAGATCTCTTCGCCGTCCGTGTCGTTCTCCTCGCCTCCCGGCGCGGCGACCGCATCCAGGACCGTCTGGGCCAGGAAGGCGGGGGAACAGGGGAGCGGCAGCTGGCGAAATATATTTACCCGGGTTGCCGCTTCGAGCAGCTCGAGGATCTGATCCCTGGCGCACAGCACGATACCGACCACGCCTTGGTCGGCGGTCTGGGCTGCCCGCAGCAGTTCTATCCCGGTCATGTCCTGCAGGTGCAAATCGGTCACCACCGCCAGCGCGGAACCCTGCAGCACGATCTCCAGTGCTGCCTCACCCGTGCCGACGGCGTGCGGTGCGTAGCCGACCGCGGCAACGGCCGCGGAAAACTGCTCTCGGTCCTGGGGATTGGAGGTTGCGATGACGATTTTGACCACACCCGCGCCCCTTGTGTCTTTGTCGGTAACCGGTTGGACCGGCAGCAACCGCAGTTGCCTGTCCGAAGGGTACTTCACCCACCGTACCAGCTTGTCCGACAGGACTTTTGGAGCCAGTTCACACTTTCAGCGGGCGAGCGCTGATGGCCGGTTGGGCCTCAGCGGCCCGAACTGGTATCGTCCGTCTGAATGTAGAGGTTGAACCGGAAATTGTCCGAGCGCTCCAGCTCCTTTATTCGCTCAATCAGCGATTCGCTGAACCGATGCCCCTCCGAGAGCAGCAGCATGCGGTTTGCCCCGTAGAGATCACGGGACAGAATCTGCCCCGGCCGCAACTCGTCGGATCGGACAAAACGTTCAGTCATTTCCGCGGCCTGCTGACCGATCTCCCCGATCACCGCGTCAAATATCAGGACCAGTTCCGGATCAAACAGACTGCCTGCCCCTCGATGGACATATTGGTGGGCCTCCTCCGGGGTATAGAACCTGGCGGTCACCAACCCGAGTTGCGCGGCATCGTAGGCCTTCGCAATGGCCAGAATCCGTGCCCCCAGCGGTATATCTGCCCCGGCCAGCCCATCCGGTATGCCGCGGCCGTCGTACCGCTCCAGATGGTGACGAATCAGCTTCGCCGACGGGTGCAGGAATTCCAGACCAGTGAGTGCGGCCTCCCCGCATGCCGGATAGGTGCTAAAGCGGGCGCGCATGCCGGCGTCCATGGCGGCCTGTGGCAACCTCATCAATTCCTCGGGCATGCCGACCATGCCGATTTGGTGCAACACCCCCGCAAATTGGATGGTTTCCACTTCCGTTGCGGGCAGTTCCAATCGCTCCGCCATGCGTTGGGCCAGCCTTGCCACCCGTCGCGCATGGCCGGCTTGGTGCTCCTCGCGCTGTTCGATCACATGACTGAGTGTCCTGACCACACCGTCGAAACTCCCATGCAACTGGGCGTAGGCACGGTCTAGCTTTTCGGCAGCCTCACGAAGCTCGGCAGTGCGGGCGTCGACCAACTGCTCAAGATGCTCATTGAGCTGCTTCAGCTCGCGGTTCTGGTTGACAATATGGCGCTCCAGCATGAGATTGCGCGCGCTGAGCTGATAGGATTCCGTCGCCCGGCGGACCACCAGCAGCAGATGGTCATCCTGCCAGGGTTTATTGAGGTAGTGATAGATATGGCCCCGGTTGACCGCGTTCACCGCATCTGAAAAATCCGCAAACGCAGTGAGCAGAATGCGCAGCGTCCGAGGCCAGCGATCGGCCACGGCGGCAAGCAACGCGGCACCATTGGTTCCGGGCATACGCATGTCGGACACCACCACACCGATGGGCTGCTGTTCCAGAATCTCCAAAGCCTTCGCCGCACTCTCGGCAAAATGAAGCGCGTAGCCTTCGCGCCTGAACAGACGGTTCAGCGCACTGAGGACATAGGGTTCATCATCCACAAACAGCACACCGACTGCCTGGGTACTCTCGGCCGCTTCCGTCGTGCGGTCCAGGGCATCAGTTTCAGCGCTCGGTGACCTATTCAAAGCAGTTGCATTCCGCGACTGAGTTTGTCGATTCGCGGCAACAGTTGAGCCAGCAGCGATTCGCCCAAATCGAGGCGGCGCCAGACTTCCGCGTCCAGACCCGGTACCAGGGTGAGGTCTTCCGGGAAGGTCCCCAAACCGTGGGCGAGAATATCTCCGGCATGGATCACATCCACGATCGGATTGGGGTGGTCGGCAGCAGGGCAATGGTGCGCGGCAATGGCCAGATGAATGGAGTCGGGCAGGTGCCAGCCACTCGCCACCCGTCCGCCCATTTGCCCGTGGTCAAAGGCAAAATGGCTGAGTTCCGCCGTGGTGATCTGCATTTCCCCGGCGTCGCAGGCGGCTGCCACCCTGGCGTAGTTCTCGGGAAAGCAGAACTCCATCACCAGTCTGCCGACGTCATGCAGCAGCCCGGCACAGAAGGCGATGCCAGCGTCAAACCCACACTCCTCGGCGATAAGTTTGCCCGCTGCTGCCACCTGGACACTGTGGGTCCAGAAGCGGCTGCGATTCATGCCGGATTCGGGTTGATCCGGAAAGATATGCATGACCGCAGCGGCGGCGATGACGCCCCGTACGGTTTCCAGCCCCAATAGCACAATGGCATCGTGAATGGTCGCGACCCGACGTGAGAGCCCATAAAACGGCGAGTTGGCAATCCGCAAAATCCTCAGCACCAGCGCCTGGTCGCGGTTGACCAGGTTTTCCAGTTTTCCGAGCGGTACATCGCCAGCAGCCATCAGCTTCAAGGCGTCGGCGGCCACTTCCGACAACGCGGGCAGGTGCTGTATCCGCCAGTCGGCATCCGACATCTCCACCCTGCTCATGAACCTGCTCCGCTGGCGAAATAGCGCGCAATGGCGGCCTGCACACGCTGCGCAATCGGATCCTGATTTACAATTGCAAACCGCCGGGTCAGAAACTCCAGCCTGCGGGCCGACAACTCAGCCTGTTCTTCGGCCGAAAGCGTGGGCTCCGCGATATCCACCTGCTCCAGGCCAAAATTTTCCAGGCGGGCAATCAGTGAATCATCGATTTCCGTTCCAGCGGGCACCAGCAGCATGCCGTGCGCATCCAACAGATCTTCGGCCAGGTGCATGCCCGCCCGCAGATCCCAGACTGATACCGTAAGCGTCATGAGTTCGATACTCCAGGCCACTCCAGGATGGTCAGCAGCAGTCCGGCGCTGCCGCTGTCCTGTTCGACGGTAACCGCCCAGGCGTCAAATTGGCGGCCATCGACGTGGGTGATGTGTACCGGACGGCGTTCCCGATATCCATCCAAACCCGGCGAGAGCAGCCAGGTATCGACAAACAGCTCAGAAACGACACGGCCGATCAATCCCTTGCCGTGGCCACCGACCAGTTGGGCACAGTGCTGGTTGGCATAGACAATCAACCCCTCACGGTCAATACCCAACAGTGCCATGGGCAGATGGCTGAGGATGGTCTGCGACATTCGCCAGGCGAGCTGCTGGGCTTCCACCCGCGGATCCGGTGGCGCAGGATATTGAAATCGAAACGGCAGTCCGTCCGACGATGGCTCCAATTCGATTCCTGCAAGTGCCTTGTAGTACTGAAACGCCTCTCGTATCTCGCTACGGAGTTGATTGTCGTCCCACGGCTTGCTGAAAAATTTGTAGACCACCCCCTCATTGAGGGCTGCGGAAACCGCCTCGACATCGGCGTATCCGCTCAGGATGAGGCGGACACTGTCCGGATGCATCTGCTGGACTGCGCGCAGAAACTCGGTACCGGGCATTTGCGGCATCCGCTGATCGGAAACCACCACCGCGGCTGCCGTGTGAGCGAGCACCTCGAGCGCCTCGGCACCGCTTACCGCCGTGACCACATGATAGCCGTCGCGCCGAACCAGCCTGCGCAGGGCGTTCAGCACGTTGGTCTCATCATCGACCAGAAGCAAGGTTTTTGCGGTTTCAGCTGCGTCCATGTTGGTTGGGTATCTCGAACCGACCCCCGCTCCGGGAGACATCAAGATAAACATAGACCAAAATCCCGGAACCGGCGGCGCCCGGGATGCTGCTAGACGGCGGCCAGCCCCCGGGCAATGTCTGCCTGGATATCGACAATCGACTCCAGTCCGACAGAGACCCGCAACATCCCCTCCCCTATCCCGGCTGCCTGCCGCTCCTCCGGGGTCAGCCGGCCATGGGTGGTGCTGGCGGGATGGGTGATGGTGGTTTTTGCATCGCCCAGATTGGCGGTGATCGACAGCAGCCGGGTGGCATCGATCAGACGCCAGGCAGCCTCGCGGCCTCCGGCCACTTCGAAGGAGACAATGCCCCCGAAGCCCCGCTGCTGTTGGCTGGCAATGGCATGCTGGGGATGCGATTTCAGACCCGGATAGAAGACCCGGTTCACGCCCGGTTGCGCACTGAGCCACTCGGCGAGCTGACCGGCATTGCGGCAATGCTCACGCATCCTCAGCGAGAGCGTCTCCAACCCTTTGAGGAAAATCCAGGCATTGAAGGGGCTCATGGTGGGACCAGCCGTGCGCAAGAAGGGAAATACCTGCTTCTCCACGATTTCCCGTGAGCCGACCACGGCCCCGCCCACGGCGCGCCCCTGCCCGTCCAGGTACTTGGTTGCCGAGTGAACCACCAGATCCGCCCCAAACGACAGGGGTTGCTGCAGGGCCGGCGTACAGAAGCAGTTATCCACCACCACGAGAATCCCGTGCCGGTGGGCCAGGGCGGTGAGGGCAGGCAAATCCACCACTTCCATCAGCGGATTGCTGGGCGTTTCCAGGAAGAAAATCCGGGTTTCCGGACGGATGGCCGCCTCCCATGCGCTCAGCTCCTTGAGTTCGACATAATCCACGTCGACCCCAAAGCGGCGCAGGTAATTGTTGAACAGCTGGACCGTGCTGCCGAACAGGCTGCGGGCGGCAACCAGGTGGTCTCCGCTTTTCAGCAGGGAGAGGCAGACGCTGAGGATTGCGGACATGCCCGAGGCGGTGGCCACGCAGTATTCACCGCCTTCCAGGGCCGCCAGCCGTTCCTGAAAACAGCGGACGGTGGGGTTGGTGAAGCGGGAATAGACGTTGCCGCAGGACTCTCCGCTGAAACGCTCGGCAGCTTCCCGCGCGCTGCGGAACACAAAACTGGAGGTGGTGAAAATGGGCTCGGCGTGTTCCTGCTCGACGCCACGCAACTGGCCGCTGCGCACCGCACGAGTTTCAAACCCGTACTCTGAATCTTCCGGATTACTCATCGTTCCACTCAGTAGCTGTTGAACAGATCGAGAGCGATCTGGCGACCATCGTCAACGCTGTGCTTGGCCACATCGTTGCGCAAGGCATCTATGTGCTGCAGATATCGGGCATCAATGTCACCGGTAACGTAGTGGCCGGTAAACACCGAATCGTCGAAGCTGTCGATATTCCGGTTGCCCCGACGCACCGATTCAACCAGCGCGTCCAGGTCCTGGTAGAAGAGCCGATCTGCGCCGATCAGGCGCGCCACCTCCTCCTCGGTCCGGCCGTGGGCCACCAGTTCGCTGGCCGACGGCATATCGATTCCGTAGACGTTCGGATAGCGGACGGGCGGTGCAGCAGAGGCAAAATAGACGTTGCGTGCGCCCGCATCCCGCGCCATCTGAATGATCTGCTCGGACGTGGTTCCGCGCACGATGGAGTCGTCGACCAGCAGCACGTTTTTGTCGTGAAACTCCAGCTCGATGGCGTTGAGTTTTTGGCGGACGGATTTCCGGCGCAGCTGCTGACCGGGCATGATGAAGGTGCGGCCGATGTAGCGGTTCTTGATAAAACCTTCGCGAAATTTCACCCCGAGCGTATTGGCCAACTGCAGTGCCGCCGTCCGGCTGGTATCAGGAATGGGGATGACGACATCGATGTCATGGTCGGACCATTCACGCAGGATCTTTTCCGCCAGGAAATCCCCCATGCGCAGGCGAGCCTTGTAGACCGACACGTTCTCCATGATGGAGTCGGGGCGGGCCAGATAGACGAATTCGAACAGGCAGGGTGCCAACTGCGCCTCTTCGGCGCAGCGCCGCTGGTGCACACTGCCGTCACGATTGAAAAAGACCGCTTCACCGGGGGCCAGGTCGCGCACCAACTCGAAGCCGAGGCTGTCCAGCGCGACATTCTCACTCGCCACCATGTGCTCAGGCCCAAACTCGGTTTCCCGACGGCCGTAGCAGATCGGTCGGATACCGTAGGGGTCTCGGAAGGCCAGCACCCCGAAGCCAGTGATCATCACCACCACGGCATAGGCGCCGCGCACCCGTTTGTGTACCGCCGTCACGGCGTCAAACAGATCGTCCACACTCAGGCGCAGCTTGCCCAGGCGCTGCAGTTCGTGGGCGAAGACATTCAACAGGATTTCCGAATCGGAACTGGTGTTGATGTGGCGCTGGTCTTCCCGGAACAGATCCTCCTTCAGCTGGGCCGAATTGGTGAGATTGCCGTTGTGGGCCAGCGTGATGCCGTAGGGCGAATTCACGTAGAAGGGCTGTGCCTCAGCCGAGGACGAGCAGCCGGCCGTCGGATAGCGCACATGCCCGATGCCCATGGTTCCACGCAGGTTGAGCATGTGGCGGGTCCGGAACACATCGCGTACCAATCCATTGTCCTTGCGCATGAACAGCCGACCGCTGTCGTAGGTCACCATGCCGGCCGCGTCCTGCCCGCGGTGCTGGAGCACCGTCAGGGCATCGTAGACCTCCTGATTGACCGGGGTGTGGGAGACAATTCCGACGATACCGCACATGGGCGATTCAACCTTCAGTGAACGACGACAACAAACGACAGTTTACAGGGCACGGCGATCTATCCATAGCGGACAAGACCGGCCAGATCGGCAGGCAGCAGTCCTTTGACCCAGATCGCAATCTGCTGGAAGAGCCCCAAAAAGAGGGAATCGTGCCACCACCCGGCCTGAGGAAAGCTCGTGAAGCCGGCCAGGATTACCAGAAAGACCACAATGACCGCGCCACGCAGAAATCCGAACAGGGCGCCCAGGCTGCGATCGATGCCGCGCAGCCCCGCGGCGCTGATCACTTTGACGGCGAGATGGGAGGCGATGGCTCCCACGATGAGCACCACGGCAAACAGCAATCCGATGGCCACCCCCGCGCGCAATCCCGGATGGGCGATGTAGGCGGCCAGCGGATTATCCAGCAGGAAGGAGAAGCCCAGTGAGATCCACACGGCCAAAACCCAGGTCAGAACCGACAGCGCTTCCTTGACGAAGCCGCGCCAGACGCCGATGGCTGCGGAGACCGCCACCAGCAACAGTATCAATACATCGATCCAGACCATGTTGTCCCGCGTACGGCAAGAGGAGACCGGTGACCGCCAGCCCGGTCACAGAGTGACGGACCGGACGGGCGCTGAAAACGGCGTATTCTAACCGGTTTGTCGGACCGGACAATCCCCGCTCGGCGCAGGCAGAGAAGCTGCGAAGCAGACTGACACCATCAGCCCCCCCAAAGGAGAGTCACCCAACTCGACAGTGGCGCCGTGCAGATGCGCTATCCGCTTCACAATGGAGAGCCCCAAACCACTGCCTTCCGAGGTCGACGGGTGGTCACCCCGGAAAAACCGCTGGAACACCTGTTCCCGCAGCCTGGCGGGAATCCCCTTGCCACTGTCCAGCACCTCCAGACGCGGCTGCATTCCCTCCACCACGCGGATATGCACATGCCCCGGCGCCGGCGTGTAGCGCAGTCCGTTCTCCACCAGATTGCGGATCAGCACCTCCAGGGCATCGCGACTGCCCAGGATGTAGCACCCGTCAGGCGCTTCGAGCTCCAGCTCGATCCCTTTTGCCAGGGCCGTGGGCACCAGGTCGGCCACTGCACTGCCGGCACACTCGGTCAGATCCACCGCGTCCAGTTGCCCAAGCGCCGAATCCGGATCCAGGCGCGCAAGCGTCAGCAACTGTTGCACCAATCGGGTGGCCCGGTCCACGCCGGTGTTGATCTGGCTGATGGCGCGTCGACGGTCGATCTCCTGGGTGGCCCGCTGTGCCACCTGGACCTGGGCCTTGAGTGCGGCCAGCGGTGTGCGCAACTCATGCGACGCATCGGCGGTAAACCGACGTTCGTTGTCGAGGGCGCGCCCCATGCGGCCCAACAACTGGTTGATCGCCTGCACCAGCGGGCGGGTCTCCTGAGGCGCCATGGTTTCATTGACCGGTTCCAGATGCCGGGCATCGCGCAGGGCAACGCTGCGTGCCAGCACAGAGAGCGGACGTAGGCCGCGTCCCACCGCCAGCCAGATGAGCAGAGCCAGCAGCGGCATGGCCAGCAACTGCGGCCAAACCATGTTGAGGGCCACCTGTGCATTGAGCATCGAACGATGGTCCAGCTGGTCGGCCACAATCACCCGCAGACGACCCTCCTCGGCGCTGACCGAGTGGGCCCGCCAGGCCACACCGTCGATGGTCACATTGGCAAATCCGTCGGTGAGGTCGATCATCGGCTCGGAGGGCGCATTCTCGGAGCGCAGCACGAGCCGATCCCCCAAGACCCAGACCTGAACGGCCCGCGGCCAGTGATCCTCGTCCTGGGCAGCCGCCGGCACGATGTTGGGTTCGATATGCGCCTTGCCCTGCAGTTCGCGAAAGGCCAGCTCCTCGAAGATTTCATGGCCGCTGGTCAGCGCCAGCTCCTCACCCAGGGATTCCAGCTGATCGTCGAACAGGCGGTCGTAGGTAGCCTTGGCCTCGAGGTAGGCCACTGCGGTCGCCATCACCCAGACGACGGCGGTTGCCGCCAGCAACAGCAGCAGCAGGCGCCCGCGGAGCGATCTAGTCGGCTGGACGTTCAACAATGTATCCGACGCCACGAATGGTTTTGATCACGTCGTTGCCCAGCTTCTTGCGCAGGTAGTGGATATGGACTTCAACGGCGTTGCTGCCGACCTCCCGGTCCCAGGGGTAGAGCCCCTCTTCCAGGCGGGCGCGGGACATCACCCGGCCGCGGTTTTCCATCAGCAGCCGGAGCACGGCAAATTCGCGGGGCGTCAGTTCTACCTGCTCGCCGTTGCGGGATACCCGGTGGGCGGCGGGATCGATTTCGAGCCCATGGTGGGCGATGATCGGCTGCGCCCGGCCGTTGCGCCGGCGCAACAGCGCCCGCACCCGGGCCAGCAGTTCATCCACCTCAAACGGTTTGACCAGATAGTCGTCGGCACCCGCGTCCAGCGCCTGCACACGGTCGACCACCATGTCCCTGGCGCTCAGCACCAGCACCGGCATCTGGCTGCCACGCCCGCGGAGCGCCTGTAGCACCGACAGCCCATCCATCCCCGGTAACATGAGGTCAAGCACCATCAGGTCAAAATTGGTGCCCTGCAGTGCCTGGTCGGCTGCCGCACCATCCTGCACCCAGTCGACTGCAAAATTGGCCTGCGCCAGGGCCGCTTTCAGACCATCGCCCAGCAATTGGTCATCTTCAACAAGCAGTAATCGCATGCATGTCCCCTCGATCGAAATTCGGCACCACCACAATGGTCAGTTGCCGTTGTAATCTTAAGACTACATCACGCTCAGCGATAGCGCATGACAATCCCGTCAAGAGCAAGTTTTCTTTTAATTTCCTTAAGCTTAGCCTCAGCGCGACTCCTGTCCAACTCGGGTCCGACCCGGACGCGATAGACCCGTTCACCCTGGTCTTCAGCCGACTCGACAAAGGCTGGAAATTTGCCTGCCCGCAGCTTGTCGCGCACGGCGATGGCGTTCTGTTCAGCACCGAAACTGCCCAGCTGAATCACCCAGGATTCCATGCCATCCCGTGGCGCGGCGGCGGGTGCAGCCACGGTCTCAGGCGGCGCCGGTTTGGCCTCCGGCGCGGGTGTCGGCAGCGGTTCCGGAGCGACTGGCGTGGCACTTCGCACCGGCACTGGTCGGCGTGGCGGTGCCGGGGTGGCCGGCTCGGGAGAGCGGATACCCGGTTTGGGCGGAATATTGCTTTTGGTGATGCCCGCCGGCGGCTCACCGGTCAGCAGCATCGGGATGAAAATGACGCCCAGGGCCACCAGTACGGTTGCCCCGACGACACGCTGTTTGAGTTTCTCGTCCATTCGTTCAGTCCTGGGGCCGAATAGGGGGTGGCGCATCGGCAGCGGCCACGGTAAAGAATGATCCGGTGATGACGATCCGGTCCTGTTCGGCAGCGGCCGCGCGTGCGGCTGCCAACGCCGCCGGCACATCCGGATGGAGGCTCACGCGCCCCGGTGGCACGGCATTACCGATCCGCTCCCGCAGCTGGTGCGCACTCAGACCACGCTCAGCAGGTATCCCCGCCAGGTACCAGCGGTCGTCCAGGCTACGCAACAAGGTGACCACTTCTGCGGGTTCCTTGTCAGACAACATGCCCAAGACCACGTGGTGGCGCCCGGGCACCGGACGCGCGGCAAGGGCATCGGCCAGCTCTTTCACCGCCTGCGGATTATGCGCCACGTCCAGCACCTCTTCACATCGGCCACGGCGAACCTCCTGCCTGCCCGGCAGGCGGGCGCGCAGCAGCCCGGCCTTCACCGCAGCCTGGTTTACGGCCAGGCGTGGCAACAGACACTGGACGACGGCGACGGCCACTGCCGCATTGCGCAGCTGGTGAGTACCACGCATGGCGGGCCGGGGCAGTGTGTTGCGGTTCGAGTCCCGGCCCCGCCAATCCCAGTCCGCTTCCCGTTCCCGGACGGAGAAATCCCGATTGATGAGCCGCAGGTTGGCCCCCATGCCAGCCAACGCCTCCAGCAGTCCGGCGGGAGGATCGGGTTCTCCACAAACGGTTGGGCGCCCAGCGCGGGCAATGCCTGCCTTTTCCCGTCCAATGGAGTCCCGGTCGGATCCCAGCCATCCCTGGTGATCGAGTCCGATGGAAGTGATCACCGCCACGTCGGCATCCACAATGTTGACCGCATCCAGGCGGCCGCCGAGGCCCACCTCCAGGATCATCAGGTCCACGGCCATCGCACGAAAAAGCCACAGCGCGGCGAGGGTCCCGAACTCGAAGTAGGTGAGTGACTCCTCACCGCGAGCCTCGTCCACCGCTGCGAAGGCACGGCACAGGCTCGCGTCGTCGGCTTCGGCGCCGTCGACGCGAATGCGCTCGTTGTAGCGGTGCAGGTGGGGCGAGGTATAGGCGCCGGTGCGGTAGCCCGCCTGGCGGTAGATCGCCTCCAGGTAGGTGACGCAGGAACCCTTGCCGTTGGTGCCGGCAACCGTGATGACCGGTATGGCGGGAGCCAGCAGATCCAGAGTGGCGGCGACCCGGCTGACCCGTTCCAGCCCCAGATCGATGGCGTTGGGATGCAGCGTCTCCTGCCATGCCAGCCAGCCGTCAAGCGATGGGAAGCGCACGGCGCGCGACCGGAATCAGGAACGCTGCTGGTTGGTCAGGATGGAGAGCAGTGCTCCCAGCCGCTCCCGCATATCGCGCCGATCGACAATCATGTCCACCGCACCGTGTTCGAGCAGAAACTCCGAGCGCTGAAACCCTTCGGGCAGCGTTTCGCGCACGGTCTGCTGGATGACCCGCGGACCGGCAAAACCGATGAGCGCCTTGGGTTCCGCGATATTGATGTCACCCAACATGGCCAGGGAGGCCGACACCCCGCCCGTGGTGGGATTGGTCAGAACCGATATGAACGGCAGGCCCCGCCCCGCGAGGCGCGCCAGTGCCGCGCTGGTTTTGGCCATCTGCATCAGGGAGAAGAGCGCCTCCTGCATGCGGGCACCCCCGCTCGCGGAAAAGCAGACCATAGGCAGATTGTGTTCCAGGCAGACATCACAACCGCGCACAAAGCGTTCGCCGACCACCGAACCCATGGAGCCACCCATGAACTGAAACTCAAAGGCTGAGGCCACCAGCGGCAGGCCGTTGATGGCGCCGCGCATCACCACCAGGGCATCGGTTTCGCCGGTAGCGCGCTGCGCCTGGGTGATCCGCTCCTTGTAGCGCTTGCGATCCTTGAATTTTAATACGTCGTTGGGCTCGACCTTGGCGCCGATCTCCTCGCGGGGTTCCGGGTCCAGCAGGAACTCCAGACGCTTGCGGGCACCGATCCGCATGTGGCGGTCACATTTGGGACAGACCTCGAGATTCCGCTCCAGCTCGGGGCGATAGAGAATCGCATTGCACGACTCACACTTGGTCCACAAGCCCTCGGGTACCGAGGAGCGCTTGGCCCCATCGGTGCGGATACGCGAGGGCATCAATTTTTCAAACCAACTCATGCTTTCCCGGCCTCTCTTGTTCAGGCTGCCGTGGCAATGGCGTCCATTGCCCGGCGCATCCCGGCCAACAACTCAGCGGCAGACCCGATGGCTGCCTGGGCGTCGTTACCGGCCGCCTCGATCTTCTGTACCAGGGCGCTGCCCACAATCACCGCGTCAGCCACCCGCGCCATGCTGGCGGCCGATTCCGCATCGCGGATACCGAACCCCACCCCGACCGGCAGCGATGTCGCCTGGCGCAGCTCGGCCAGTTTGCTGGAGACCTCGTCGACCTGTAGATTGGCCGAGCCGGTGACCCCTTTGAGGGCGACATAGTATACGAATCCGCCAGCCGCATCGCACACCAGGCGAATCCGTTCGGGCGTACTGGTGGGGGCCAACAGATAGATGGCGTCCATGCTCCGCTCATTGAGCCGGGCGCGCAGGCCGCCATCCTCTTCAGGCGGCATGTCGACGGTCAGCACTCCATCCACTCCAGCTGCGGCAGCCCGTTCGGCGAACACCTCATACCCCATGTGTTCGATGGGATTGAGATACCCCATGAGCAGTACCGGCGTCTCCGCATCCGTTTCGCGGAACCGCCGCACTATGTCGAGCACGGTCAGGGTGGTCACTCCGCGCGCCAGGGCCCGCTCGGAGGACTTCTGAATCACCGGGCCATCGGCCATGGGATCGGAAAAGGGCATACCCAACTCGATCAGGTCGGCCCCTGCGGCAACCAGGGCGTGCATCAGGGTGACGGTCTCGTCGATGCCCGGGTCCCCGGCGGTCACGAATGGGATCAGGGCCCGGCGGCCCGTCGCCCGCAAGGCGTCAAACCGGGTCTTGATCCGGCTCATAGCTCAATTCCTTCCAGTGCTGCCACGGTGTGGATATCTTTGTCCCCGCGCCCGGAGAGATTCACGACAATGGCCTCGTCGGTGGACAGCGTCGGTGCGAGCTTGGATGCATAGGCCAACGCATGGCTCGATTCCAGTGCCGGCATGATCCCCTCTTCACGGGTCAGGCTGTGAAATGCCTGCAGCGCCTCATCATCGGTGGCGGCCACATACCGGGCTCTGCCGATATCTTTCAGATAGGCGTGCTCCGGCCCCACCCCCGGGTAATCCAGTCCGGCGGAAATGGAATGAGTGGCGATGATCTGCCCGTCATCATCCTGCATCAGGTAGGTGCGGTTGCCGTGCAGCACCCCCGGCGTACCGGCACACAGCGGTGCCGCATGCTCGCCGGTGGCCAACCCCCGACCCGCCGCCTCCACGCCGTACAGGGCAACCGCGGTATCGTCCACGAAGGGATGAAACAGGCCGATGGCGTTGGACCCACCACCGACGCAGGCTACCAGTGCGGCGGGCATGCGGCCGTGCTGGGCCAGAATCTGCTGGCGGGTTTCACGGCCGATGATGGTCTGGAAATCACGGACCATGGCCGGATAGGGATGCGGTCCCGCCACGGTGCCGATGATGTAGAAAGTGGTATCGATGTTGGTGACCCAGTCGCGCATCGCTTCATTGAGCGCGTCTTTCAGCGTCTTGGAACCGGACTCTACGGGGACTACCGTCGCTCCCAGTAATCGCATCCGAAAGACGTTGATGGCCTGACGCTGGATATCCTCCGCCCCCATGTAGACCACACACTCCAGGCCTAGTCGCGCGGCCACCGTCGCGCTGGCGACCCCGTGCTGGCCGGCGCCCGTTTCGGCAATGATGCGCGTCTTGCCCATGCGCTTGGCGAGCAACGCCTGGCCGATGGTGTTGTTTACCTTGTGCGCGCCGGTGTGGTTGAGATCCTCGCGTTTGAGGTAGATCTGGGCTCCGCCCAGCCTCCGGCTCCAGCGTTCGGCGTGGTAGAGCGGCGACGGCCGGCCCACGTAGTGCTGAAAATCGTTGTCGAGTTCGGCAAGAAACTCCGGGTCCTGACGATAGCGGGTGTAGGCATCGGCAAGCTCGCGCAGCGCCGGCATCAGGGTTTCGGCCACGAACAACCCACCGTACGGCCCGAAATGACCTTGAGGGTCAGGCTGGTCGTAGGGGGTTGCAGAGAGAATTTTTTCAGGCTCTGTCGCCACTCGTCACTCCACGCATAAATGCAGTTATCTTGTTGCTGTCCTTGATTCCCTTGGCCTGCTCCACGCCGCCGCTCACATCCACGGCGTAGGGGTGTACCGTGGCGACAGCCTCAGCCACATTTTCCGGATTCAGGCCGCCGGCGAGAATCAGGGGCTTGTCCAGCTGCCGCGGAATCAGACTCCAGTCAAAAGTATCACCCGTGCCACCCCACTTCTCGGGATGGTAGGCATCCAGCAGGATTCCGGCGGTTCCCGGATAACGTCCGGCGGCAGCCACCAGGTCGCTCCCCGGTTGCACCCGGAGTGCTTTGATATAGGGCAAGCCGAACTGTTCACAGAACTCCGCGGTTTCATCCCCATGGAACTGCAGGCAATCCACCGCCACCTGATCGGTGATTTCCGCCACCTGCCGCGCCTCCGGATTGACGAACAGCGCGACGCGGCTGACGAAGGGCGGGAGTGCCGCCACGATGTCGCGGGCAACCGCGATGTCGACCGCCCTTGGACTGGCGGCATAGAAGACCAAACCGATGGCATCAGCTCCCGCTTCAGCGGCCGCCATGGCATCCTGGAGGCGGGTGATGCCGCAGATTTTTACCCTGGTTCGCACGTTTACCGATCGTCCCGGACAACAGGACGCGGTAGCGTACCAGATGCCGGCCGCCCACCCAACGCCTAGAGACCGCGGAATTCCGCAGCACCGCTCCAGGCAATGCCGTAACGTTCGGGATAGCGGGTTCCCATAAAATAGAGGCCGGCCGCATCGGCGGTCACCCCGCCCTGGGTCCGGTCGCGCGCCGCAAGCACCTCGCCCACCCATTCGGGGGCCTGCAGGCCGCTGCCCACCGCAATCAGCACCCCCGCGATATTGCGCACCATATGGTGGACAAACGCATTGGCCACCACATCCATGACCACAAATTCTCCCTCGCGACGTACCTCCAGGCGCTGCACTTCGCGGATCCCGTGGCGCGCCTGACACGCTGCGGCACGAAATGAGCTGAAGTCGTGCTCGCCCAGCAGCAGGCGGGCACCGGCCTGCATGGGTGCCACCTCCAGGTGGTGGTGAATCCAGGTGACGCGGTCGCGCCACAGGCCGGGGCGGGCCAGGCGGTTGTGAACCACGTAGCGGTAATGACGGGCCTCGCAGGTGAAACGGGCGTGGAAATCGGCATCGACCTCTCGCGCCCAGAGAACGGCGATGTCAGCGGGCAGCACGGTGTTGGTACCCAGCACCCAGGCGTGCTGCGGGCGCTGTGCCACGGTATTGAAATGCACCACCTGTCCGCGCGCATGCACACCGGCGTCGGTACGCCCGGCGCAGACCACCTGGACCGGCGAGCTTGCGATGCGGCTCAAACCCTGTTCCAGAGCTGCCTGTACCGATGCCACACCCGGCTGCTGGGTCTGCCAGCCTCGGTAATTGGCGCCGTTGTACTCCACGCCCAAAGCGATGCGCATAGTGAGCAGAAACTCCGCGGTTTCTCAGGCTTCAAAACGCACTTGGCGGCATCGGGATGCCGCCAAGTGCAGTGATTTGGAAAGGGAGCTCAATCAGCCCAGCTGTCCGAGCAGGGATTCAGCCTTCTGTTTCTGGTCGGCGCTGCCCTCGCCCAATACCTCTTCCAGAATACCCCGGGCGCCCTCCTCGTCTCCCATGTCGATGTAGGCTCGGGCGAGGTCGAGCTTGGTGTCGACCATACTCTGATCGTCCCCACCCACGCTGGCGAGGTCACTGAGATCACCCAACTCCTCAACCTGATCCGAGTCGAGATCGATGGTCAGGTCCATGGCGCTCTCGCCGGTCTTGCCCACACCCGACAAATCGGGCTTCGGAAATTCACCGGATCCGGTGACATCCCACTCGATGTTGAAGCTGCCATCCTCCTGCTCGTGGGCTTCGCCCTTGACGGTGGCCAGATGCAGGTCGAGATCTTCAGCCTCCATGCTGCCCGATTCATCGATGTTCAGGTCCATGTCCAAACTCGGCTCAGCAGCATCGTCATCACCGAGATTGAAATCAAAATCAAGCCCCGCCTCCAGATCGATATCGGCACTGTTCTCCTGACCGGCGGCCTCCTCAGAGGACGCATTGCTGCCGGAGTCAGCCTCTTCGAGTTCCAGCAGACTCATATCAAATTCGACGTTGTGTTCATCGGCAGGAGTCGGCGCTTCCGCGGAGATGGGCGGTACGGTGCCGCCGAGGTCCATATGGAAATCGATGCTGTTGTCGGCTGGTTTGCCGGATGCCTGCTCGGGTAGCGCGAAATCTAGATCGAGGGGCGGCTCTTCATCGGTACCGTCGCCCAGCTGCATGGGTTCGTTGTCGAAATCAAAATCCAGGCCACTGTCTGAAGAGCCGGGGGACTCGTCCACACCTTCGGCAAACAGTGGATTGGCGGGGCTGAGATCGCGCCCCATGGCCACTACTTTGGACCACACCGGCCCGGTGTCTGAGTCAACCACCGCATGGAGTGCTTCAGCCTCCCGATCAAAGGACTCGCCGTCGCCACTGGCATGCAGGATTTCCAACAGTTTCAACCGGTAGTCCTGACGCCCCGGTTCCTGGTCAACGGCCCGGCGCATCAACTGTTCAGCCTCACCATGGTTGCCGTAGGCAATGTAGACGTCAGCCTCGGCAAGAAAATTGGTCTTCTCCTTGCTGCCCCGCTCATCGGCACCGGGCAGGGTACTCGCCAGGTCTTCGCCGACGATGGTGTCCATCAGCGATGGCTCGGTACTGTCGAATTCGTCGGCCGAGTAGGTGTGGGTTTCCACCAGCGATGGGCCTTCCTCCTCATCATCTCCCGATCCGCGCAACCGCTTCACGACCAGCAGGATAATCAGCAGCAGGGCGATTGCGGCACCGCCCACGATGGTGAGGTTTTCCATCAGGAAGTCGACGATGCCCGGTTCATCCACGACCATCGGTGGTGCCACCACCGGTGTGGGCTTGGGCGGTTCCTGGACCGGTGCCGGGGCGGGCGCGGGCGTAGGGGTCTGTTCGGGCGCAGCGGTTTGCGGGGCATCTGCCGCACTGCCCTCACTAACCGCGGCGGGCTGACCATCGGTGGTCGCCGGGGTGGCTTCGGCCACCTGCTCGCCGGGCGCAGGAGCCTGCTCGGTCGCCGGTGCGGCAGCGCTGTCGCCTGCCTGGCCGACCGCCTGCTCCGCAGCCTCACCGTTCGCACGCAGCCGGGCCTCCAACCCGGCCAGTTCCTCGTTCTTGAGGGCGATCATCCGTTCCAGTTCGTCAACCTTGGATTCCATTTCGTTGATGCGACCCTGGAGTTCCTGGTTTTCCAGACGCCGCGCTTCGGCTGTCTCATTGGCCAAGGCAATCCGCTCTTCGGCATCGCCGCCACCGGCGCCGCCCGTTGTGTTCTCACCCGATTCCGCGGGGGCGACCAGCTTCAGGCGGGGCTCCGCATCACCGGTGGAGCCACTGCCACCGGTTACCCGACCCGCGACTTGAGGTGCAGCCGTGGCCTGCGCCAGTTCCTGTCGGTAGAGATTCCACTCCGCATTGTGGCTGCGTACTTCCTGAAGTGCCTGGGCCTGCGACAGCGTCAGCACTTCCTCCCGGTCCGGGACGCGCAGCACGTAGCCAGCCTTCATGCGGTTGATGTTGCTTTGATAAAACGCTTCGGGGTTGGCATTGACCAGGGCGATCATCATCTGCTCAACCGTCACGTCACTGGAGGGACGAATGCTGTTGGCAATCTGGTATAGAGTTTCACCGCGCTGGATGGGGCCGTAGGTATCCCCTGTGAAACCCGGCATGGGTGCTGGTGTGGCGGGGGTGATGGCTGGCTGGGGTTGCGCCTGGGCGGAAGGTGCGGGCGCGGTCGGCTGCGCTGACTGAGTTTGCGCCGGTTTCATGGCTGGCGTTGCCTTTTCGGCCGTGGTGGGCGGATCCAGCAGTGCGGTGTACTCGCGCAACAGGCGGCCTCGCGGCCAGTCGACTTCCACCAGAAAACTCAAAAAGGGCTCGCGAATGGGCTGTTCGGTGGTCACGCGAACGATGGCCTGACCGTCCGCCTTGCGCTCCACGGCAAACTGCAGGGCGCTCAGGCTGAACGGCCGCTCCAGTCCCACCTGGGTAAACGCCTCGGCCGAAGCCAGACGGGCGGTGATGGAATCTGCTTCGTCCTGTCCGACGGAGAGGAGCACGATTTCGGCATCAAGCGGTTCGGTCAACGCTGAATTGACCCGCAGTTGGCCGAGCCCCAAGGCATCCGCGGATAGCGGTACCAGCAATGCCAACATCGCAATGACAGCGGAAAATTTACGAAGCATCTTGTTGTTCCCTGTTCTGACGATCAGGCCCCGTGAGCCTTATTGGAACGATTGTGCGTAGCACCAAGCACCCTAACTTTTAGTGCAACCGAGCATCACCCGCAAGCATTATCAAACACTTACAGGTACTTTTTAACAAAATTTCGGGGGTTTGCACAACTTTTTCACACAAAAACCGACAAATTTCCGATGAATTGGGGCCTCACCAAACGGTCAACGGCCAGCCCGATTTGTCAGTCGTCGAAGCGCCAACGCCGGGATTCACCCCGGCGCCGGCGGTTTTGGACATCCGTGCGATCAACCTTCGAGGAGGATACGCAGCATGCGGCGCAGCGGTTCGGCCGCCCCCCAAAGCAGTTGGTCCCCTACGGTGAATGCGGCGAGGTAGTCGTCACCCATGGTGAGTTTCCGCAGGCGTCCGACAGGTATTTCGAGCGTTCCCGTCACCCGTGCGGGGGTCAGCTCCTTGACGGTGGTCTGTCGGTCGTTGGGCACCACGCGCACCCACTCGTTGGCCGACGCAATGATCTGTTCGATCTCGTCCAGGGGGGCTTTTTTGGTGAGTTTGATGGTCAGTGCCTGACTGTGGCAGCGCATGGCGCCGATGCGCACGCAGATGCCATCAATCGGAATGGGCTGGTGCAGGCGACCGAGGATCTTGTTGGTCTCCACCTGTCCTTTCCACTCCTCCTTGCTCTGTCCACTCTCCAAGGGTACGTCGATCCAGGGAATCAGGCTGCCCGCGAGCGGTACGCCGAACTGATCGGTGGGATAGTCGGCACTGCGCATGTGTGCCGCCACCTGGCTGTCGATATCCAGAATGGCCGATGCCGGATCGGCCAGCAGTTCACTGACCGAGGCATGCGCACTGCCCATTTGCGACAGCAGTTCACGCATGTTGCGCGCGCCGGCGCCGGATGCGGCCTGATAGGTCATGGAGCTGATCCACTCCACCAGCCCTTCGCGGAACAGGCCACCAAGCCCCATCAGCATCAGGCTGACCGTGCAGTTGCCGCCGACGTAGTTCTTGATGCCATCCTTCAGCGCCGTATCGATCACATTGCGGTTGACCGGGTCGAGAATAATGACGCTGTCCTCCGTCATGCGCAGGGCGGAGGCGGCATCAACCCAGTAGCCGTCCCAGCCGGCGGCACGCAGCTGCGGATAGATCTCCTTGGTGTAATCCCCTCCCTGGCACGAGACGATGATGTCCATGGCCTTGAGCTGATCGATGTTTTTCGCATCCTGCAGCGCAGGGGTGGACTTGCCGACCTCCGGCCCCTGCTCACCCACCTGGGAGGTGGTGAAGAAGACCGGCTCCGGAATCACGGAAAAATCGTTCTCCGCACGCATGCGCTCCATCAGCACAGAGCCCACCATGCCACGCCAACCTACAAAACCCACTCGATTCATCGTCTCATCGCCTATAGACAGCAGTTGATAAAAGGGGCGTCTATGATCGCGCCTTGTTTACCCGGCGTCCAGCGCTGCAATGACCGCATCGCCCATTTCACGGGTGCCGACACGCTGCATGCCGTCGCTGTAGATATCGCCGGTGCGCAATCCCTGATCCAGCACCCGGCCGACCGCCTGTTCGACCCGCACCGCCAGATCCTCCCGGCCCAGGCTGTAGCGCAGCATCATCGCCACCGACAGGATGGTCGCCAGCGGGTTGGCCAACCCTTTGCCGGCGATATCCGGCGCCGAACCGTGGATCGGCTCGTACATGCCTTTGCCATGCTCATCCAGGGAGGCCGAGGGCAGCATGCCGATGGAGCCGGTGAGCATGCTGGCTTCGTCGGAGAGGATGTCGCCGAAAATGTTGCCGGTCACCATGACGTCGAACTGCTTGGGATCACGCACCAGCTGCATGGCGGCGTTGTCCACCAGCATGTGGCTCAGTTTGACATCCGGGTACTCCTTGGCCACCTCTTCGACAACGTCGCGCCACAGCTGGGTGCACTCCAGCACGTTCATCTTGTCGATGGAACAGACCCGATGGTCGCGCTTGCGTGCCGCTTCGAAGGCAACGCGGGCGATGCGGCGGATTTCCGATTCGCTGTAGATCATGGTGTTGATCCCCACCCGCTCGCCGTCGCGTTCTTCGATACCTCGTGGTTCGCCAAAATAGATGTCCCCGGTCAACTCACGAATGATCAGGATATCCAGACCCGCCACGATCTCCGGGCGCAGGCTGGAGGCCGATGCCAGTTGGGGGTAGAGCACCGCCGGGCGCAGGTTGGCGAACAGATTGAGGTCCTTGCGGATGCCCAGCAGCCCCTTCTCAGGACGCTGCTCGCGGGGCAGCGAATCGTACTTGGGTCCACCGACCGCGCCCAACAGTACCGCGTCGGCATCGCGCGCGAGCTTGCGCGTGGCCTCGGGGTAGGGATCGCCCGTGGCATCCACGGCGCAGCCCCCCAGCAACGCTGATTCCAGGATGATGTCCAGGCCGTGATCCCGGCCCAGCACCTCCAGCAGCCTTACCGCCTCGGCGATGATTTCCGGTCCGATGCCGTCGCCCGGCAGTACCAGCACTTTCTGTGTCATTGTCGTCGTTCTCCGTTCAGATCAGTTGGCGAAGAGCCAGGGTGCCGCGGCACGATGTCTGGCTTCAAAGGCGCGGATCTCATCCACGTGGCGCAGCGTGAGCCCGATATCGTCCAGACCTTCCAGCAGGCACTGCTTGCGGAATTCGTCCACTTCAAAGTGAATGACCTCGCCACCCGGGGTGGTGATGGTCTGGGCCTGCAGGTCCACAGCCAGCCGGTAGCCTTCCCGGGCAGCGAGCTCGTTGAAGAGGCGGTCGATCACCGCCTCGTCGAGCACGATCGGGAGGATGCCGTTCTTGAAGCAGTTATTGAAAAAGATATCGGCGTAACTCGGTGCCAGAATCACGCGAAAACCATAGTCCAGCAGCGCCCAGGGCGCGTGCTCACGGCTGGAGCCGCAACCGAAGTTTTTACGGGTGAGCAGAATCTCGGCACCGGCGTAACGTGGCTGGTTGAGCACGAACTCCGTATTGAGCGGGCGGTTGGTGCAGTCCATGCCCGGCTCACCGTGGTCCAGGTAGCGCCACTCGTCGAACAGGTAGGGGCCGAAGCCGCTGCGCTGAATCGACTTCAGAAACTGTTTGGGGATGATTGCATCGGTATCCACGTTGGCCCGGTCCAGGGGTGCGACCACGGCGTTCAGGGAAGTGAATTTTTCCATCGGTATCTCCTCGTGTACCGCCTCGGAAAACCGGCGGCGCAGCTGAATCAGTTGAGTTCGCGCACGTCGATAAAGTGGCCGGTCACGGCAGCCGCAGCCGCCATCGCGGGGCTCACCAGATGGGTGCGTCCCCCCTGGCCCTGCCGGCCTTCGAAATTGCGGTTCGACGTGGAGGCACAGCGCTCACCCGATTCCAGACGGTCCGCGTTCATGGCCAGACACATGGAACAACCGGGTTCCCGCCACTCGAAGCCAGCCGCCGTGAATATGCGGTCCAACCCTTCCGCCTCGGCCTGTTCCTTTACCAGACCGGTGCCCGGCACCACCAGTGCCAGTTTCACGTTGGCTGCCACCTTGCGCCCTTTCGCGACCTCAGCGGCGGCGCGCAGGTCTTCAATGCGGCCATTGGTGCAGGAACCGATGAACACCTTGTCGATGGCGATTTCGGCGATGGGCGTACCCGCCTCCAGACCCATGTAGCTCAGCGCGCGGCGCATGCTCTCGGCGCGCACCTGGTCGACTTCGGCGGTCGGATCCGGAACCCGGTCGCCGACCTGCACCACCATTTCCGGAGAGGTTCCCCAGCTCACCATGGGCTGGATTTCGGCTCCATTCAGTTCCACCACCGCGTCGAAGGTGGCATCGCTGTCGGTGTAGAGCGTTTTCCAGACGGCAACCGCCTGCACCCACTGCTCGCCTTTGGGGGCGTAGGGGCGGCCTTCCAGATAGGCGAAGGTCTTTTCGTCGGGTGCGATAAATCCGGCGCGCGCCCCGGCCTCGATGGCCATGTTGCAGACCGTCATGCGACCTTCCATGGAGAGGGCACTGATGACCTCGCCCGCGAATTCGATGGCGTATCCGGTGCCGCCGGCGGTACCGATCCTGCCGATCACGGCCAGCACCACGTCCTTGCCGGTCACCCCGGCGCCCAGCGTGCCGTCTATGCGCACCAGCATGCTGCGTGATTTTTTCTGCACCAGGGTCTGGGTGGCCAGCACATGTTCCACCTCGGAGGTGCCGATGCCAAAGGCGAGTGCCCCCAGGGCGCCATGAGTGGCAGTGTGCGAATCACCACAGACCACGGTCATCCCCGGCAGAATCGCCCCCTGCTCCGGGGCCATGACATGCACCACGCCCTGGCGCTTGTCGCCCATGTCGAACTCCATGATGCCGAAGTCCGCGCAGTTCTGGTCCAGGGTTTCCACCTGCAGCCGCGAGACCGGATCGGTGATGCCGCGGCTGCGATCCGTGGTCGGCACGTTGTGGTCCGGTACCGCCAGTACGGAGTCGGTGCGCCAGGGCTGGCGTCCCGCCATGCGCAGGCCTTCAAAGGCCTGGGGAGAGGTGACCTCGTGAACCAGGTGACGGTCGATGTAGAGCAGCGAGGTGCCGTCTTCGTCGGAACGCACCACGTGGGATTCCCAGAGTTTGTCGTAGAGGGTTTTGCCGGACATGTTGTTCACCTTCGATTGGCGGGGCGACCATGTTAGGGAGCCCTCTCGAATAACGCAAATTCATATTTTTCATGTTTATAATTCCAATTGGGAATAGATCACGGGAGTGAACCGGCCGATGGATATTCAACAGCTCCAAGCCTTTCTGGCGGTGGCAAAACATGGCTCGTTTTCGGTCGCCGCCCAGGAACTGCATCTCACCCAGCCGGCGGTCAGTAAACGGGTGGCGGCCTTGGAGGCAGGCCTGGATGCGCGACTGTTCGACCGGATCGGTCGCCAGGTGGTGATCACCCCGGCCGGCCAGGCGCTGAAGCCCGGCGCGGAGAAGATCGTGGCCGAGGTTGCCGAGAGCCAGCGCGCACTCTCCAACCTGCGCGAGGGTATCTCCGGGAAACTGGTCTTTGCCACCAGCCACCACGTGGGTCTGCACTACCTGCCGCGGGTGTTGCGGATGTTCTCCCGTACCTATCCGGAGGTCGACCTGGATATCCGCTTCATGGACTCGGAACTGGCCTGCGAGGCGGTGGCGCGGGGCGAGCTCGAATTTGCGGTGACCACTCTCCCTCAGGTGGTGGACGAACCGCTCCAGGCGACCGCCTTGTGGCACGATCCGCTCTGCTTTTGCGTGGCGACAGATCACCCGCTTGGTGGGGCCGCTCCACCGGCAATTTCGCAACTGGCCGACTATCCCGCCATCCTTCCCGGACTCGGCACCTATACCCGAATGGTGGTGGAGCAGGCGCTGGCGCCCCACGGCATCCGGGCCAATGTCGCCCTCAGCACCAACTACCTGGAGACCATCAAAATGCTGGTCGGCGTCGGGCTGGGCTGGAGTGCACTGCCGGACACCATGGTCGGTCCGGAGATGACCATTCTGGAATTTCCGTCCCTGCGCCTGGCGCGCACCCTGGGCTCCATCCGGCATCGTGATCTCACCCCTTCCGCCGCCGCCCGGGCCATGCTGGCTTTGCTGAATGAATATGCGACAATGGCCCCGCATTCGGCGCGGACCAGGTCCGGCCCATAAACATAATGAATCCAATCACTGGCTAGATTGGTGATCGTCGCCCGGAACAGCATGAAGATTCAGACCAAGCTCTTTGCAGGTTATGCAGCAGCCGCTCTGTTTGTGGGAGTGGTCGGAGCGCTCGGTCTGCGTTCGACACAGAACATCATCGACTCCTTCGATTTCCGCGATCACCAGTTCCAGCAGGTGTCGGCCAACGCCAGTGACCTGACCCGGCACGTCAAACAGGCAGAATCGAGCCTGATCACCTATCTGATGCTGGGAGACACCGAACCGGCATCGGGGTTCGAGTACCACATGCGCGAGGCGGCTGCCTCCCTGATGGCGCTGAGCAAAACAGACACCGGAGAAACCGGCACCCTGGAAATCGAACGGCTCAACACCATTCACCCGCAGATGCTGGAACTGGGCCGCCGGCTGATCACCCAGCGCCAGGAGTTGATGGCCGGCGGTTCGGAGTTCTCGCCCCGCCTGCTGCAGGCTTCGGTGCTGGAGTTCTATCAACTGAGCCGTGAGATGCGGACCTCTTCGGTGCATGTCTCCGAGAGCGCCACGTCGTTTCTCAATCGCCAACTGCTGGTGGCCTCCGCGATCAACGCCAACAGCTCGATCCGCCGCTCCGCCAGCCATCTGCTGCTCTACCTCGCGCTGCACAACACCGATGATCGCCGCAAGTTCGTCGCCCGCTTCAGTGACATGCATAACGATTTGATGAACCTGCAGCACCGGGTCACCGAACCGGGTACCAAGCTTGCCATCAGCCACGTCACCACCGATACGGCCCGCTTTCTCAGTGCCGGCAGGGAACTGATTCAGTTGCATGATGAGGAGATGATCGGAACCGGAACCTTCAACTACGAGGCGCACCGCGGCGCCATCCAGGCACTCAACGAAGCCGCGGATGCCATCAGCCGCCAGTTGGTTCTCGCGTCACGCAGACTGCTGGAGCGCGAGAGTGACCAGATGGACCACGTGACCGTCAGCGCCAAATCCATCCAGTACACCACCCTGATCCTGTTTGGCGGCCTGTTTCTGGCGGCGCTGGTTTTCGGCGTGGTAGTCACCCGCCACATTTCACGCCCGTTCAAAATCCTGGGAGATGCGGCCCGCCAGATCGAAGCCGGTCACCTGAACACGGAGATACCCGAACTTGCCAACGAAGAACTGGACCTGATCGCCCGCACACTGCGCAAAACGGTCGCCAGTGCGCAACAGCTGATTGCCCGGGGAGAGCTCGCCGAGGCGGTGGTGCACAGCCTGCAGGACGCGTTGATCGTGACCGACTTGAATCACCGGATCGTCAACGCCAATCCGGCCGCCTGCGACCTGTTCCTCTACACCGTGGGCGACCTCGTGGGCAAACCGCTGGATGTGCTGCTGGCCAACTACGATAGCCGCGAACTGAACGCGGTGCTGGTCAATCCGCGCAGCGGCAGTCGCCGCATCCGTTCGCTGTTCCGCTCCCGGGATGGTGATCCGATCTGGGTCTCCATTGCCATCTCCAGCCATACCGATGGTCAGGGAGACCTGTGTGGCTACACCTACCTGATCCAGGGAATCGATGCGCTGGTGGCCAACGAGGAGCGCCTGGAACTGATGCGCTTTGCCATCGACCACAGCAACGATGCCATTCTCTGGATCAACCCCGAAGGCAGCATCATCTATGCCAACGACGCCGTCTGCAGCCGACTTGGCTTTTCCCATGAGGAGATGCTGCAGCGGACCATCCACCAGGTGGACCCGGAGTTCAATAAAGAACTGTGGCCACGGCACTGGCAGGAGTTGCGGCGCATCAAGACGCATACCGTGTCAGTGAACTGGAAAACCAAGTCCGGTGACCTGATCCCCATGGAGGTCACCGATACCCATCTGCAGTTTCATGGCAAGGAGTACTCCTGCGCCGTGGCGCGTGACGTGACCGAGCGTCTACGGATTGAGGAGGAGACCAAACTGCTGCGCTTCTCACTCGACCGGATCGGTGACTCCGCGTTCTGGATTGATCCCGCAGGACGTATCCTCTATGCCAACCAGGCGGCACGCACCCGCCTCGGTTACGACCTGGACGAATTCCGCACCCTCTCCGTATTCGACGTCGATCCGGAGTTTTCTCCCACCCTCTGGAAAGACCATTGGCGGGAGCTGTCGGAAAAGGGGCAGCTCAGCATTGAAACCTATCATCAGACCCGCAGCGGCCGCGTCTTCCCGGTCGAAGTGCTGATCAACTTCGTGGAATACGGCGGCAAACAGTACAACTGTGCTTTCGCCCGCGACATCAGCCGACGCCGCGAGCAGGAGCAGGAGCTGGCCACCGCCAAGGAGCTCGCCGAAAACGCCAATTCGGCCAAAAGCGAATTTCTGGCCAATCTGAGCCATGAACTGCGAACCCCGCTCAACAGCGTGATTGGCATGACCGAACTGCTCTCATCCACACCGCTAAACGAGGAGCAGACCGAATATGCCGACACCGTGCGCCGCTCGGCTGACGCCCTGCTGAGCATGCTCACCGACCTGTTTGATCTGGCCCGCATCGAGGGTGGCAAGCTCAGCATCGAAAACCACCCCTACGATCCCGTCGCGGTGCTCACCGAAGCGGCGAGCATGCTGGCCAGCCCGATCCAGCAGACAGGCACCGAACTGATCCTGAACAGCAGTCCCAGGGTCCCTGGCGTGGTGACCGGAGATGCGGCACGCATTCGTCAGGTGCTGACCAATCTGATCGGCAACGCGCTCAAATACAGCCAGGGTGACACCGTGGCGGTCTCCATCAGCCGCTACACTGCGCTGGATGGCCGCAGCCAGCTGAGGTGGGAGGTGCGGGACAATGGGGTGGGCATTCCCGATGACCAGCAGCAGCGCATTTTTGAAAAGTTTTACCAGGCTGAAGCATCCAATGCGCGCGGCGGTGCCGGCTTGGGACTGGCCATTGCCCAGCAGTTGGTCGAACTGATGGATGGCCGCATCGGGGTGGAGAGCACGGCCGGGCACGGCGCCCTGTTCTGGTTCGAGCTGCCACTGGTCGGCAAGGACGAGCCACTGATGGTCGAAACCGAATACCACGGCCGGGTGGCGCTGGCCATCCGTTCACCAGAGCTGCGCGACGCAATCGCGGTCTCGCTGCGTGAGCGCGGTGCGACGGTACTGGCAAGCCCCGGTGACGCCCGGTTTGACCTGGAGCATCTGCTGTCACCGGACCAGCCGCCACCCGATGCCGTGGTCATTGATCTGGCCCTGGTGGGAAACAAAGACGTTGCCGAGTTGTGCGCGTTTGCCGCGGCGCATCCCCAGGTCGGCGTACTGGCACTGGGGCTGATCAATTGTTCGTTACCCAAGGGCTGGCAGGCCGAGAAACCCAATGCTCGACTCATCAACAGGCCGTTCCTGGTGGGTACGGTTGTCGACCAGCTGACCGCCATGGCCGAGGGCGTGCCCCACGACCAGCCGGAAAAAAAGGAGCGGCAGCCCCACAGCTCAGCCCGACTGCGCCGCGTACTGATCGTCGAGGACAATCCGGTCAATCAGAAGGTGGCCCAACGCATGTTGGAAAAACTGGGTTGTGACGTGGAGATCGCCAACAACGGCATCGAAGCGCTCAGCCTGCTGGATGAGCGGCAATACGAGATGGTCCTGATGGACTGCCAGATGCCGCTGCTCGATGGTTATGAAACCACCCGCCAGTTGCGCCAGCGCAAATCGAGCCCCAACTGCGATGTACTGGTGGTTGCCATGACCGCGCATGCCATGCACGGAGACCGCGAAACCTGTCTCGCCGCGGGCATGGACGAGTATCTGCCCAAACCGATTCAGCTGAGTGAAATCAGGGCCCTGCTCGACCGCCACCCCGGTGGGCTGAAGAACGCAGCCAGCGCCAACTGAGGAGCGCGCCCAGGGCAGCCAATCCGGCTGCAAACAGGTAGATCCAGCGCGCACCGGCACTCTCCCAGACGTAACCGCTGACCAGACTTCCCAGGGCGCCGCCGGCGCCGAAACTGAGCGAGCTGTACAGCGCCTGACCCCGCCCCTGAAGACGTCCCGGAAAATAGCGGTGTACCAGGTGGATGGCAGCAGCGTGAAAGGTTCCAAAGCTTGCTGCGTGCAGCGTCTGCGCCACCAGCAGGCCTGGCAGCCAGTCAACCCAGAATGCGAGCATGATCCAGCGCAGGGCGGTCAATACGGCGCTTGCCACCAGAATCGTCTCCGCCCGCCAGCGACCAAGCAGTCGGTGCATGATCAGAAACACCAGAATCTCGGCAATCACCCCCCACGCCCAAAGTCCTCCGACCCAGAGATTGGTGTAGCCCGCATCCTCCAGATAGAGGGAGAAAAAGCTGTAGTAGGGCCCATGGCTCGCCTGCAACAGGAAAAAGATGCCCAGCAGCATCACGATGCCTGGCTGGCGCAAAACCGAGCGGAACCGGGCGGGTGCCCGCGGCGCCCGCCTCCCCTCTTTATCCGGAACCGCCCAGCTGGCGAGCACGATGGTGCCGAAGAGCAGCGCCACCATCAGCGGCAGCGTTTGAACCCCGAACCGATCGAGTATCGGCCCCAAACCCACCACCGTGCAGATAAATCCCACCGAACCCCAGAGCCGGATGTGGGCATAACGGCTCGCCCGGTCACCCAGGTGATTCATGGTGTTGGCTTCGAACTGCGGCAGGGAGGCGTTCCAGAAAAAACTGTAGCCCGCGGTCACCAGGGCCAGCCACAAAAAGCTGTCGGCGACAAAGACCCCTAGAAAGGCCACCAGCGAAGTCAGCGAAGCAACCCTCACCACCATCATGCGCCGGTCCAGATAATCCGCCAGCCAGCCCCAGAGGTTGGGTGCAATGATTTTGGTCGCCATGAGCACGGCCATCAGTTGGCCGATGGCTATCGCCTCGTAGCCGCGCGCCTGCAGGTAAAGCCCCCAGTAGGGCACCAGGGCGCCCAGCGAGGCGAAATAGGCGAGATAGAACGCAGACAGCCGCCAGTAGGGCGGCCGGTGGCCCTCACTCATTCTGCGGAAGCGGGAATAATCGGAGTTCTGCTCTGCACACCGTGGTTCTGCCCGCGATGGCGCAACAGGTGGTCCATCAGTACGATGGCCACCATCGCCTCGGCAATGGGCACCGCGCGGATACCGACGCAGGGATCGTGCCGTCCCGTGGTCACCACTTCGGTCGGCGTACCATCCACTGTCACCGTGCGGCCCGGCAGGCGAATACTTGAGGTCGGCTTGAGGGCGATGCTGGCGCGCAGATCCTGGCCGGTGGAGATGCCGCCCAGCACCCCGCCTGCGTGGTTGGTGAGAAACCCCCCGGGTGTGATTTCATCCCGATGCTCACTGCCGCGCTGCTCCACGCTGGCAAATCCGGCCCCGATCTCCACCGCCTTGACCGCGTTAATCCCCATCAGTGCGTGCGCCAGGTCGGCGTCCAGCCGGTCAAACACCGGCTCTCCCAGACCTACCGGCATGCCACGGGCCACGACATTCACCCGGGCACCCACGGAATCGCCGGATTTGCGCAGCTGGTCCATATAATTTTCCAGCTCCATGACGCGGTCCGGGTCAGGGCAGAAAAAGGGATTGTGTTCGATGCTGTCCCAATCGACGCGCCCGGCAGCGATGGGCCCGATCTGCGCCACATACCCGCAAATCTCTGTGCCGAACTGTTCGCGCAGATATTTTTTGGCAACCGCGCCGGCCGCTACCCGCATGGCGGTCTCCCGTGCCGAGGAACGGCCGCCGCCGCGATAGTCGCGAAACCCGTATTTCTGCTGATAGGTGTAGTCGGCATGACCGGGACGGAAGCGGTCCGCTATATCGGAGTAGTCCTTGGAACGCTGATCCTGGTTGTAGATCAGCAGACCGATGGGTGTCCCCGTCGTTTTACCTTCGAAGACGCCCGAAAGGATGACCACCTCGTCGGCCTCGCGCCGCTGCGTGGTGTGCCGCGACTGCCCCGGCTTGCGGCGGTCGAGATCCCGCTGCAGATCCTCCGGCCCCAGCGCCATGCCGGGCGGACAGCCATCGACAATACAGCCCAACGCCGGACCATGGCTCTCGCCAAAAGAGGTGACCGTAAACAGCCGCCCGATGGTATTTCCAGACATGCCCGATCCTAGATGACTTTGGAGAAACGCTGCGTGCGCTTCTGCCGCAAATAGCTGTCAAACGGCATGCAGATGTTGCGGATCAGCAGGCGCCCGGCGGGTTTGACCGTGATGCCTCCCGGAATAAATTCGACCAGCCCATCCTTCTCCATATCCCGCAGCTCGCCCAGTTCGGTGGCAAAGGTGGATTCAAACCCGATCCCGAATCGCTCTTCGATGGCGGCAAACTGCATTTCAAAGTTGCAGATCAGCTGGGTGATCACGGCCCGGCGCAGCAGATCATCAGCCGTCAGTTCGATGCCGCGGAAGACCGGCAACCGCCCATCGTCCAGCCGCTGATAGTAATCCTGCAGCGACCGCTCATTCTGGCTGTAGCTGTCACCCACCTTGCCGATGGAGGTGGCACCCAGGCCGATCAGGTCACAATCGGCATGCGTGGAGTAACCCTGGAAATTCCGGTAGAGCGTGCCTTCGCGCTGGGCCACGGCCAGTTCATCATCGGGTTTGGCAAAGTGGTCCATGCCGATGTAGACGTAACCCGCCTCCGCAAGCCGTTCCATGGTGTGTTGCAGAATGCGCAGTTTTTCCGCCGGGGCCGGCAGTTCATCGGGGTTGATGCGACGTTGGGGCGGAAACAGATCGGGCAGATGGGCATAGTTGAATACGGAGAGCCGGTCCGGATTGAACTGGATCACCCGCTCCACCGTGCGGGCAAAGGTCTCTTCGGTCTGCAGGGGCAGACCATAAATGAGATCCAGGCTGATGGAACGGAACCCCTCGCGGCGGGCTGCTTCCAGCACCTTGAAGGTCTGCTCCTCGCTCTGAATCCGGTTCACCGCCTTCTGCACCACGGGTTCAAAATCCTGTACCCCCAGACTCATGCGATTGAAGCCAAGCTGGCGCAACAGCGCGATGGTCTCTTCAGTTGCTTCGCGCGGGTCGATTTCGATGGAGTATTCCCCCCGGTCGTCGTCCAGCAGCTTGAAGTGCTTCCGGGTCTGCGCCATCAGTTCACTCATCTGCGCATGGCTGATGAAGGTGGGCGTACCGCCGCCCCAATGCAGCTGGTCGACGGTGCGCTCGGCATCAAACAGAGCGCTCTGCATCGCCATTTCCGCATAGACCCGCGAAAGATAGGGCTGGGCCAATTCGCGATCCTTGGTCGCCACCTTGTTACAGCCGCAGTAGAAACAGACGGTGTCGCAGAAGGGAATATGGAAGTAGAGCGACAGCCCGCGGCCCGAGGCATTGCTGCGCGTCGCCCACTCCCGGTACTGATCCGGGCCAAACCCCTCGTGAAACTCCACCGCAGTCGGATAGGAGGTGTAGCGCGGGCCCGACTTGTCGTACTTGTGAATCAGGTCGAGATCGAATTCGAAGGATTGGTCCATGGGAAATGTCCTGTACTACTGCTCTGCTCCCAGCTGCGGTCCCTGCAGTTGGGTCGGGTTGAATTGATCGGGCCGCCGGGCGGACGGCAGACGGTTGC
>JBNLBB010000010.1:0-37493 GCA_050302415.1 Gammaproteobacteria bacterium | reverse complement strand
GCACGGTGCCACATAGTGACCGAAACAAAGCGCGTGAAAGCCTAAGCAAATGTCCTCCGCTGACATTGGCAGACCACCAGGCAAGCCAGAGTGATCATTCCTTGAGGCACGCATTGCACGCACCAAAATTGTTAATTAAGGCTTAATAATTACACGGGATCCAGAAATGCCGCAACTGAATATCCTATTGAATTCACGTTTTTTTCGATTCTGCACTTTGGTTTGGGGCGTATTTGCCTTTTCCCTGTACCAAGGTCCAGTGACTTCTTGGTGTCAGGCCCGAACACATCTGCACGCATTCGACAGGAGATCAGATGGTCGTCCATCCCCAGAATTGATCTTACCCGCCCCTGGCTGGGAAACCAGTTCGCCCCGATGACCACCGAACGCATTGAAGTAATAAAAATGGAGGCTGGGGTCGGAATCGAACCGGCGTCCACGGCTTTGCAGGCCGCTGCATAACCACTCTGCCACCCAGCCGTGGATTTGGTATTCAGACGGGTCCGTTTGTTGGTATCTAGGACCTCAGAAAGGGAAATTGGAGCGGGAAACGAGACTCGAACTCGCGACCCCAACCTTGGCAAGGTTGTGCTCTACCAACTGAGCTATTCCCGCTCGGCCCGCGCAATTCTACTGATGTCCGCTACCCTGTCAAGCAACATTGAGCTATTCAGCGGTCAGTGCCGGCCAGGCAGCGCGGATATAGACCAGCATGGACCAAATGGTGAGCACGGCGGCCACGTAAAACAGCAAATATCCTATCTGGTAGATGGGGATCCCCCACAGTGGTTCGCCGTAGATCATCATCGAAAGTGCCACCATCTGCACAATGGTCTTGAACTTGCCGATACTGGAAACAGCCACCTTGGCCCGCGCGCCCACTTCGGCCATCCACTCGCGCAGGGCAGAGACGGCGATCTCGCGGCCGATGATCACTGCCGCCGGGACAGTCATCACCACGGTCGGATGCTCCCGCAGCAACAACACGATGGCGGTGGCCACCATGAGTTTGTCGGCAACCGGATCCAGGAATGCACCAAATGATGACATCTCGCCCAGTTTGCGGGCCAGGTAGCCGTCCAGCCAGTCGGTCAATGCCGCGAGGATGAAAATCGCCGTGGCGACGACATTGGCGAGAGGGAAGGGCAACAGAAATACAACCCCAAATACGGGTATCAACGCGATACGCAGCAGCGTCAACAGGTTTGGGAGGTTGTATCGCATCACATTTATTCGGGGTGAAAAACGGCGTAGATCTCTTCTGCCAACACCCGGCTGATACCTTCCACTTTCGCAAGATCTTCGATGCCGGCCCGCGTTACGCCCGCCAGGCCGCCGAAATGCCTCAGCAGCGCCTGCCGGCGCTTGGGCCCCACATTCGGTATATCTTCCAGACTGGAAGACGTTCGTGCCTTGGCGCGCCGCCCCCGGTGTCCGGTGATCGCAAATCGGTGTGCTTCGTCCCTGATCTGCTGAATCAGATGGAGCGCCGGCGAATCCGCAGGCAGTATATGTGGGGCGCCCGTACCGGACAAGAAGAGCTGTTCCATCCCCGGCTTACGGGAAGGACCTTTGGCCACGCCGACAATCTGGACCTCCTCAACCTGCAGTTCGCGCAGCACCTCCTCGGCAATCCGCAACTGCCCTTTACCACCATCGATCAACAGCAGATCGGGAATCATCCCCTGCCCCTGTTTGAGGCGGGTGAAGTGGCGGCTGAGCGCCTGCCTCATGGCGGCGTAGTCGTCGCCCGGCTCGATACCATCGATATTGAACTTGCGATAGAGTCCTTTGGCAATCCCCTCCTGGGTAAAGGAGACGCAGGAGGCCACGGTGCGTTCCCCCTGGGTGTGGCTGACGTCAAAGCAGTTGATCAGGTTGGGAACCTCCGGAAGGTTCAAAGCCTGTTGCAACGCCTCCAGCCGTTCCTGCAGCCCGCTGCGCGTGGCCAATCGCGTCTTCAGCGCCACCTCGGCATTGCGCCCCGCCAAGGTCAGCCAGCGCCTCCGCTCTCCCCGCAGCTTCCAGGTCAACCGAACGCGACGATTCGCCCGTTGACTCAAGACATCGGCGAGCAGGTCTGCCTCTTCCGGCTCCCGATCCACCAGCACCTCCGCCGGTGGCTGTTTTTCGGCGTAGAACTGGGTGATAAATGCCGCACGCAGCTCTCCCGGTTCCGTGGAAACCGCCAGCCGCGGGTAGAAAATTTTAGACCCCAGATTGCGGCCCGAGCGGATGAAAAAGACCTGCACACACGCCATTCCGCTCTCCATGGCTGCGGCGATGACGTCCAGGTCACCGCTCTCGCCGGTGACATACTGGCGCTCCTGGACATGGTTGAGGTGTTTGATCTGATCGCGGATAACGGCCGCGCGCTCGTACTCCAGGTTTTTCGCTGCGTTGTCCATCCGCTCGCCGAGTTCCCGGATCAGTTCCTGGCTTTTGCCCTCCAGGAACCAGACGGTTCGCATCACGTCCTGCCGATAGGTCGGCGCATCGACCAACCCCACGCAGGGACCGGAGCACCGTTTGATCTGATACTGCAGGCAGGGCCGGGTACGGTTGCGGTAGAAACTGTCCTCGCACTGCCTCACCCGGAACAGTTTCTGGAGCAATGACAGACTCTCGCGTACCGCGAAGGCGCTCGGATAGGGTCCAAAATAGCGCCCACGCGCTTTACGGGCCCCGCGATGCAGGGAGAGGCGGGGAAACATGTCGCTGTCCGACAGATAGATGTAGGGGTAACTTTTGTCGTCCCGCAGCAGCACGTTGTAGCGTGGCTGGTGCTCCTTAATCAGCGAATGCTCCAGCAGCAGCGCTTCCGTCTCGGTGTGGGTGACCGTGAATTGGATATCACGGATCGCGGCGATCAACCCCTCCTTGCGATGCCCGCCCTCCCCGGTCCTGAAGTAGCTGGCAACGCGTTTTTTGAGGCTGCGCGCCTTGCCTACATAGAGAATCTCGTGCGTTTCGGAGAGCATGCGGTACACCCCCGGAGATTCCGGGAAATTGCGCACCAGCGCGCGCATCTCGGTAAGGTGCTGGGCCAGATCCACTTACCTGCCCCGATCCTTCAGGCGAGCCGCCTCCGCGCGGCAGCAAAAATCTCCTCGAACATGGCGGGGGTCAGCCGCCGGGTCTGGGTGTTGTAGCGGCTGCAGTGGTACGAGTCGATGAGTATCGCGCCCGATGGCAGTAGATGTTCTGCACCATGGGCGAAGGTGAACGCCGATTGCTTCAGACCCGTGGCCATCAATACTGCATTGTGGGCAATTCGGCCCAGGGCAACAATGACGGCCTGGTCCGGCAACGCCGCCAGTTCAGCGGCCAGATACCGGTTGCAGGTTCTGATTTCCGACGTCTCCGGCTTGTTTTGTGGCGGCAGACATTTCACTGCGTTGGTGATGCGACAATTGCTCAAACGCAGCGGATCATTGCGGTGGAGCGATTCAGGTTGCGACCCAAAACCAAATTTGTGCAGCGTCTGGTAGAGGAGGATTCCGGCAAAATCCCCGGTAAAAGGCCTGCCCGATGCATTGGCTCCATGCATCCCTGGGGCGAGTCCCACCACCAGCAACCGAGCCGCGGCATCACCAAAAGGTGGAACCGGGCGTGCGTGGTAGGTGGGTTGAGAGGTGCGGACCTCCTGGAGAAAGGCCGCCAGTCTGGGACAGGCGGTACAGTGCAGGTCAAAACACTCTGCGGAAATTGTCATCAATGGGCCCGGTCTGTATATGCTGGCCGCCGATTATACCGGGCATTGGTGGTATACCAACCGCTAGCTGGGCATCTCCTTGATGATGCCATAACGCAACGCGAATCGGGTCATCTCCACATCGTTCGCTACGCCCAGTTTGGTGAAGACGCGGTGCCGGTAGGTGGATACCGTCTTTGGACTCAGGCAGAGGTGGGCCGAGATCTCCTGGACGCCCCGCCCCTCGGCAATCATCTGCAGCACCTGGAGTTCGCGCGACGAGAGCTGGTCCAGAGGACTGTCGTCACCGCCCGGCAATGCGGAGACCACCATATGCTGTGCGACTTCCGCCGATACGTAACGCTCACCGGCGTGGACCGCGCGGAGTGCCAACACCAGTTCGCTGGCATTGGACCCCTTGGTCAGGTAGCCACGGGCACCCGCTTCAAAGAGCTGGTTGGGATAAGGTTTGTCGCGATAGACCGTGAGTACAATGATGCGTACCTTCGGTTTGCTCTGGGTCAGACGCCTGGTGGCCTCGATTCCGCCGATACCCGGCATGTTGAGGTCCATCAGCACCACATCCACTTCGTTGTCCTTAACGTAGCGGATCGCATCTTCGCCGCGGTTCACCTCAGCCACGACCTGGATGTCTGATTCCTGCTCAAGAATATGCTTGATGCCGGTACGGACCAGTTCGTGATCGTCCGCAAGCAGCACTTTAATCATCGAATGTACCCTTTATCCTTCCCTGGCCATCTGTTGTTGGTTTGCTCCAATCCGGCCTCCCAGCCTGACGTGATTTTCAATTTTTTGTCCGCCATTCGGCGGCGCTTGGCGACCGACCCATTTATACCCTTAGCCGATACATTTGCCAATCAGACTATCGTTTGAACCGGGATCGCTGTTTCAGCACCTTCTGCAGCGCGGCGGGATTGGGTGCTCCCGTGGTTTTCGGCCGGTAGTCCAGATCATAGTAGTCCAACATGCCATGGGCCTGCTCCACCATGATCTGGGTACGGTCCATGACGGCGTTTCGCCCCCAGGTCGCAAAGTCAATCACACTGTGATCCTGTCCATCGTCCAGGTATTTGCCCGTGCTGTAATCGGCAACCGGATTCTGGCACCCACCAATCTCCCGCAGCAGTGTGGGCGCCACGTCGAGATGGCTGGAGCGGTGACTGAACACCGCCGGGGTCCTTCCGGGAAGGCGCACCATCAGCGGCACCTGGGTCTGCCAGCGGGAAAAATCCCCGTTGTGGCCCCAGTAATTGAGGCCGGTCTCATTGAACTCCTGGCCGTGGTCAGCCGAAATGACAATGGCCGTGGACTCCAGCAATCCCTTGTCCGCCAGCCCCGCCACCACTTCGTCAATCAGCGTATCGACGTAGGCGATGGAGTTGCGGTAGCGATTGCGGAACGGTTCCGGATCACTCCCCTCACCCAATTTGAGGTAGGAGACCTTGTCCAGGGAAGGGGTAAACCGCTCTGGAAAATCCGCGGGATAGGCATATCCGTGCGGCGAATCGAAAAACAGGAGTCCAAAGAATGGCTTGTCCGGGTCCCGCTGGTTCAGGAACTCCAGGAAATCGTTGGTGATCTGACGGTCGCGGGCATCTTTGCTCGCCCCGGGTGTGGCGAGCGGTATCTGTCCGCGAATTCTGCTGAAAACAGTCTGGTCGAATTCGGGGCTGGTCAGTTTGGCGCTGCCATGGATAGAAAACTGATAGCCGTTGTCGGCAAATGCGTCGATCAGCACCGGGCCCCGCCGTTCGGCCAGAAACGATTTCCAATAGCTCCCGTTGAGCCCATAGAAAAACCCGAAAATCCCATACCGGGTTGCGTTGCCCGTACTGAGGTGATTGTCGAAACGCCACCCCTCTTCCGCCAACTGCCGGCTGCGGGGCATGACCGATTCATTGAACATGTCAAACCGCAGCCCATCCACGAGCACGATCAGAAGGTTGGTGCGGGGGCCGGGAAACGCACACTGAAGTGGCGCCAGTGGGTAGTTCAATCGACCGCCCTCTTCGCCCAAATCGACTTTGACCGCATCGCCGACAGCCGGGGCAAGGCCCCACTTGACCAGCGAACGCTTCATGGTCAGCGGCTGTGCTGCCGGAATCTGTAGCACCTGCCTCAGAATGGCGCGGTAGTTCCAGGCATCGGCAAAGGCGTGCATCAACTGTCCGCAAAACATGACACCCAACACGGCCATCACCACCCATTTGCCCACTCGACGGCCGCGGCGCGGCCTAGCAAGTTGGCGGGCCGTCAGCACCAGGAACCCCACCCAGGCAACAACCACCGTAGCCGCCCCCGATGCAAGCAGCACATCGCGGGTGGAAAACGCAAAAATGTCGCCGGCCGCCCCACCCAGGAGCAGTTCCAGCACCATACGGTTCAGATGGAACCGGTAGAGTTCGAATACCTTGATGTCGACAGCAAGAACCAGCAGAAACAGAAAAGCACTCAGCCCGATCACCGCGCCCAACCACCCGGAACTCGGGCGAACCAGGGCCAGCAGTACGCCCGGCAACAGTGCCAAAAACGCAAAGAATATGTAGTGCCCGGTAAATGCCAACAGCACGAAAAGGATGGCGAAGGAATCCGCTGGGAACGGCACACTCCGGTAAAAAGCCAGGGCACCAATCGCCCCGGTAAGCCCCAGCAACAGGCAGGACCACAGCACCCAGCGCACCAGTTCGCTACGGGTGGGTGATCTGTCGGAACTGGGGTATGCGTCGAACTTCAATCGATCCAGCCAGGCGTTGCGCACAGAGGATGGGTTTGGCGGAGAGAGTGGGATTCGAACCCACGAGGGGTTGCCCCCTGCCGGTTTTCAAGACCGGTGCCTTCAACCGCTCGGCCATCTCTCCAAAATCGGCGCAAAGTCTACCCGGTTAGTGCCTACGGGAACAGCCCCAGCCTTGATTTCACCCCGAGTGGGCCCCACTATTAGCTGCTGATACAAGTTGGGTCGCCTGAAGTGGTGTGGAACTGCGCCCGATGCAGTCAGTCAAACACGGCAACCCTATAAACAGGTACTTCTGGAGGTATTTTTACTCATGGCTTATCAAGAGATCGGTATTCGCGGCGAGCAGGGTGTGCTTGCCACCAACAAGGTGATACGCAACACCTATGCGCTGCTTTCCATGACTCTGGTCTTCAGCGCAGTCACCGCAGGTGTATCGGTTGCCCTGCGCCTGCCCCATCCGGGCCTGCTGATCACCCTGGTTGGTTACTTCGGACTCCTGTTTCTCACCACCAAATTCCGCAATTCGGCACTCGGTCTTGTATGTGTCTTTGCACTCACCGGATTCATGGGTTTCACCCTGGGCCCGATCATCAGCTACTACCTGCAGGTCCCCAATGGCCACCAAATAGTGATGACTGCTCTGGGCGGTACGGGCGTGATTTTCTTGGGACTGTCGGGTTATGCGCTGACCACCCGTAAGGATTTCAGTTTTATGGCCGGGTTCCTGATGTCCGGCATCCTGGTGGCATTCCTCGCCGGATTGGCCGCCGTCCTGTTTTCGCTTCCGGGTCTGGCACTGGGTGTATCCGCCATGTTTGTGCTGCTGATGTCGGGACTGATCCTGTTTCAGACCAGTCAGATCATTCACGGCGGCGAAACCAACTACATCATGGCTACGGTGACGCTGTACGTCTCGATCTACAACCTGTTCACCAGCCTGCTGCATCTTTTAGGTGCGTTCAACAACGAGTAGTCTGCGTTACAGACAACCGTTGTACAGAAAGCCCGCCGTACAGGCGGGCTTTTTTATTGGGTTTCGATATCGAAAAATCCCTTCCAGCCACGGCGGATAATGCCGATGGCCTCCGGCGCCTCCACTTCCATGATCTGTTCGCGCATCCAGCGTGCCTCCTCCCCCTCCATCAGGGCCTCCACCCGGTCCCCCAGAAAGCGGATTGCGGCGAAACCGGGTACCTCGGCGTTGAAAGAGAAGCCGGAATAGACCTCCAGGCGCTGATTCAACAGTTCGACAAAAGGTGTCCGATAGTCGCCATTGCCCAGGCGGTCGCGCTGGTTGTCCTCCATGGTGGCAGCCAGCCTGCCGGCCATGGAATTGATGCAACGGGCCCGCTGCTCATCGTCCAGGTGCTGATGGGCGTAGCGGTCGGACGCCTGCAGCAGAAAAGCCAACAGTTCGGCCATAATCCCGAATCGACGCTCGTCGGTTGCCAGCTCATAGTTGGCAACCAGCATGCGCTGCACCGCGTTGTAGGCAGTGCGCCACGAGAGATAGGCCATCGCGGTACCGATATCCTCAGCACTTTTGGGTTTGTTCCGCCGGAACCAGCGGCTCTTGACTCGCACCATCTCCCCCTGTTCGGTTTGACTTGTATCTGTTGGTGATCGCGTGGATCGTGTTACCTTAATTTCACCTGCAGGCGGAATCGAGCCCATGACCGATATCGACAAGCTCAAGCAAGCAGTGCAGTTCAACTGCGACTTGGCTGATGCCGTGCATGCGCAGGACTATACCCTGTGCATCTATCTCCTGAAAATGCGGGAATACTACCGGTGGGAGAAGGGGTTACCCCTGGAAAGCGACCCGCCAAGATCCGAACTGTCGGATTGGATTACCGCGCGGGAGGCCCGGTGGGAGGAGATCGAGGCGGAGCCCTTCGCTGCGCTGCCCTGGCGTGACAGTCAATTCGAGCCCTTCGAAGTCAGCGCGATCAACCGCGAGTTGGTACCCAAGGGTTATGTCTACAGCGGTGGTTACGCCAACCGCCTCAGCCCCACGTTTTTTCTGGGTCGCCTGTTGCGCGAGGAGCAGCACGGACGGTTTCGGGTGCTGGTGATCGACCAGGAGATTGCCCGGGATATGGCGGCGGTACCCGGCATGCTCCTGGGAGAGACCATTTTCATCCGCCGGGATGCCATCCGGCGGTTTATCCATGAACGGTGGGAAGAGTGGCTCTGGCACAAGCACGAGGGGGCACTGGCCAAAGCCTTTCAATCCCATGGCTTTGGATTCGACGACCGCTCCGCCCTGGAATCGATGACCGACGCAGAGGTGCAGGTCGTCGCCCTGCACGAAATTGGCGAGGCACTGGCAGGCGAGATTCTCGGAGAAGGCTGGAACGACATGCTGCTGCAGCTGGGTCGTTCCCGAGCGGAATTTGTGGCACGTGCCGTCAGGGATCACATGGCCGACTGCCTGTCGACCCTGCCGTCACTGCTGGAGTCTGAGAACCTGCCGTCGCTGGCGTTCTATGCGGGAAACCTCGCCGGAATCCGGCGTCAGATCTTCCCGGAACTGGCTGCGGCATTGGGCGAATGGCAGCACCACGGAGATCTGGGACCGGTTGCCAATGCCGTTGAGCGCGGCCGCGAACGGTGGTCCGGTCTGGCCCGTGACATCCTCCACGAATGTCGCCAGGCGGGTAGTGCATGCCAACAAGCCATCGAACACAGAACAAACACTCTGTTCTGATAATATCCTTTTACTACATATAGTTACTATGTTTTATTAAAGTAATTAGTCACGCTTAAACCGCTATACCCCCATGTCCTTGTGGGGTACGAAGATGCCGCATCCGTAGAGCATATGCTCACCAAAACCCTCGGTCTGCAGCTGTGCCGACTCCTCCACCGCCAATCCGGTCAGCATCAGGCTGCGGGTGACCACTTCACCGGAATCTAGAGTGAGCCGGTGACTTCTGCCGCACAGGATCTTTTTGCAGCGGACATCCCGCGCCCGCAGTTGACCAACCACCCGCTCCAGGAACTGCGCCTCTGATTCAGCGGCACGGTTCACCACGTAACGTGCCTGGAGAGAGGTAACCGGAAAAAGCTCCCGGACCTTGGGTTGGGAGAGTTCAGCCGCAATCCGGCCCAGTTTGAGCTTCAGTCGCTCGGGTACCAGATGCTCCTGCAGCGCGGCTGCGGCCACCCGCAGCACCAATTTGCTGCGCCTTGGCAGGACCAGCATGGAACCTTCGCTGTCCTGGGGTGAATACCAGCCGTTGCCTGACGCCGCAACGTGAACCAGATGGATTGCGCTGCGCGGCGTCCTCTCCAGCCAGGGCAACTCGGCGCACAGGGTCTCCTTCAGCAGTAGCGCATGATCTACCGGGATCTCCCTGGCGCTGAATGCGTAGGCCAGGTCGCAGACCGGTAGGGCCTTGCGCTCGGCCGGAGCCTGGTCGGAATCATCCCAGTACATCAGGTCTGTCCTTCGAGATCCTGGGCATCCGCCCAATCGGCCATCAGGGCTCCCCAGCGTTTCGCGGTGATGGGGTCCAGGTCCATGGTGGTGAATCGCGTGCCTTCCCGAATGCGCAGTCGCAACATGGGAAATCCGTTCTCGAACACATATTCCTGAATCCGCACCTCCTTATTGAAGGGTGCATTGAACTGGTCCAGATCTTTCACATCTTCAGCACTCACAATGCCTCCCGATTCGGTTGAACCTGCGGCACAAACTCCGCTGTACACAGGCGCTAAATGGTGCGGAAAGAGTAAGCCAATACCAACACAATATCCATGATTTTCATAGGCTTGTCATTCCACTGACCGGCTCTCTAAGGCTGCCCCACAACACCGGTGCATCGTCACTATCCCTTTTGGGGTACCCGGGGTAGATCGGGGTATCCCATCAATGGATATTTACCCTCTCCCCCCCCTCCTTTATCGTTGCCCTACGCTATCAGCATTATGCATGTTACTTATATGCTAATGTTCTAATTTACCCGTGAGTCAGGCACCTGTCCAACCATACTGAGAAGCGGACTCACAGCCTCTGATGTACCGAGGAGAGTTGTCAACATGGCGAAAAAACAGCACCAGACCCCGTTGCTCGATCAGTTGGAAACCGGTCCGTGGCCGAGCTTCGTAACCGGGTTGAAGCGCCTTGCGGATAAGAACGACATGATGGTCGATCTGCTGGGCCAGCTCGAGCACTCCTATGAGACGCGCCTCGGCTACTGGAAAGGCGGCACGGTGGGCGTCATGGGTTACGGTGGCGGCGTCATCCCCCGCTTTTCCGAGGTCGCCAAGAAGTTTCCTGAATCGGCTGAATTCCACACCCTGCGCGTCATGCCGCCTCCCGGCTGGCACTACGACACCAAGACCCTGCGCCAGTTCTGCGACATCTGGGAAAAGTGGGGTTCCGGACTGATCGCCCTGCACGGCCAGACCGGCGACATCATGTTCCAGGGCATCACCACGGAAAACGTACAGCCTGCCTGGGAAGAGATCAACGCGATGGGATTTGACCTGGGCGGCGCCGGCCCGGCCCTGCGTACCGGCATGTCCTGCGTCGGCATGGCCCGCTGCGAAAACGCCTGCTACGACACACACGAACTCAACAAGGCCTGCATCAATGCCTTTCTGGACGACATGCACCGTCCTTCCCTGCCCTACAAGTTCAAGTTCAAATTCTCCGGCTGCGCCAACGATTGCATGAATTCCGTACAGCGTTCCGACTTCTCCATGATCGGCACCTGGAAAGACGACATGCAGGTGGACCAGGAAGAGGTCAAGGCCTTTGTCGGTCGCAAGGGTCGCAAGTATGTGATCGACAATGTCATCACCCGCTGTCCCACCCAGGCGCTGAGCCTGGCCGACGACGACAGCCTGGAAGTGAGCAACCGCGACTGCGTCCGCTGCATGCACTGCATCAACGTCATGCCCAAGGCACTGAGCCCGGGCAAGGAGCGTGGTGTCACCATCCTGATCGGTGGCAAGCGCACCCTGAAGATCGGCGACCTGCTGGGTATCCAGGTGGTGCCGTTCATGAAGATGGACACCGAGGAAGATGTCGAAAACCTGGTTGAATTCGCCGGACGTGTCATCGACTTCTTCGCAGAGAACGCCCTGGAGCATGAACGCTGCGGTGAAATGATTGAGCGCATCGGTCTTGCCAACTTCCTGGAAGGCGTCGGCATTGAACCCGATCCGAACATGATCCAGCACCCGCGCACCAATCCGTATGTCCGGCTTGACGGCTGGAAAGAGGAAGCCGACAAGTGGAACGAGCGCAAAAAAGCAAGCTGACCAATTGATATCGGTGCACAGCCGGGAGGCTGTGCACCTACCCCAGATTTTGAGGATTCCGGAGGACGTACATGGCCCATCAACCCAAAGCACCTGTAGAAAGCGGCGTTGTCGACGTACAGCCCTATCTGCATCCGGTACAGAAAAAAAACTACGGCAAGTGGAAATATCACGATCGCATGCGCCCCGGCGTACTGCATCATGTCGCGGAGAGCGGTGACGAACTCTGGTCCGTGCGCGCGGGCACCCAGCGCCAGATGGATGTCTATACCATCCGCACCTTGTGTGAACTGGCCGACAAGCACGCCGATGGCCACATGCGCTTCACCATCCGCAGCAACGTGGAATTCATGGTCACCGACCAGAGCAAGGTGCAGCCACTGATCGATGACTGCGAGAAGCACGGCTTCCCGGTCGGCGGGACCGGACCCTCGGTCTCCATGATTGCCCACACCCAGGGCTGGCTCCATTGCGACATCCCCGGCACCGACGCCTCCGGCGTGGTGAAGGCGCTGATGGACGAACTCTACGAAGACTTCGTCACCGAGCGCATGCCCAACCGGGTACGTATCACCACTTCCTGCTGCGAAATCAACTGCGGCGGCCAGGGTGACATCGCGATCAACGTGCAGCACACCAAACCGCCCAAGATCAACCACGATCTGGTGGCCAACGTCTGCGAACGTCCCTCCGTGGTGGCCCGCTGCCCGGTGGCCGCCATCCGGCCGGCCATGGTGAACGGCAAACCCTCACTGGAAGTGGACGAAAAGAAATGCGTCTGTTGCGGGGCCTGCTTTCCGCCCTGCCCACCCATGCAGATCAATGACGCGGAGCACACCAAGATCGCCATCTGGATCGGTGGCAAGAACTCCAATGCCCGCAGCAAGCCCACTTTCCACAAGCTCGTGGCGGCGGATCTGCCCAACAATGCGCCGCGCTGGCCGGAAGTGGCCGAAGTGGTGAAGACCATTCTCACTGCCTATCGCGAAAACGCCCGCGACTATGAACGGGTCGGCGAATGGGTGGAGCGCATCGGCTGGTCCCGTTTCTTCGAAATTACAGGCCTGCCCTTCACCAAGTATCATCTGGATGACTGGCGCGGTGCGCGGGCGACGCTGAACACGTCGTCACACGTGCGCTTCTAGACAGAATCAGGCATTTTCCGGGGGGAAACCTAAGCATGCAGCTTGCGATCATGATCAATGAGGGGCCCTATCAGCACCAGTCATCCGACACGGCGTACAACTACGCCAAGGCGGCACTGGACAAGGGGCACGAGATTTACCGCGTTTTCTTCTATCACGATGGGGTAAACAACGCGACCAGCTTCACCACGCCGCCGCAGGACGACCGCAATGTCGTCAACCGCTGGTCCGAGCTGGCGGAAAAGCACAACCTCGATCTGGTTGTCTGCGTGGCCGCGGCCCAGCGTCGTGGCATTGTTGACCCGGATGAGGCCAAGCGCCACAACAAGAACGGGAACAATATTGCACCCGGTTTCCGGATTTCCGGGTTGGGGCAATTGATTGAAGCCGGAATCCAGGCTGACCGCCTGGTGGTTTTCGGCGACTGAGTCGGGGGACAGAGCAAATGAGTGACATGATGGAAGAAGGCGGCAACGTCAAGAAGTTCCTCTACCTCAACCGCAAGGCACCCTACGGCACGGTGTATGCGTTGGAATCGCTAGAGGTGGTACTGATTGGCGCGGCGTTTGAACAGGACGTCAGCATGCTGTTCATGGATGACGGCGTCTATCAGCTGAAAAAGGGACAGAGCACGGAAGGTGTCGGCATGAAGAATTTTTCACCGACCTACCGGGCCCTGGAAATGTACGACGTGGAAAAGCTCTACGTGGAGAAAGAGTCCATGGAAGCGCGTGGATTGACCACCGACGATCTGATCGTCCCGGTGGAAGTCCTTGACGCCGACCAGATTCGCGCCCTCGCCAACGAGCAGGACGTGGTCCTCTCTTTCTAGGAGATTCACATGAGCATTTTGCACACTGTCAACAAATCCCCGTTCGAGAACAATGCGCTCGATTCCTGCCTGCGTATCGCACAGGCAGGGAATGCCATCCTGCTGATTGAAGACGGCGTATACGCTGCCTCCAGCGGCAACCGCTGGGCAAAACGTCTCGTCGAGATGATGCCCGATCTGAAGGTGTTCGCGCTGCAGCCGGACGTGGACGCGCGCGGCATTCAGGATTCGGTCATGGAGGGTATCCACCTGGTGGACTACGCCGGGTTTGTTGATCTGACGGTTGAATACGATAAGGTTCAGGCCTGGCTCTGAACCGGGTTTTGGTTTTACTGAGGAGTGAGTACACATGGCGATTGAAATCAACGGCAAATCCATCGAAGTCGATGAAGAAGGCTACATCACTGACCTGAGTCAGTGGGATGAAGACGTGGCCGGCGTTCTGGCCAAGGAAGAGGGCATCGAAATGTCCGAAAACCACTGGGAAGTGGTTAACTTTCTCCGCGAATACTACGAGGAGTACCAGATCGCTCCCGCAGTTCGCGTACTGACCAAGGCAATCGGCAAGAAGCTCGGCCCGGAAAAAGGTAACAGCAAGTACCTGTACGAACTGTTCCCCTACGGCCCGGCCAAGCAGGCGTGCAAAATCGCCGGTCTGCCGAAGCCCACTGGCTGCATCTAACTGCATTCGCCGTTGAGCTTCTGACCCTGGGGGGTGTTTCACCCCCCAATGGTCCGGCTCGCGCGAACGGAGGCAATCAGGCATGTCGGGATTGAGTCTTGTCTATACCCTGCTCTTCTACGCAGCTGCCCTGCTGTTCGTAGGCGGAGTCGTATACAAGGTGATCGAATACGCGCGTACTCCAGCGCCGCTCAAGATACCCACCATGCCTGCGCCGATGACTCGCGGCGGCGTGGCCGCGCGCATGGCCAGTGAAGTGTTTTTTTTCCACAGCCTGTTCCGTTCCAACCGGTGGATCTGGCTGTTTGGATTCATGTTTCACGTAGCCCTGGCGTTGGTCTTGCTGCGCCACCTCCGCTATTTTTTTGAACCGGTCTGGTTCTGGGTCACCTGGGTGCAACCTGTCGGCATCTACGCGGGATTCGCTATGCTCATCGGCCTGGCCGGACTCTGGGCCCGCCGTCTGCTGGTGGAACGGATCCGTTACATTTCCCAGCCCTCCGACCACCTGATGCTGGTTCTGCTGCTGGCCATCGGCGGCAGCGGTATGCTCATGAAATTCGTGGCGCATACCGACATCGTCGCGTTCAAGGCGTTTACGCTCGGCCTGGTGATGCTGGAGCCACAGCCCCTGCCCGCTGATCCGTTGCTGCTGGTGCATCTGGGGCTGGTGATTCTGCTGATGGCCATCTTTCCGTTCAGCAAACTGCTACACGCGCCCGGTATCTTTTTCAGCCCCACCCGCAACCAGGTGGATGACTCGCGCTCACGGCGCCATCTGGCCCCCTGGGCCGGCACTTTGGAACGCTGACGGGAGCAGTGAGTCATGGCTGAATTCGAAACCCCCGCACTGCGCAAATACGGCGAAATTCCGGTTCTGAAGTCGGACGCAACGGCCGGCCTGAAGCCCTTTGTCGCCAAGGAAGACCACCAGAAGGCACTGGGATTTCCAGGCGAACTGGTTGACGACTGGCATGATCGCGCCATTGCCAAAATGGGCGAATTGCTTAAGAAATACCGCTCGCTGCGGGTTTACCTGGACTCCTGCGTCAAATGCGGCGCCTGCACCGACAAATGCCACTACTTCATCGGCACGCAGGACCCAAAAAATATGCCCGTAGCGCGCCAGGATCTGCTGCGCAGCGTCTATCGCCGTTACTTCACTCCCATGGGCCGGATGTTTCCAAAACTGGTCGGCGCGCGCGATCTCACCCGCGAAGTGCTGGACGAGTGGTACAGCTATTTCCATCAGTGTTCCCAGTGCCGTCGCTGCTCCGTGTTCTGCCCCTACGGGATCGATACTGCGGAAATCTCCATGGCAGCGCGCGAAATTCTGGATGCCGTCGGCCAAGGCCAGAAATACTGCAACGAAATCATCGGCAAGGTCTTCAAGGTGGGCAACAACCTCGGTCTGCCGCCACCGGCTCTCAAGGCCACCATGGAGGAGTTCGAGGAGGAGCTGAAAGACGACACCGGCCAGGATGTCCGTCTGCCGGTCGATGTGAAGGGGGCGGAAGTCCTGCTCATTACCCCCTCCGCCGATTTCTTCGCGGAACCGCATATCGATGGCCTGCTGGGATACGCCAAGGTGTTCCACCAGGCCGGTATCAGCTGGACTCTCAGCTCCTACGCTTCCGAGGGCGCCAACTTTGGCATGTTCATCGGCAGCTACGAAAACATGCGCGAGGTCGCCCTGCGCATCCGCAAAGCCGCCATCGACCTGGGCGTCAAACGCATCATCGTGGGTGAGTGTGGCCACGCCTGGCGCGTCGCCTACAGTTTCTGGAACACGCTGGCCGGTATCGGCCAGGGCGGCGATGACCCGTTCGCCCGCCAACTCCAGCAGCAGCTGGATCCGCGCTACCCGGCGCCCCAGCATATCTGCGAGTTCACCAATGATCTGATCACCCGCGGCGCGCTCAATCTGGACAAGTCCGCCAACGATCACATGACGCTCACCTTTCACGACTCCTGCAACGTGGCACGCGCTTCACGCATGGGCGATGCTCCGGGCGGACAGTTCACGATCCCGCGGGCGGTGATCAAGGCGAGCTGCAACAACTTTGTCGACATGAGCCCCGACACCATCCATGACCGCACCTTCTGCTGCGGTGGTGGCGGCGGTCTGCTCACCGACGATTTAATGGAAATCCGGGTCAAGGGCGCGCTACCGCGTATGGAAGCGCTGCGCGAAGTCGTAGAGAAAAAAGGCGTCACCCACATGGCGGCAATCTGTGCCATCTGCAAGAGCCAGTTTGCCAAAGTGATGCCCTACTACGACCTGCCCATGGACACAATCGTAAGTGTGCATCAGTTGGTAAGTAACGCCATCCAACTGGGCACCAAGGAATAAAGAATCTAACGACTTCTGACAGGAGATCGAGATGGCAGCATCAGGCGAAGAGATGAAACCCAAGCGCACGTTCAGACGCTACCAGGACGGCGACAGCGCCCACATGCCATGGAACCAGTACATTTGGCAGGCGAGCTGGACCCACAAGTGTCCGACCTACGTGCACCGCACCCCGCCCTGCCAGGCAAGCTGCCCGTCGGGTCATGACGTGCGCGGCTGGCTCAACATCGTGCGTGGCATCGACAAGCCGGTCGCAGGTCAGAGCTGGCAGGAGTACGCCTTCCGCCGCGCCGTGGAGGCCAATCCCTTCCCCTCCATCATGGGACGCGTCTGCCCGGCTCCGTGTGAAGACGGCTGCAACCGCAATGAAGTGGACGAGTTTGTCGGTATCAACTCGGTTGAACAGTTCATTGGCGATTACGGGCTGGAACAGAAACTGAAGTTCGAAGCCGCTGCGGAAGACACTGGCAAGCGGGTGGCCATCGTCGGTGGCGGCCCCGCCGGTCTGGCCTGCGCCTACCAGCTGCGCCTCAAGGGCCACGCCTGCACCATATTCGAATCGGCCCCCGAGTTGGGCGGAATGATCCGCTACGGCATCCCGGGCTACCGCACGCCGCGTGACCTGTTGGACGCCGAGATCAATCGGATTGTCGAAATGGGTATGGAGGTACACCTCAACACCCGCGTCGGCAAAGATATTTCACTCGAACAGCTGGAAAAGGATTTCGACGCCATTTTCTGGGCCATCGGCGCTCAGTCCGGCCGCGCGCTGCCCGTCGAGGGTGGGGATGCGCCCAACTGCATCTCCGGCGTCGCCTTCCTCAATGCATTCAATGATGGCCGCCTCAAACATGTGCACGGGCGCGTGGTCGTCGTCGGCGGTGGTGACACCTCAATTGACGTCGCCAGCGTGGCCCGCCGCCTCGGCAACATCACCAACGTCAGCGAGAAGGACCGAGTCGAGTACGTGGTGTTGGGCCAGACCGCACACGACGTGGCCACCGCGGCCAACAAGGAAGGGGCCGATGTGCTCTTGATCTCACGCCAGCCGGTGGAAAAGATGAATGCAGCCAAAAAGGAGATCGACGACGCACTGCGTGAGGGTGTCCAGATCCGCGGTTCCCTCGAACCGATCGAAGTGATTGTCGGCGCCGACGGTCGCGCCACTGGCCTGAAGGTGTGCACACTGGAAATAGTCGACGGCAAACGGGTCAGAAAAGAGGGCAGCGAAGAGATCCTGGATGCCGACCTGATTGTATCCGCCATCGGCCAGGTGGGCGATTTCGGTGGCTTTGAGGACCTGAACAACGGTAAAGGTCTGATGGATGCCGACAAGTTCATGCAGCTCAAAGGCCGTCCCGGACATTTTGTCGGCGGTGACATCATCAAGCCTCATCTGCTGACCACTGCAATCGGTCAGGCCCGCATTGCCGCCGAGAGCATCGACGGTTACCTCAATGGTCGCGATCTGGGCAAACGGCCCAAGGTGGACGTGGTTTTCTTCGACATGCTCGACATCCTCGCCGAGCGCGGCAAAAATCCGAAACCGGCCACCGAGCCGCTGCGCGGCACCGACAGTGCAGATATCGCCCTGCACAACTATGAGGATCGCGGCAGCAACGAAGTGATTCCCCACGACGACCTTTTCCTGGGGCATTTCGGCTACACGCCACGCAACCGGCGCGAAGAGATTCATATCGGCGAAGATGAAGTGCTCGGCCATTTTGAAGAACGCATCCGTTGTCTCGATGAGGGCACCACCCAGGCTGAAGCCAAGCGATGCATGAGCTGCGGCATGTGTTTTGAATGCGACAACTGTATCGTCTTCTGCCCGCAGGTGGCCGTATTCAAGGTGAAGCGCTCGGACGCCGCCATCGGGCGCTATGTGGATACCGATTACGCCAAGTGCATCGGCTGTCACATCTGTGCCGATGTCTGCCCCACGGGCTACATCCAGATGGGCCTTGGCGAGTAGATCATGAATCCGGCAAGTTGCATCAGTCGCAAAGGGATGATTGCGGGCCTGCTGCTGGGGCTGTGCGCGGGAAACGCGGTTGCGGACGAAGTGCCAAAGCCGTTGTTGTCCAAGGGTATCGGCAGTCAGTGTGTGGCAGAGACCTCGTTCATGCGACGCAACCACATGCAACTGCTGAAGCACCAACGCGACGAGACCGTGCACCAGGGCGAGCGCGGTACGCAACACAGTCTCAAGGGCTGCATCAACTGCCACATGGCGCCCGAAGTGGTGGGTGAGCAACCGGTGAGTATTGAAAGCCGTGACCATTTCTGCAGCGGCTGCCACCAGTACGCCGGCATCAAACCCGATTGTTTCGAGTGCCACTCGGCACAGCCGGAGCCCGGAGTCAGGGTGACTCCGATTGCAAATCGATGAGGGCAGTGGAAGTGCGAAACGAGCAATCGAATCCGCCGGTCAACGCCGATCGTCGACAGCTGCTGAAAAGCGGAGCTGCCCTGGGCGCAACCCTGCTGGCGCCGGGAATCATATTGCACACGGCTTTCGCGAAAGAGTCCGGTGATCTGTCCGGACACCGTTGGGGCCTGCTGATTGATACCAACCAATGCACCGAAGGTTGTGATCGCTGTGTCAGCGCCTGCAACACGGAGAACGGACTCGAAGGATTTGATCGGCCGGCAACCGATGCGCAGTGGATTCGCAAGGTGACGATTCGTGACATGCAGACCCGCCAGACAACCCAGCTACCGCTGATGTGCCAGCACTGCGAACATCCACCCTGCGTGGATGTCTGTCCGACCGGCGCCTCGTTCAAGCGGGCGGATGGCATTGTGCTGGTGGACAAGCACATCTGCATCGGCTGCCGATACTGCATGATGGCCTGCCCCTACAAGGCGCGGTCATTTGTACATGAGTCACTGCACAATCAGAAAGCCCATGCACCGCGGGGCAAGGGCACAGTTGAATCCTGCACGCTGTGCGTGCACCGGATCGACAGCGGCCGTCAGCCCGCCTGCGTTGAGGCATGTGGTGAAGCGATGCTGTTTGGTGATCTCAATGATCCAGCCAGCCCCATCAGCAAACAGCTCAGCCGGGTAAAAAGCAGTCAGATCCGAGCGGATCTCGGCGTCAATCCAGCAGTCCGTTACATCGGTATTTGAGTGGTAGCGGGGAAAGCAAGTCTGATGCAACACGACGTCTACCAGGAGATTTCCACCAGCGGCACCGGTTTTTTCAAACTGGTGGCTCTGCTCGGGCTCTTTGCGCTGATCGGTCTCACCTCTGCGTGGTACATGGAGCACAACGGCCACTGGGTCACCGGCATGACCAATCAGATTGTCTGGGGAATGCCGCATGTCTTTGCGGTGTTCCTGATCATTGCCGCCTCTGGCGCACTCAATGTGGCATCGATCTCCTCAGTTTTCGGCAAGAAATTCTACAAACCGCTTTCCCGGCTCTCAGCGGTCATGGCCATCACTCTCCTCGCCGGTGGTCTGATGGTACTGGTGCTTGATCTCGGACGACCCGACCGCCTGCTGGTCGCCATGACCACCTACAACTTCAAATCGATTTTTGCCTGGAACATCTACCTCTATAACGGGTTTTTCGCCATTGTCCTGGTCTACCTCTGGGTGCTGATGGAGCGGCGCATGAACCGCTACAGCTCGACGGTCGGACTGGTGGCATTCGTCTGGCGACTGGCACTGACCACCGGTACCGGATCCATATTCGGGTTTCTGGTTGCGCGTCAGGCCTACGACGCAGCCATCATGGCCCCTATGTTTGTCATCATGTCGTTCGCCTTCGGATTGGCCATGTTCATCCTGGTGCTCACCGCCAGCTATGCGTGGAGTGACCAGCACGTCGGCCTCGAAGCGGTCAATCGGTTGAAACGGCTGCTGGGTGTGTTTGTCGCTGCGGTGCTCTATTTTTCCGTTGCCTATCACCTCACCAATCTCTACGCCACCGAACACCATGGCATTGAGCGGTTCATCCTGGTGGACGGCGGGATCTATACCCTGCTCTTCTGGTTGGGCCACGTCATTGTGGGTGGGTTGCTGCCGCTCTTTCTCTGTGCCTATCGGGGATTCGACCAGAGCCGCGCACCCGCAGTCGTCGCCTGCCTCCTGGTGGTCCTGGGCGGACTGGCGCAGATGTACGTCATCATCATCGGCGGTCAGGCCTACCCGCTGGTGCTGTTCCCCGGCATGGAGGTGAGCAGCAGTTTTGGTGATGGCGTGGTCAATCAGTACGCCCCCACCCTGCCCGAAGTGGGCCTGGGACTGGGTGGGTTTGCGGTGGCACTGCTACTCACCGCCGCGGCTATTCGCTATCTGCCGGTCCTCCCCCAGACACTGGACCAGCAGACTGAGAAATCCGGCGCACCAGACGCAGCAACGGCTCGCGCCTGAATCAGTACTTGGCTTGGCGTCACGGCGCGTCTAATCTGTAGCCGATTGCCGTGACCTCACACTCGGAGCGAGAGATGAACAGCGCATTCTACATCTCCGCAACTCACAAATCCTCGGGCAAAACCACCCTGTCCATTGGCATCGCCGCTGCACTGCACACCTCCGGGCGCAGCGTGCAGACTTTTAAAAAAGGGCCCGATTTCATCGATCCCATGTGGCTGGGTCAGGCATCCGGCCGCCCCTGTCACAACCTGGATTTCTACACCCAGGGAAGCGCGGAGATCGAGCAGGTGTTCACGCAGGAATCCGCTACTGCAACAGTCGCCCTGGTTGAAGGAAACAAGGGCCTCTTCGACGGACTTGATCTCGAGGGATCCAACAGCAATGCGGCTCTGGCCAAATTGCTCGACCTGCCGGTGATTCTGGTGCTCGACACCCGCGGCACCATTCGCGGCGTGGCGCCACTGCTGCTCGGTTATCAGGCGTTTGACCCTGAGATCCGTATTGCCGGCGTCATTCTGAATCGCGTGGGCGGCGCCCGCCACGAAACGAAACTGCGCGGCGTCATCGAGCATTATACCGATGTGCCCGTCCTGGGCGCGGTCCACCATGATGAACGGCTGGCAATCGTGGAACGCCATCTCGGTCTCCTGCCCAGCAATGAAGCCGACGAAGCGCAGCAGACAGTGCAGACCATCGCGGAAGCGGTCCGCAGCCAGGTCGACCTGGAGCAGCTGACGGCCCGGTGTGTTGCCACCCGGCCAGTAAAAAACGCGCCACGACTGCAGGCGCAGCAGACCGGGACGCCGGTGCGTATCGGTATCGCGGCCGACAGCGCTTTCGGTTTTTACTATCCTGGAGATCTGCGCGCGCTTGAAGCAGCCGGCGCTGAACTCCAGTTTTTCAGTACCCTTGAGGATCATGAAATCCCGGCCATGGACGGACTGATCATTGGTGGTGGTTTTCCGGAAACCCATCTCCAGGCCCTGGCCGACAACCAGCCGATGCGCCGGTCACTCCACGCCGCGATCAGCAGCGGGCTGCCCACCTACGCCGAATGTGGTGGACTGATGTATCTGAGCCGCTCGATCCGCTGGCGGGATGGCGAGTTCCCCATGGTGGGTGTCATTCCGGGTGACACCGTGATGCAGCAGAAGCCGGTGGGCAAAGGTTATGTCCAACTGGAATCCACATCGGATCATCCCTGGTATCCAAATCAACCACAGCGCACCATCGCGGCCCACGAATTCCATTACTCAAGACTCGAGGGGTTGCCCGCCGGTTCGCGCTATGCCTATCGGGTGAAGCGCGGAGCGGGTATCGATGGCCAGGCGGATGGTTACTGCAGCCACAATCTGCTTGCCAACTACGCGCATCTGCGCCACGTCATCCAGTCGCCGTGGGCCGAGGAATTCGTCCAGTTTGTCCGGCACCAGCTTCCCGCGCGCCGGCGCACCGACCAGCAGTAGGAGTTTCCATGATCTATCTGACCCCCGCCGCTCAGGAACAGATTCGCAGCCAGATCACGGCCAGCGGAGAAGAGAATCCGCATCTGCGGGTTGCCGCCAAACCGGATACGCGTGGCAGCATCGAATACGCATTCGGCTTTGATGATCCGAAGGATGACGACAACGTGATCGAATACGAAGGCTTCGCCGTGCTGGTTTCCCCCCACAGCGAAGATTGGCTTGATGGAACGACCATGGATTTCGTTGAACTGGAGTCGGGCGAGCGCGAGTTCATATTCCTGAATCCGAACGATCCCAACTACAAGGAGCCCAGGGAATAGCCGGTCCACCCTGATCGGGGCCGCCCATCATGTTGAGGTGTATAATGGTACTCCTGTTCCGGCCACCGGCATTTTTCGCTGACCCATGAGTGTTCTTGGCAACCAGCCTGAGGCGACACGCGTACCCCCAAGCGCCACGCTGTGGGAGTTTCCGCTGCCCCACACCTGGCAGGACAAGTTTGCCAATCTGGCGCGCACGCGCCTGTTCCCGTTGCTGGCGGCCCTGATCTCCGTGCTCTGTTTTCTCGGCGCCAGCAGCCTGCTGTTGTGGAACTATCCGCAATATGCTTCGCAGATTTTCGTGTTGCAATTGTCGCTGGTCGCCACCGGATTTATTTTTATCAGTGCCACCTTCTACCGGGTCTATGTCAACCTGGTGAAGCCGTTGAACGACATGCGCCGCTGGGCGCACCGCATGCGTTCGGGTGATCTCTCCGCGCGTATTCCAGACCCTCCCGAAAGCGAGATCGCGAAACTCGTCAACGATCTCAACAGCGTGGGCAAAGAGCTGCAGGTGCTCAACACGGAACTCGATTCCAGGGTGCGGATGCAGACCGACCGGCTCGCCGTGCAGACCCGCTCCCTGGAGATCCTTTACGACGTGGCGGCAACGGTCAACGAAAGCAGGGACCTGGATGATCTGCTGATCAAGTTTCTGAACACCATTACCGAAGTGACCGACGCACGGGCCGCCGCGGTGCGGCTGTTGACGCCCGACAATCAGCTCAAACTGGTCAGCAGCATCGGCCTGGACCGGGAAGTGATCGAACTCGAAAACATGGTCTGCCTGGACCGCTGCCTGTGTGGTCATGTGCTGCAGTCGGGAGTGGCCAGCTGCCAGAAAGACCTGGCGGTATGCGGCGAACACATCGGACGCCCATTGTTTGAAAAGCATGACATGGAGATGCTGACTGTTCCCATCCAGCACCGTGACCGGCAGTTGGGCGTCTTCAATCTCTTCCTGGACAAATCCGGCATCGGAATCAACGCCGATACCCGGGAATTGCTGACCAGCGTCGGACGACAGGTCGGGACTGCCCTGGAAAAAGCACAACTCGAGCGTCAGACGCACCGGCTCTCCATCATCCAGGAACGCAACATGATTGCCCATGAGTTGCACGACTCACTGGCGCAGACCCTCGCCAGCATGCGCTTCCAGGTCAAGGTCCTCAATGAAGTGCTCGACGGCTCGGAAAACCGCAAGGCGCGCAAGGAACTGAACCTGATCCACAACAGCATCGACGAGGCCAATACGGAACTGCGGGAACTGTTGAGCCAGTTCCGGGCGCCCATTGATGAGCGCGGTCTTCTGCACGCGTTGGAGGCGATCGTCAACCAGTTCCGGCAGGAGACCAAAATCCAGATTTTTCTGCAGAAACAGTGCACCGAGGAGAACCTGCCGGCGCTGATGGAGATGCAGGTCCTGCGCATCATTCAGGAGTCGCTCGCCAACATCAAGAAACACGCCCAGGCCAACACCGTGCGCGTTCTGCTCCGCTGCAACCATCGCGGCGAGTACCTGGTGCTGATCGAGGATGATGGCGTCGGATTTGGCGAACTGCTGCTGGATGGAAATCCCGGAGAACATATCGGACTCAGCATCATGCAGGAACGGGCGCAGCACCTGGGGGGTGAGCTGCGCATCGAAAGCGAACCCGGCGAGGGCACCCGCATTGAGCTGATGTTCACCTACAACGGAGCCACGACGCTCAACTAGACAAGGCAGATAACATGAGGGTGTTGATAGTTGACGACCATGCCCTGTTCAGGACCGGTCTCACGGAGCTGCTTGAACGGCGGAACATCGAAGTGGTCGACGCGGTGGGCGATGGCCGGGAAGGCGTCCGACTCGCCATGGAGTTGCAGCCCGATATCGTACTGCTCGATTTACGGATGCCCCAGATGGACGGATTGACCGTCCTGCGCGCACTGCGCGAAAGCGGGTTCAGCCGCGCCATTGCGATGTTGACCACCAGCAGCGAAGAGCGCGATCTCGTCGAATCCCTGCGCAGCGGTGCCCAGGGCTACCTGATCAAGGACATGGAACCCGATGAGGTGATATCGGCACTCAAGGAGATTGTTGGCGGGTCAACGGTGGTGGCGCCCGGGCTCACCGGGGTGCTGGCCAAGGTGGTTCAGGGCGAACCTACCGACACTGCGGCCAGGGAGAGCAGTCCCTTCGCCGAACTCACTCCCCGCGAAAGTGAAATTCTCTGCCATCTGGCCGATGGGCAGAGCAACAAGGTAATTGCACGCAATCTGGGGATCTCCGACGGCACGGTCAAACTCCACGTCAAGGCCATCCTGCGCAAACTCTCGGTCCACTCCCGGGTCGAGGCGGCGGTGATGGCCGTGGAGCATGGTCTGCACCAGAAGTACCGCGAGTCCTCGGGATGATGCGGTTCACCCGGCTGATCGACGAGGCCCGGCAGGAGGTCGAAGAGCTGTTGCCCTGGGATCTGGCGGAGGAACTCGATTCCGAATCCCCTCCCCTGCTGGTGGATGTGCGCGAACCCTATGAGTTCGCCGCCATGCATATCGCCGGTTCGATCAACGTGCCGCGTGGCATTCTGGAAACCGCGTGCGAATGGGACTACGAAGAGACTGTCCCCGAACTGGTGAAGGCGCGCGAGTTACCGCTGGTCCTCATCTGCCGGTCCGGCAACCGGACCATTCTGGCGGCGCAAACCCTGCAACGGATGGGTTATGCGCGGGTCCGCTCCCTGAAAACCGGACTGCGCGGCTGGAACGATTACGAACAGCCACTGGTCAACGCGGCCGGGGAACCCGTCAGACTGGATGCTGCCGACGACTATTTTTTACCTCAGGTGACGCCGGAGCAGCGGCGCCCCACACCCGCCTGAGGGATTTCAGTCCCGCGGCCGGCGCAGTGCGGGGTCCTGGGCTGAGCCGCTATCCCAGCGACGATACAGGTCGTTTTCAATCCCCAGCAGGTCGAGCGCCTTGCCCACCCCCTGGTGCACGATATCCAAAATGGTCTGCGGACCGTGATAGAAAGCGGGCATGGGCGGCAGAATGATGGCCCCCAGATCGGCTGCGCGGCGCATCAGATCCAGATGGCCCTTGTGCAGCGGGGTTTCGCGCACCATCAGCACCAGTGGCCGACGTTCCTTCAGTGTCACATCCGCCGCGCGTACCACCAGGTTCTCTCCGTAGGAATTGGCCACCCCGGAAAGGGTTTTGACCGAACAGGGAGCAATGACCATGCCGCGGGTCAGGAACGAGCCGCTGGCCACGGCAGCAGCAATATCCTTGTTGCTGTAGACCACATCAGCCATCTCCCGCACTTCGTCGGTCTGATAGTCGGTCTCGATGTGAATGGTGCGCACTGCCGCTTCACTCATCACCAGATGCACCGGCACCTGCAGCTGGCGCAGCGCCTTGATCAGCTCGATACCGTAGACCACACCGGTGGCGCCGGTCAGTGCTACCAACAGGGGATGACTCATCTGGCTGTACGCGGCCTCCTCCACCGACGACTACTGACTCCCATCGGCTCTCTGTTTATCACGAATCCGGGGACAGTTCAGCACTTTTGGCGCCGCCAACCCTACGCCACCCACGCTGCCGTTGTCGCCCCCTGTCCGAAGGAGTAGCCTGTCCCGCCAAACATCGGGCCATTGGCCATCGGCGCCTGGTTGGGCAGTGTGAGTATCAGTTATCTTCAGGCAGTGATTTTTGATCTGGACGGCACGTTGATTGATTCAACGGGCACCTACTGCCGTATGGTCCAGGAGGCGCTGCTCCGGCTGGCACTGCCGGTCCCCGCCACCGAGGGAATTCTGGCTGCCGTGCAGTCCGGCGAGTTCCACTGGGCCCGGGTGATCCCCGAGCAGGAACACCATCGCCTGCGCGAACTGGTGGCCGCCGCCCAATCCACTCTGGCGGAAATTGGGCCACACTGGTTTCGGGAACATGTCCGTCTGTTCGAAGCGGTTCCAGAGCTGCTCCAGACGCTGCGTGAGGCGCCCGTCGCCCTGGGCATTGCCTCATCCACGCCCGCGGCACTGATGCCCATGAAACTGGCGCCGCTCCGGGAGGCCGGCTGGCTCCAGCATTTCCAGGCCATCATCAGCACCGACGACGTCTCCGCACGCAAACCTGCCCCGGACCCGCTGCTCGAATGTGCCCGACGGCTCACCGTTCCACCCTACCGTTGCGCCTACCTGGGCGACACCTGCGAGGACATTGAGGCCGCACGCCAGGCCGGTATGACCAGCTTGGCCGTGGCCACCGGATTTCATTCCCGGGCCCAACTCGATGACGCCCAGCCGGATCTGCTGTTGAATGATCTCAATGAACTGATCTGGCATTTTTCCCAGAATTCCCGGACAAACACCTGATTGCGCTCCGGCGACTTTATCGAAACGGCGGATGGCTTTACCATTGGCCCTCAGCCTGCACGCTTCAACAAAACAACGATCTACACACAAGGAGCGCATAGTTGGAAATGCTGAGTTCCCGCCTGAGTCTCTTTTCAGAATGGACCGGGCGCTGTATCGCCTGGCTGACGCTGACCATGGTGCTGTTCACCTTCTGTGTTGTCGTTCTGCGCTATCTGTTCAATGTCGGCTTTATCTGGATGCAGGAGTCCATCACCTACATGCATGCCGTGGTCTTCATGCTGGGTGCCGCCTATACCCTGAAGCATGATGGCCATGTGCGGGTGGACGTGGTCTACCGTCTGCTCTCCTACCGGGCACGGGCTGTGGTGGATCTGTTCGGCACGCTGTTCCTACTGTTTCCGGTCTGTGCATTTATTTTCTATATCAGTTGGGAATACGTCGCCGCCTCCTGGGCCGTGCGCGAGGTGTCACAGGAGGCCGGAGGAATTCCCGGTGTCTACCTGCTGAAGAGCGTGATTCCGCTGATGGCCTTCCTCCTGTTTCTGCAGGGTGTTGCACAGGGCCTGACAGCGCTGATGGTGATCACCGGCCGCACCCGGCCTAAACATGAAGAGCACAGCACAGCGGTGCTTCCCTCACGGGTCGAACAGACCCCGGAAGATAACGGGGCAATCTGATGGAATATCTGTCGCTGCTCCTCTTCCTGGGCGTCTGCATTGTGCTCATGGCCGGATATCCCGTCGCCCTCTCCCTGGCCGGGACCGCCCTGGCCTTTGCCTTTGTGGGTGATCTGCTGGGCGTGTTCGACACCTCGTTTCTGGAGGCGATTCCCAACCGCCTCTACAGCATCATGACCAACGAAACGCTGATTGCCGTACCGCTGTTCGTCTTCATGGGGGTGATGCTCGAACGCTCCAAGGTCGCTGAGCAGTTGCTGGAGACCATGGCCCTGCTGTTTGGTCCGCTGCGGGGTGGTCTGGGCATTTCCGTGATGATCGTCGGTATGCTGCTGGCTGCCAGTACCGGCATCGTCGGCGCCACCGTGGTCACCATGGGACTGCTCTCGCTGCCGACCATGATGAAGCGCGGTTACGATCCAAAAGTCGCCGCGGGGGCCATCTGTGCCTCCGGCACGCTGGGCCAGATCATTCCGCCCTCGATCGTGCTGGTGCTGCTGGGTGACGTGATGTCCTCCGCCTACCAGCAGGCGCAACTCAACATGGGTATGTTTTCACCAGACACCGTCTCGGTGGGGGATCTGTTCGTCGGAGCGCTGATCCCGGGGATGCTCCTGGTGCTCCTCTACATTGTCTACCTGATCGGTGTGGCCATCGTCCGGCCAGAGGCGGTCCCCCCGATTCCCGAATCGGAACGGCGGGAGATCAATCAACGGGAATTGAACGTCCGAGTGCTGAAGGTCCTGTTTCCTCCGCTGTTCCTGATTGTCGCAGTCCTGGGTTCGATCATTGGCGGACTGGCCACCCCCACGGAAGCCGCCAGTGTGGGCGCTGTGGGGTCGATGCTGCTGGCTGCCGGACAGAGGCAGTTGACCCTGAAAATTATCACTCAAGTGGTACGCAGCACCACTCAGGTCACCGCCATGGTGTTCATGATTTTGGTGGGGGCTTCTGTATTTTCCCTGGTGTTTCGGGGCTTTGGCGGCGACGAGTTGGTAGCTGAATTCCTTCACAACCTGCCCGGCGGGGTGGTGACGGCAGTATTCCTGGTCATGCTGCTGATGTTCCTGCTGGGATTTATTCTCGACTTCATCGAAATCACCTTCGTCGTGGTCCCGATTGTCGGACCGATTCTGCTGGCCATGGATCTGAACCCCGTGTGGCTCGGCATCATGATCGCGCTCAACCTCCAGACTTCATTTCTCACCCCTCCCTTCGGCTTTGCGCTCTTCTATCTGCGTGGCGTGGCGCCACCGGACCTCAGAACCGTGGACATCTATCGCGGGGTGGTTCCCTTCATCATCATTCAGATCATCACCCTGAGTCTGCTCGCGGTCTGGCCCGGGTTGGCCACCTGGCTACCCAAGGTCATTTACGGATAAAAAAAGCCAGTCTCAACAGAGACTGGCTTTTCCAGCCTGCACCGGCGCTGCGCTTAGAGCGCGCGGGCGTTCAGGTAGGCACGTTCCGAGACGTTGTGCCAGGCGATGGCCTGGTCCCGGAACTTGATGTAGGAGTCGTAGGCCTTCTTCGACATGGGGTCGTTGGCAGCCACCTCTTTCACCACTTCGTCCGAAAGATCACGCAGCCGCTTCATGACGGCATCCGGGAATTGCAGCACTTTCACATTGTGCTGTTTGACCAGGGTCTCCAGGGCCGCGTTGTTGCGCGCCGTGAAGTCGGACAGCATATCGAGGTTGGCTGACTTGGTGGCATGCACCACGATCTCCTGGAGATCCGGTGACAACGCGTCGAACGCCTTCTGGCTTACAAAGCTCTCCAGGGTGGTGCCGGGCTCATGCCAGCCGGGATAGTAGTAGTACTTCGCCGCCTTGTAGAGTCCGAAGGCCATGTCGTTGTACGGACCCACCCACTCGGTGGCGTCGATCGCACCCGATTGCAGGGAGGGAAAGATTTCGCCACCGGGCAGCAGTACCGGCGTGCCGCCCGCCCGTTTCAGGACTTCGCCGCCCAGACCCGGTATGCGCATCTTCAGACCTTTCAGGTCGTCCACGCTGTTGATCTGCTTGTTGAACCAGCCGCCCATCTGCACGCCGGTATTCCCGGCTGCCAGCGGCTTGAGCCCGAACTTGCCATAGATCTCTTCCCAGATGGCCATGCCGCCGCCATGGTAGATCCAGCCGTTCATCTCCTGCGCGGTCAGTCCAAAGGGAACCGCCGCAAAAAACTGGGCGGCTTCGGCCTTGCCCTTCCAGTAGTAGGCGGCGCCATGCCCCATTTCGGCCGTGCCGCGGGAGACGGCGTCAAAACTCTCCAGCGCGCCCACCAGTTCGCCAGCGCCATAGACTTTGACCTCGATGCGCCCGCCGCTCATCTTGTTGATGATCTCCGCGAGATGGTTGGCACCGGTGCCCAGACCCGGGAAGTTCTTCGGCCAGGTGGTGACCATCTTCCACTTGTGCTCGGCCTTTTTCATGTGCGCCGCCGCGCCGGCGACCTTGGCACCGGCCAGGGAGCCGGTGGCGGCCACCGCGCCCGCGGCACCGACCGTTTTCAGAAAACTTCGTCTTTTCATTTGAGACCTCCGCCGTGTAAACCGGAACAATTTGTTATCAGTAAAAGCACCCTCAGGGTGCGCGTTTGGAACACGTCGAGCGGTAGTATAGCCAAAAGCGCATTGGCAGAGTGATGCAGGCCAACTGTCGGTCAGAAGCACCCATGGCATAATGAGGCTGACCCCGCTTCTGGAATCTCTGTCCGTGCGTTCCCCTTCCCCCTACCTGCTGCTGGTTGTGCCGCCCCTGATGTGGTCCGGCAACTTCGTCTTCGGCCGTGGCATGCATGATTTGATTCCTCCGCTGGCGTTTTCCTTCTGGCGCTGGATGATCGCGCTCTTTGCCCTGGCACTGTTTACCGGACCGGCTCTGTGGAAAAATCGTCACAGGATCTACCCGCACTGGAAAATCTACACCCTGCTCGGGCTGTTTGGTGTCACCGCCTACAACACCCTGGTCTATCTCGCGTTCCATCACACCACAGCCATCAACGGTGTCATGATCAACTCCACCGTGCCGCTGCATGTGCTGCTGTTTGCCTGGCTCATCTACGGCCGGCGGCCGCGGCCGCAGCAGCTGGTTGCGGTGTTGCTCTCGCTGCTCGGGATTGCGCTCATCATGACCAAGGCCGATCTGGGTCGGCTGCTGGAGCTCGAATTCAATTGGGGGGATCTGTTGATCCTGCTCGCGGCATTTTCCTGGGCCATCTATTCCTTGTTGCTGCAGAAACGTCCCACCGACGTAACCCCGCTGGTCAGCCTGACCGCCATCATGGTGATCGGAATAGTCCCGCTGCTTCCAGCCTACCTGTGGGAACTGGCCGACGGCCGGTCGTTCCCCCTGCGTCCGGACACCGCCGGAGTCCTGCTCTACGTCGGGGTATTTGCCTCTGTGATCGCCTACATCTTCTGGAACCGGGGGGTGAGCGAGGCCGGACCGGCGGCAGCGGCACTTTTTGTACACCTGATGCCACTCTTTACCACAGTGTTTGCCATCCTCTTCCTGGGTGAGTCCCTGCATGCCTATCATGGCTGGGGTGCGCTGGCGATTGCTTCCGGCATCTATCTGGCGACGCGTGCGGAGCGTCAAAAGGCAGTACGGGTCTCGGTGCAGCGTCGGGTTTGACGGATTATTCCGGTGCACATGGACATAGGGGTTGCCTTCCCCGCATCGATCACGTCAAATAGCAGCGCCGGTTCCCATCGGTACAGAATTACATTCAGACTTGAGTCCCATTGAATTCATGAATCAGAACCACCCCGCCCACTGGCTGCTCCTGCCCATGTTTTGCGCGCTGAACGCGGCGTTTTTTTATCTGTTCCTGCTCAAGTTGCCCATCGGCATAGACCCTTTTGTGCTGAGCCTTGTGCATTGGCAGGAGCTGGGCAGCCAGGTCCCGATTGCCGCCCTGCTCGCGTTTGCGGTAGCGATGGGCACCCTGATTGCGTTACAGCGGATGCCTGAAGAGCTGAAATGCAAATTCATCTACCTGCGCCGCACCAACGCCCATCCCGCCTACTCCGCGTTTTTCAATACCCGGCGCACCGTTGTGGACTACAAGGTGCTGCTGGAGAAGATTCCCGCCATCAAGGACTCAGCCTACGATCCAAAGGTGCAGTTCGAAGTCTGGCAGTCGCTGGCGCAGAAACACCGTCAGGTAGCCTATGTGGCGAGTACCGTCAGTGCCTGGAATCTGTTGCGCGATCTCACCAGTGCGGCGCTGATGTTTGTCGCCGCCTTTCTGGTCGCCTGGCCCATCAACCCGGACCTGCATCCGCAGATCGGACTCTCGTACCTGTTTGTATTCGGCGCGCAGTGGTTCTTTCTGTTGCTCGCGGCGCGTGGCACCGGCTTTCGCCAGGTGGATAATGTGCTGGCGGCTGAACTCGGTATGGAAGCGGCCAAACGCATGACGCTGTTTGGCAAGGAGAATCAGGACTGACCGTTACAGCGGTAGGGCCAAATCACTCAGCTTGGGGGTAACCGTCACTTTGCGGTGGGCAACCTGGGCCAGAAACAGCTCCCCGGCCGACAGGGCATCGATCAGCGCGTTGTGCAGCGGATAGCGCGGCAGTCCGTATCGGATACGGGCATTGGCCAGACGCAGATCACCGCGGGCAATGACGTGGCGTATCTGATTGAGTGAGTGCACCTCCAGCGCCAGTGTGTCGACCACCGGGCCGAAGAATGGGGCACCATAGACCCGGCGGCAGGCACGACTGAGAAAATCGATCTCCACCCGGGCGTTGTGCGCGACCATCACCTTACCCGCCAGCGCCGCCAACAACCGCGGCAGCACCACGCCGAGTTCCTCGGAATCCTGGGCCTCATCATCAAGTATGCCGTGCACCACTGCAGAAGCCTCGGGCATGTCCCGGTTCGGCCTTACCAGGTGATGTTCGCAGCTGCCCAGACGCAGCAATCCGCCCACAATGTCCACAAAACCGATACTGACGATATCGTCGCGCTGGCGATTGAGACCGGTGGTCTCGAAGTCGAGGGCCAGATAGGGAACATCATCCCAGCGCCAGTCCGGATTGGGAAAAGGTGTGGTGTAGTAATCCCGCAGTGGTCCCGGCGCGACTTTGGGCAACATCCATTTGCGCCTCTGTTCAAGGCTGAATAACCGTTTCCACATGACCAAAATCCGCGCTGCTAAAACTTATAGCGGCTGGCGAGGACACTCTGCATGGTTCTGACCACCGAAAAGGCATCCTTCAGGTGGTTGCGTTCAAAGTGTGAGAGCTCTTCGGGCGAGACGAAATTGTTGGCCGACTGCCCGGCCTTGATCAGCCTGGCCTGGTGGCGGAGGCGCAGCGTCGCGATGAACTCCAGGGCATCACGCAGATCGGTGGCCCCATCTTTCGTCACCTCTCCGCCCTGCACCGCGGTCATCAATCGCTCCTGGGTGTTGACCGATTCAACGCCGGCGGACAATGCATAGACACGAGCCAGGTCAACAATGGGAATCACGCCATTGTGCTTGAGATCGAAGGTGTGATCGTGTTCGCCGCCGCGAATCAGCACGAAATTGCGGAAAAAACCCAGCGGCGGTTGGTGGCTCAGGGCATTGCCCGACATGTGCGCCAGAAACAGCGTGTTTTTGGCGGTTTTCGCCAATACATGGCTGCGCAGCTCGCTGAACAGCTCCTCTGCTCCGAACAGAAAGCGAAGATCAAAAAAGACACAGGTGAGCATCAGGGATTTGGGTTGGGGTTCTTCAATCCACTTGCTGAAATACTGCTTCCAGGTTCGCAGCGGCTGCCGCCACTGATCGGTCTGCGCCATCATGTCTCCCGGGCAGTAGACATAACCGCACTCGTCGAGGCCCGCACAGACAAAGCTGGAGAGATTGCGGAAATACTCACCGTGCTGCGCCTCATCGTAGGCATCATCGATCACCATGCAGTTGTCCTGGTCCGAATTGGCAATCTGTTCATTGCGTCCCTGGGAACCCGCCACCACCCAGGCGTAGGGCACCGGTGGCGGACCGAACTTCTCTTCGGCCATCTGCAACAGGCGGGTACCGATGGCATCGGATATGGTGGTGATGATGTGTCCTGCACTGTTGGCGCCCGTCTCCGCGGCGACGAGATTGCTGAGTAGCGCGGGCACCTTGGAGGCGGCCTCGCGCAGCCGCTCAATGGATTTCTGCTTGTAGATGTCGCCAACGAGGTAGACGGCAGAGGTTGAGTGGCGCTGGGTCAGGTCGGTCGCCGTGATCATGCCAGCAAGCCTCCCCTCATCCACCACCGGTACGTGATGGATGTTGTGGCGGGCCATCTGCAGCAACGCTTCAAACGCCACCGTATCGGCATCGATAACCTGGGGGTCCGGAGTCATGATGTCTGCAACCGGAGCGGAAACGGCCACCCCCTTGGCCAGCACGCGCTTGCGCAGATCGCGGTCGGTGACGATGCCCACCAGACGATCACCGTCGGTCACCAGAATCGACGAGACCCGCTGCTCGCTCATCCTTCGGGCGGCTTCCTGAATGGCATCACCCGGAGCGATGGTGACGGGGGCCTTGCCGATCAGATCTCTGACCGCCGTGGTCATCAGGTTGAGCTGCGAGTCGTTCACTTCTCCGTAATTGGAGATGGCATCGCGCAGCCGGTCACCGCCCGGGGGGGCGAAAAAGTAGGCGAACCCGCGGTGCGTGGCGCACAGCGAATCGACCTCCCTGGCCGCAAGCTGATAGATCAGGCAGTCTTCGATTGCCACACCGTGCAGTGTCTCTTGATCCACCCGCTGGGAGACCCGATATCCAAAAAAGTCCCCTTCTCCCAGACGCGCAAACAGTTCATCTTCCGCGCCGAACAGCTCCACCGCACCAGTGCGAATAAGATAGAGATGCCCCTCGTTGCCCGCGTTCAGTGGCAGATCCGCGCCACGGCGCACATAGCGGATCTCCAGCTTGGCCGGCAGCTGTGACAGCAACTCGTCCGGCAGCTGATCAAACGGATGGTGTGCAGCAAGAAAATCCCGTATCTCGAGCAATTCGGCTTCCATCATATCCCCCAGAAAAAAAGACCCCGCCGAAGCGGGGTCCTTAGTTTACATCAGATCAATTGTTATTAGTGGTCCATTGCACCACTGGCGCCCTTGGGCACGCGGATGTCTTCGACCAGATGCTGGATGTGCTCCGGCGGCTCAGCGGTCACTTTGGAGACACCGATGGCCACAGCGAAGTTGACCATGGCGCCCACGGCACCGAAGGCCTCAGGCGAGATACCCAGGAACCAGTTGGTTGCGTTGTTCGGAGCCATGTTGGTGCCGGGGATGAAGAACCAGCCTTTGAACCAGAAGATGTACAGCAGGGTGATACCCAGACCGGAAAGCATACCGGCCACGGCACCCGTGTTGTTCACCCGCTTGTTGAAAATACCCATCATCAAAGCCGGGAAGATGGAAGAAGCAGCCAGACCGAAGGCCAGGGCCACCACCTGCGCGGCAAATCCCGGGGGATGCAGACCGAAGTAACCGGCCACCACGATGGAACCACCCATGGCAATACGCGCGGCCAGCAGTTCGCCCTTCTCCGTGATGTCCGGCTTGAAGATACCCTTCAGCAGGTCATGGGAGATGGAGGAAGAGATGGCCAGCAGCAGACCGGCAGCAGTGGAGAGCGCGGCAGCGAGACCACCGGCTGCGACCAGGGCGATAACCCAGTTCGGCAGACGTGCGATTTCGGGGTTGGCCAGCACCATGATGTCACGGTCAACCTTCAGCTCGTTGTCAGCACCTTTGCGGTACTGGACACGGCCGTCGCCATTCTTGTCTTCAAACTTCAGCAGACCGGTCTTTTCCCAGTTCTTGAACCACTGCGGGCGCTGTTCGTAGACCAGCGAACCGGAAGCGTCGGAACCGCCACCAGGCTGCACGGTGTTGGCCAGGTTGTAGAAAGCCATCGCGCCCACTGCAGGAGCGGTGGTGTAGAGGATGCCGATGAAGACCAGCGCCCAACCTGCGGATGCACGGGCATCCTTCACGCGCGGCACGGTGAAGAAGCGGATGATGACGTGCGGCAGACCAGCGGTACCGATCATGAGCGAGAAGGTGTACAGCGTCATGTTCAGCGTGCTGGTTTTCAGCGCGGTGTACTCGGGGAAGCCCAGATCCACCACAGTCTGGTTCAGCCTGGTCAGCAACGGCGTGCCGTCAACGCTGCCAAACAGACCCAGCTGCGGAATCGGGTTACCGGTCAGCTGCAGGGAGATGAAGATCGCCGGCACGGTGTAGGCAAAAATCAGCACGCAGTACTGAGCGATCTGGGTGTAGGTGATGCCCTTCATGCCACCCAACACAGCGTAGATGAACACGATGACCATACCGGTGAAGAGACCGGTGGCGAAGTCCACTTCCAGGAAGCGGGAGAACGCGACACCGATACCCTTCATCTGACCGATTACATAGGTCAGCGAAGCGGTGATCAGGCAGAGCACCGCCACGATGCGGGCGGTCTGCGAGTAGTAGCGGTCACCGATGAACTCAGGCACCGTGAACTTGCCGAACTTACGCAGGTAAGGTGCAAGCAGCATGGCGAGCAGCACGTAGCCGCCGGTCCAGCCCATCAGGAACAGGGAAGCGTCATATCCCAGGAAGGCGATCAGGCCGGCCATGGAGATGAAGGAAGCAGCCGACATCCAGTCAGCGGCGGTTGCCATACCGTTGGCAACGGGGTGAATACCGCGGCCGGCCGCGTAGAATTCACCGGTGGTTGCGGCTTTCGCCCAGATGGCGATACCGATGTACAGCGCGAAGGTCGAACCAACGACGATGTAGGTTAAAGTTTGAAGATCCATGTATCGGCCCCCTTAGTCTTCTTGTACGCCGTGCTGGATATCCAACTTATTCATCTGCGCCGCATAGACAAAAATCTGTACGATGAAGACGATCATGGAACCCTGCTGTGCAAACCAAAATCCCAGGTCAGTACCACCGACCGGAATTCCCGACAACATCGGGCGCAGGATAATCCCGAACCCATAAGAGACGACCGCCCAGACGATCAAATGCATGATTACTAGGCGGATATTGGCCTTCCAGTAGGCCGCTCCGCTTTGGGACATACTCATTAACGAGTCCTCCAGTTTCTAGCCATTAATGGTTATAGCGGTCCGGTTTTCCCTGTACCCCATCGGCCTGTGTATCCCTCAACGTTGAAAGGGACTAGCCTCTCCTTCTGTCGACCCTATGGCCTCCCGGTCCGCGACCCCATATAAGCAGGAATCAGGCCAAAAAACCGATCTCAATCAATTTCAACCAGTTGCGGGATGGTGCATAGCAGCATTACGCCCAGGTAACCTCTTTTCTGTTACCTGGGGTTACATCGAGCGACACCTTCGGTAACACTTTTCCGTTACCCAAGGTAACAAAATAATGTTGCGCTGCACCATATTGTATTGATTTTCCGAGAAATTTTCTCTCGTCATTCTTTTACACGACATTCCAGGATCGCGAGGTTGCCGAGGCGGGATACATCCCTCCCCGGTCGGCGCATTCCGGCTGCCCAAGACC
>JBNLBB010000009.1:0-37929 GCA_050302415.1 Gammaproteobacteria bacterium | reverse complement strand
GAAGCCGCTGAATCCCCCGATCCGCCACTGGCGTGGGCGCCGGGTCTGGATTGTCGGCGCGAGCAGTGGAATCGGCGCGGCCCTCGCCAGAAGGCTCCGGGACCAGGGTGCGCGACTGGCGTTGAGCGCCCGGAACCGCCAGGCACTCAACGAACTGGCCGCCGAGGGTGATCACCTGGTGTTGCCCTTTGACGTGACCGACCCGGACGCAGTCTCGCGTGCGGCGGGCACCCTGAAGCGGTTGTGGGGAGCGATCGACCTGCTGGTCTACGCCGCCGGCACGCACCAGGCCGTCAGGGCCGATCAGCTGGATGCCGCCACCAGCCGGATGCTGGTGGATACCAATCTCACGGGTGCGCTCTACACCGTCGGCCCGGTGATCCGGGATCTGCTTGCCGAGGAGGGGGCCATCGCGCTCATTGCCAGTGTGGCCGGCTACCGCGGCCTGCCGACCGCCACCGTCTACGGCCCCACCAAAGCGGCGCTGATCAACCTGGCCGAAACCCTCTACCTGGATCTGGCCCCGCGCGGCCAGGGGGTGTTTCTCTTCAACCCCGGGTTCGTGGACACCCCGCTGACCCGGCGCAATGAATTCCCCATGCCTGACCTGATAACCGCCGACGAGGCAGCCGAGGCGATGTTGCGGGGCTTTGCCGACGGCAACTTCGAAACCGCCTTTCCGCGTCGCTTCACCCTGCTCATGCGCCTGCTCAAGCGGCTACCCCGGCGACTCTATTTTCCGCTGATCCACCGGGTGACCGGGCTGTGAATGAGCGCCGCTGGCGGGTGATCGCCGACTTCTTCGAACAGATGACCCCGGTGAGTCTGGAGCACCTGGGTGAGATCTACGCGCCCGAGGCACGGTTTTCCGACCCGTTCAACCAGCTGTCTGGGATCGCGGAAATCAAGGGACTCTACGCCGAGATGTTTTCCCGAACCACGAACCCCGGCTTCACCATCGAGCGCATCACCGCCGCCCCCGAAGAGCCGGCAGTAGCGCTACTGGTCTGGGAGTTCCGCTGCATTCCCCCCTTCGGTCCGCGGCGCCCGCTATCGATTCACGGTGCGTCCCAATTGACCCTGGACGTCTCCGGACGCATCGTCGATCACACCGATTTCTGGGACCCGCTGCCCCTGCTGGAACGCATTCCCCTGGTCGGCCGGGTTGTCGGCAGGATCAGGCCATGACCTGCCTCCCACCGTTAAAAAATCACAGCCACCCTGTGCGCCTGGTCACTGCGATGAGCTGGGTTTGGCGCCATCATGAATCTGCCTCCAGTGAACGTGGGGTTTGACTCTCAAGGGGGAATACCCACATACAGGGAAGACATTGACGGGCAGGGAAGCCCGACTCTTTTCTGCAAGGTGATCCCGATAGGTTCGACCCACTGCTCGGCAATCCCTGGACCTCAATCGTGGTGCTGGTCGCGGCCCTGATCACCGGCGCCTGGCTCAATACGAAACCCACCCCCCAGCACCGGCGACGTACGCACAAAGCGCGCTGAGGCGCTTCGCTCCCGGACGAAAAAAAGCCCCCGAACCGGGGGCTTTTTGGTTGGGTTTGAGACCGGTTAGAACTCTTCCCAGTCCTCCTCGTCATGCTGCGCAGCGGCCTTGGCTTTGGGCTTGGGCTTGGGCGCGGCAGGTGCCGCTTTGGCCTTGGCCGCCGGTTTGGCTGCGGCGGCATGGGACACCTTGTGGACCGGCGCATGGCTGACGGTGTGACCGCCTGAGGCCATCGCAACCGACGCCTGGTTGCCCACCTTGAAGAAGGAGACCAGTTCCAGCAGGTTCCGGGACTGATCATCCAGCGAGGAGCTGGCTGCGGCGGTCTCTTCCACCAGCGCCGCGTTCTGCTGGGTCACTTGGTCCATCTGGGTCACGGCGGTATTGATCTGCGAGATACCGCTCGACTGTTCCTGCGAAGCGGCGGCGATCTCTGCCACCAGGTCGCTCACTTTCTTCACCCCGATCACGATGTCTTCCAGCGCCTTGCCGGACTCGTCCACCAGGCGGCTGCCTTCGTCCACTTTGGCCACGCTGTCCTGGATCAGGGTCTTGATCTCCTTGGCCGATTCGGCGCTGCGTTGCGCCAGCTTGCGCACTTCGCCCGCCACCACCGCAAAACCGCGACCCTGCTCACCGGCACGGGCGGCTTCCACCGCGGCGTTGAGTGCCAGCAGGTTGGTCTGGAAGGCGATGTCATCAATGATGCCGATGATGTCATTGATCTTGCGCGCCGACTCGCTGATCTTGGTCATGGACTGGACGGCGTTGGCCACGGTCTGGCCGCCACTCTCCGCCATCTGCCGGGTGTTGACCGCCAGCTGGTTGGCCTGAGCGGCGTTGTCCGCGTTCTGGTTGACCGTCGCCGTCATCTCTTCGATGGCGGAGGCGGTCTCTTCCAGGCTGGAGGCCTGCTCTTCGGTGCGCTGTGACAGGTCGGAGCTGCCGGCGGCAATCTGCCCGGCGGCGCTGCTCACCGCTTCGGTGCCGTTGCGCACGTTGCCCACCACCTCGCGTAGCCGCACACTCATCCGGTGCATGGCATCCAGCAGGCGGCCCACTTCGTCCTTGCCGGCGGACTCCACGTTCTGCGACAGATCGCCTTCGGCGATTTTCGCGGCCGTGGTAACCGCCACGTTCATGGGCCCGACAATGCCGCGGGTGATGAAAAAGCCGAGTGAGACGCCGATCACCAGAGCGGCGACGGCGATGGACAGCAGGACGGAGATCGACTGCACTTCAGCCTCCGCACCCATCCTCTGCGCGTTCTTCATTTCGTCGTTGGCCAAAGCCTCGATATCACCGATCAAGGCGGTTACTTCGGTAACGGCCTCTTCGAGTACTTCATCAGCTGCGTCCACCTGTTGCCCGAGTTCAATCATGTGGCGTTGGCTCGCAATCATTTTCTTGGCCGCTTCCTGAAATCTGGTGTGCGCCACATCCGCCTTTTCGACGGCTGTCCGCACATCGGCACGTGCGACGGCCTCCATCCGGGTGCCATCCATGACCCCGCCGTTGAGGATGACCTTCACAATCTCGTCAAATGCCGCGACCTGCTCGTCGTATTCGCGCTGCAGCTCGTCTATTTCAGCCAGTTTGGTCGCCTGAGCCACCTCTTCCAGCGGGATCCGGGTATTGGCGATGGAGTTCTTCATCTCCATGGTGGCATCGATGAGCGGTACCTCCCGATTGAACAGTCGGTCCAGGTCGGCCTGGCTCCGGGCTGCCGCGCGGGCCTCCGCCACGGCGGCCTTGGCCACGGTTTCGGTCTCATCGGATTCCTTCACCACATTGTTGAACGCCTGCTCCATGGCCGTCATGGCCGTATCGGAAACTGCTGCGGCCTCAACCAGATCATGGCCGGCCTTGATTGATTTGACGGCTGCCGGCTGGAACTTGTCGTTGTGCAGGCTATCGGCCTTGCGGACCAGGTTGGCCAATTGCTCATTGTCGGTGGCCTGTACCACGACACCGTTATCGAGTTTTCCACCCTCGATGATGGCGGTCACATACTGGTCGAAGTCTGCAACCGCCTGGTCGAACTCTTTTTCGATGTCGCCAAGCTTGGAGGGGTCCGCCGTCGCCAGGGTGGCCGAGGCCAGACGGAACTGATCCATCTTGGCGGCGCCACTCAACATGGCGGCCTTCATCTCGTTGGCTGAATCCACAAGCGGTGCCTCTTTGTCTCCGATGATGTGGAGTGCCTCAGCGACCCTGCTGATGCCGTTGTAACCGGCGAAGTCCGAAACACCCATCAGGATCAGCAATAAGCCGAAGCCAATCGCCAGTTTTTTGCCAATTCCAATATCGCGCCAACGCACTTTGGTCCTCCTCCGGCCACCGGGCCGAATCAATCAAACTGTTCTCACGAGCATCCACCGCTGGGCGGGAATCTCATGGCTGGAGTATCCCTGGGCAACAAAAAACCGTTCTGAATTTTGTAGGAGAAGGTTTAGACCATGACAAAATTTTTGCCAGTCAAAACCGGAATTTACAGCGGGTTGCGCTTAAGCGTTCAGAAAGGATCGCCGCAAACGACACTCGTTGACCGGATCTTATGGAATAAGAATATGAATAAATATTCTTTTTCGGAATAAGCCAAATTCTCTAATCTGCCCGCTCATTCAACGTTGCCCAACAGCCTACGCACCGAGGAACTGCGCCATGAGCGGACTGAACGCACTGATCGACAGCAAGGACTACGAAGCCTACCGCGCCCTGTTGGCCGGCCTGGAGTCGGGCGAGGTGGACGCGCACCGCTTCGTGGGCGAGCGGCTCAAGCTGGGCGTCTATGCCCAGCGTCAGGATGGTTTCTGCATGGTGCGCACCAAGCTGCCGGGCGGCAAACTCACCCCGCGCCAACTCATCGGATTCGCCGAGGCGCTGGAACACTATTCCGAATCCGACGTGGTCCACATCTCCACCCGCCAGAACATCCAGTTCCACAACGTGCCGCTGAAGCGCACGCCGGATCTGCTGGAACACTTGGCGTTGTTCGGCGTCGGCTCCCGCGAGGCCGGCGGCAACACGGTGCGCAACATCACCGCCTGCACCCTCTCCGGGGTCTGCCCCAGAGAGCACACCGATGTGCACCCCTACCTGCAGCGTGTCGCCCGATACTTCGTGCGCCATCCGCTCACCCAGGCGCTGCCAAGAAAATTCAAAATGAGCTTCTCTGCCTGCGAAACGGACTGCGCCCAGGGCATGATCCACGATCTGGCCGTGGTGGCCACCCGCCACAACGGTGAGCCTGGATTCAAGGTGCTGGTGGGCGGCGGCCTCGGCGCCAAACCGCGCCCGGCGGTGGTGGTGGATGAATTCGTCACCGAATCCGATTTGATCCCGGCCATCGAAGCGGTGCTGCGGCTGCACGACCGTTACTCCGATCGCACCCGCAAGGCGAAGTCACGCATCAAATTCCTGATCGAGCGCTTCGGCCGCGAAGAGTTTGTCCGCCTTTATCACGAGGAACTGGCGCTGACCAGCGCCGCCTTCGATACCGCCGGTCAGCCGCGCGGCCAGTGGCGCACGCCGGAACTGACTGTCCGGATCGAGGCGGACGGCGCTCCCCGGCGGCCACAGAGTCAGCACCAGGCTGGGCTCTACGCCGTGCCGGTGCATGTGCCGAGCGGCGATCTCAACAGCGGCCACCTGCGTGGTCTGGCGCGGGTGCTGAACCGCTTCGACCTGGATGATCTGCGCACCGCCCAGGATCAGAACCTGGTGGTGGTCAATGTGCCCGAAGCACGCCTTGAGGCTTTCAAGTCAGCCCTGCAGGAGATCGGACTGGGTGTGCCCGCCGCGGGTGACCGAGTGGTGGCCTGCCCTGGCACCGCCACCTGCACCCTGGGCATCACCGCCTCTTCCCGCATTGCCACCCAGATCGACGGCGGCGAGAGCGACCTGAGCATTCGCATCAATGGCTGCCAGAACAGCTGCGCCAACTCCGACCTGGCCGATATCGGCTTCTACGGCAGCGGCAAGCGCCACCACGGCAAGCTGATCCCCAGCTATACCCTGCAGCTCGGTGGTTCGGGTCTGGCCGGCGGCGCCTTCGCCGAAGACGGCCCCGACATTCCCGCCGCCCGCCTGCCCAACGCCGTGAAGCGGATTGAAGAGTCCTTCCGTACCGATCGCACCACCGAAGAAAATTTCTTCGCCTGGAGCCGCCGCAAGGGCATCGCCTACTTCGAAGCGCTGCTCGCCGATCTGAGTGAAGTGAGCGCCTTTGAACTCCCCTTCCTGCTGCGCGACTTTGGCGACAGCAAGGTGTTTGCCGTGGAATCGGTGGGGGTGGGCGAATGCGCCGGCGCCACGGCCGATCCCTTCGACAAGGCCCTGCTGGACGCCAACTACGAACTCGGGTTGCGCAACGCCTTCGCCGCCAAGGGCAAATTCGAACAGGCCCTGGAAAGCCAGGAGAATGCGCTGCGCCTGGCCGGTATCGCCCTCGCGATTCGCCACGACGAAACACTCGATTCGCAGTCGCTGCGCCACACCATCGGCCAGCTGCACACCATCGAGCGGATCAATGAAGAGCTGGTGACCGAACTGGAAGGCATCGCCTCCACCCTGGCTGAACAGAAGATCGCCGTCGACGAACTGGCCTTCCCCCAGCTCGCCAAACGCGCCGACGCCTGGATCGGACAGGTGAAGCAGCTCAACGGCGCCGTGCCCAACCTGCCGGGCGCCGACGCCCGCATTGCGGTATGACTGAGATGAGCGCACTGCCCGCTGAAAAACTGGAATCGACCCAACCGCGCCGCAGCCTGGCGCACCTGGAGTGGCTGGAGGCGGAAAGCATCCACATCATGCGCGAGGTGGCGGCCGAGTTTGAAAACCCGGTACTGCTCTTCTCCGGCGGCAAGGATTCAATCTGCATGCTGCGCCTGGCCGAGAAGGCCTTCCACCCCATGAAGATCCCCTTCACCCTGCTGCACGTGGATACGGGGCACAACTTCCAGGAGGTGATCGACTTTCGCGACAAACGCGCCGCTGAACTGGGCGCCCACCTGGTGGTGCGCACCGTGGAGCAGTCCATCGCCAGCGGCCGCATTGTGGAGAAGGCCGGCGAGAACCAGAGCCGTAACCGGATGCAGATCGTCACCCTGCTCGACGCCATCAACGAGTTCAAATTTGACGCAGCCTTCGGTGGCGCCCGACGCGACGAAGAGAAATCCCGCGCCAAGGAGCGGATCTTCTCCTTCCGCGACAGCCACGGCCGCTGGGATCCCAAGAACCAGCGCCCCGAGTTGTGGAACATCTACAACGGCCGCCATCATCGCGGCGAACACATCCGGGTCTTTCCCATCAGCAACTGGACGGAGCTGGACGTGTGGCAGTACATCGAACTGGAGCAGTTGGAGCTGCCGTCCATCTACTACGCTCACCAGCGCGACGTGGTGGTGCGCGAGGGTCAACTGATGCCGGTGAGCGATCTGCTGCAACCGGCGGCCGGCGAAACGGTCACCTCGCGCCGAGTACGCTTCCGCACCGTGGGGGATCGCAGCTGCACCGCCTGCGTGGAGAGCGATGCCGACACGCCAGCCAAAATCATCGACGAGACCGCCGTGTCGCGCGTCACCGAACGCGGCTCGCGGGTGGATGACCGGGCCAGCGAAGCGGCCATGGAAGAGCGCAAGCGCGAGGGGTATTTCTGATGGACCTGTTACGCTTTTCCACTGCCGGCAGTGTCGACGACGGCAAGAGCACCCTCATCGGCCGCCTGCTCTACGACTCCAAGGGCGTCTTCGAAGACCAACTGGACGCGGTGCGCCGTGCCTCGCGCAACGAGACGGCGGGTGAAGTCGATCTGTCGCTGCTCACCGACGGCCTGCGCGCCGAGCGCGAGCAGGGCATCACCATCGACGTGGCCTACCGCTACTTCGCCACCCCCAAACGCAAATTCATCATCGCCGACACCCCGGGCCACGAGCAGTACACCCGCAACATGGCCACCGGCGCCAGCACGGCCGAAGCGAGCGTGATCCTGATCGACGCACGCAAGGGCGTACAGCCCCAGTCACGGCGCCACGCCTTCATTGCCCAACTGCTCGGCATCCGCCATCTGGTGGTGGCGGTCAACAAGATGGATCTGGTCGACTACGACGAGTCGGTATTCCACGCCATCGTCGACGAGTTCCGGGGCTTTCTCGGCAAACTCGGGCGCACCGAGATGACTGCCCTGCCGGTCAGCGCGCTGGTGGGCGACAACGTGGTCGGCCGCTCCGAGCGCATGCCGTGGTACAGCGGGCCCAGCCTGCTGGAGCACCTGGAATCCATCGACGTCAGCGCCGATGAAAACCTCAATGACTTCCGTTACCCGGTGCAGCTGGTGTTGCGGCCCAATGCCGACTTCCGCGCCTATGCCGGGGAGATCGCCTCGGGCATCGTCAAACCCGGTGACCCGATCACCGTGTTCCCCTCCGGGCGCACCACCACGGTGAAACGGATTCATACGGCCAGCGGCGCGCTGGGCGAGGCCTTCGCCCCCATGTCGGTGGCCATCCAGCTTGAGGATGAAATCGACGTCTCACGCGGCGATCTGCTGGTGCGTACCGGCAACGAACCAAACATCGCCAACGAACTCAACGCGGACCTGGTGTGGATGGGCGAAACCCCGCTCGACCCGCGCCGTCCCTATCTCATCAAACACAACACGCGCTCTGTACGAGTGCATGTCGACACCATCCAGTACCGGGTGGATGTCAACACGTTGGAGCAGGTGGCTGCGGACCGGCTGGCGCTGAACGAGATCGGCCGCGTGCATCTCAGCTGCGCCGAACCCCTGGCCTTCGACCCCTACAGCAGGAACCGGCGCACCGGCAGCTTCGTGGTCATCGACCTGGAGACCAACAACACGGTGGCCGCCGGCATGATTTGCGACCAACAGCCCGCGAGCAGCCATCGCCAGCTGTGGCCCGCCACCCAGGTGGACCGTGCGGCACGCGAGGCGATCAACCAGCACCGCGGCGGCGTGCTCTGGCTCACCGGTCTGCCGGGCGCGGGCAAGGCCGACATCGCCGGTGAACTGGAGCAGCAACTGTTCCGCAGCGGCATCAGCGTCTACCGCATTGACGGTGCCCATCTGCGCGACGGTCTGAGCAGCGACCTGGGATTCAGCGTGGAGGACCGCAACGAGCACCTGCGGCGTGCCGCGGAGGTTGCCCGCGTGCTGGTCGACGCAGGTCACCTGGTGATTGCCGGTTTTGTATCGCCCCTGCGCGCACAGCGCAAGACGGCGCGCCAGATCATCGGTGACCGCGATTTTGTCGAGGTCTACGTGGCGGCACCCGACTCCCGCGAACCGCGCGATCCGTTGGGCCATTACCTCAAGGCCAAGGCCGAAGAGGGCGCCGATGCCATTGATGTGCCCTACGAGGTGCCGGCCCACAGCGATCTCACCATTGAACTGGAACGGGACACCACCGAAGCGGCGGTCCGCAGGATCATCGATCTGCTGCAGCAGCGAGGGGTGCTTCACCGCCGCAACATTCACTGAATCCCTTGGGGTTTTTAAGCCCCCGGCCGCTGCAGCGCGGCCTTTTTTTACCAGTCGGCGTGACCGGGACAGGATCGTATTCAGGTACCCGAATTCGGCGTAGTATGCGCAGTCATCACTGCCGCCCCGGAGGTATGCATGAAACTGCGCTGGTCTCCCACCTCACCCTACGCCCGCAAAGTGATGCTCTGTGCTCATGAACTGGGCATGGTGGAACAGATCGAGGTGGTGCCCACCAACCCCTGGGAGCCGGCGTCCAGCCTGCGCGAGCACAACCCGCTGAGTCAGGTGCCCACCCTGATTCTGGACGACGGCACCATCCTCTACGACAGCCCCGTCTGCTGCGAGTATCTCAACGACCTGGCCGGCGGTGAACTCTTCCCCAAGGACAAGAGTTACTGGAAGGCGCGCCGCAACCAGGCCTTGGCCGACGGGTTGATCACCACCTTTGTCTTCCGTTTCCTGGAGGAGCGCCGCCGCACACCCGAGCAACGCAGCGAATGGTGGATGGGCCTGCAGACCGATTCCGCCCTCAGCGCCCTGGATGCCTTCGAGCGGATGATCCCCGCTTTTCCGGATCAGCCGGAGATCGGACAGATCGCCCTCGCCTGCGCCCTGGGCTACATCCATTTCCGGTTTCCGGAGTTCGACTGGCGCAGCGGCCGACCGCAGTTGGGCAGCTGGTTCGACACATTCGCGCAACGTCCTTCGGTGCAGGCGACCGTGCCCCGCGATCCGGCCTGAAATCCACCCCCCAGGTTCCCTTTCCCCGCCGCGCCTTTGGTGAGGTTCCATTCATGCGTCCAACCCTGATCACTATCGGGCTACTCAGCCTGAGCAATCTGTTCATGACCTTTGCCTGGTACGGCCACCTGAAGGAGTTGAACACACGGCCGTGGATCATTGCTGCGCTGGTGAGCTGGGGTATCGCCTTTTTTGAATACCTGCTGCAGGTGCCGGCCAACCGCGTCGGCTTCACGGTGATGAGTGTGCAGCAGCTCAAGATCCTGCAGGAGGTGATCGCGCTGACCGTGTTCATCCCCTTCGTGATTTTCTACCTGCGTGAGCCACTCAAAATGGACTATCTGTGGGCAGGACTCTGCATCCTCGGCGCGCTCTTTTTCATGTTCCGTGAGCAGCTGTTCGCCGCCGCCTGAGGCACCACGACGCCGCACCCGTTGACAGGCGTCATTCGCTGTACCGGGATCGCCCGGCACAATGGACACATGGAGTTGGACCGGGAGCCCCACCACCGATGACGGCCGGTTATTCGGGCAAAGCGCTGACCGCCAAGCTGGGGATCAAACCCGGCCAGCGGCTGGCCGCCGTGGACAGCCCGGCGCCCTATCTCGATCTGGTCAAGGCACCACCCGACATCGCGCTGCTGGGTCCGCGTGCCACCGGACTGGATCTGCTCCATCTGTTTGTCACCTCGCACGCGACACTGGCCAGAAAACTCCCGGGAGCCTTAAAGCGAATTCAGCGCGACGGCATGATCTGGGTATCGTGGCCCAAGAAATCGAGCGGCTTTGCCTCCGACATGACCGAGGATGTGGTGCGTGCCGTCGCCTTGCCCCTCGGTCTGGTTGATGTCAAGGTATGCGCCGTGGACCAGACCTGGTCGGCACTCAAACTGGTCATTCGCAGGGAGCTTCGTTGATGCGTATCGGAATCCTGGTGGCGGTTGCCCTGACACTTACCGCCTGCAGCAGCAGTGAGCTGAAACGCGGCGCCTACCAGACGCTTCAGAACAAGCAGTGTTACGACGAACGCGGCACCCCCAACTGCGGGCGCGATGCCACCTCCTACGAGGAGTATGCGCGCCAACGCGAAACGGTCATCAGACAGGAGTAACGACATGCAACAGATCCTGGTCTACGGCGACTCCCTCTCCTGGGGCATCGTGCCCGGCACGCGCCAGCGCCATGCCTGGGACGTGCGCTGGCCCGGGGTGCTGGAAGCGGAACTGTCCCGGGCGGGTCACACGGTTCGCGTCATCGAAAACTGTGTGAACGGACGACGCACGGTATGGGAAGACCCCTTCAAGGATGGCCGCAACGGCCTGATCGGCCTGGCCCAGCAGATCGAGGCACACTCCCCCCTGGCCCTGGTGATCATCGCCCTCGGCGTCAACGATTTTCAGTCCATGCATCCGCACAACGCCTGGCACTCGTCTCAGGGGATGGCGCGATTGGTGGAGACGGTACGCCACGCGCCCATCGAACCCGGCATGCCGGTTCCCCCGATCCTCATTGTTGCGCCGCCTCCCTTCAACCGCCCGCGTCACACCATGGCGGAAAAATTCCGCGACGCGGGAGGCAAAAGTGAGGGGCTGGCGGGCGCCTATGCAACCGTTGCCGAACAGCTCGGCTGCAGTTTTTTTGATGCGGGTGGTGTCTGCCATGCCAGCGAAGTGGATGGAGTGCACCTGGACGCCGATGCCCATATCAGCTTGGGCAAATCGTTGGTCTCGCAGGTGGCGGGACTGCTTCCGACCCCGGTCTGAGTCGCGACAGCCCATCGAACATTCACCCGGGTTCCTGAAACCGAAACAATGTTCTGACCAGCGGAACAAGCACTATTCCGGCTGCCCTTGTCATGGGTCATTCCTGGCCGGGCCACATGTTTCTACAATGCTGAATCCTGGCTCCTTCAATAGTCGCCCGACACAGGAGGAAGGACATGCAACCAGGAAAGCATTCAGGGTCTGTTCGCACCTTCATTCTCGCTGCAACCGCGCTATTTGTTGCTGCATGTGGCGGCGGCGGAGGTGGCAGCAGCGATAGCGGCAACAACAATAATTCACCACCCGACCCCGGTTACAACGTACTCGAATGCAACGCCAACCTCGCCGCACCACCGGCAGGCGCCACCTGTGCGGTCGACAGTGTGGGCACCAGCGGACTATTGGTGCGCGGCACACTGCTGGTCCCCGATGGGGTGATCCGGGAAGGTGAACTGCTCATCGACGGTACCGGAATGATCGCCTGCGTGGGATGCGATTGCTCGGCGACAGCGGGTTTTAGCGATGCTTCTGTTTTGAATTGCTCAGCAGGCGTCGTGTCGCCCGGCCTGATCAATGCGCACTACCATCTGAACAGCGAAAACAACGAACCCGCGACTGATACCACCGAGCGCTACGAAAACCGGCAGGACTGGCGGTTGGGATTCAACGGTCACACCCAGCTGGTCACCAACAGCACAGCCAACGCCAACCTGCAGCGCGCCGGGGAGTTCCGCCAGCTGATTGCCGGCACCACCTCTGCGGTCACCTCAGGAACGGCTGCGGGACTGATGCGCAATCTCAACACCACCGACACTGAGGGACTGCCTGCACTCAACATCGATGTGGATACCTTCCCACTGAACGATCAGAGTGGACCGCTCCTCACCTCCGGCTGCGGGTACGGCGCCAATCCGACCCTGGCGGCGGATATCGTGGGCCTGGATGCCTATCTCCCCCATATTGCGGAAGGCATTGACGCCACCGCGCGCAATGAACTCACCTGCACCTCCCAGGGCAGCACCGACCTGATCGACACACAAACCGCCGTGGTCCACGGCATGGCCCTGCAGGCACTGGACGCGGAAGTTATTCGCAGTGCAGGCGCGAAACAGGTCTGGTCTCCGCGTTCCAACATCCGGCTCTACGGCAATACCGCACCGGTTACTCTGCTCGACAATCTCGCTGTACCCATTGCTCTGGGGACCGACTGGGTCCCCACGGGTTCGATCAATCTGCTGCGTGAACTTCAGTGTGCCGACCAGCTGAACACAGAATATCTCAATCAGCAGTTTTCCGACATCGATCTGTGGCGCATGGTCACCACGAATGCGGCGCTTGCCACGGGCACCGATGCACTGATTGGCGCGCTGGCGGTCGGCTATTTTGCCGATGTCGCCATCTATCGCGCAGAGGACAGAGAGTTTCGGGCCGTGATTGACGCCCAACTCGAAGATGTCGCCCTGGTACTGCGGGGCGGAACGGCACTCTATGGTGACCAGGCCCTGATGGCGAGTCCGGCCTTGGGAGGCGCCACCTGCGACGCAGTCACCGTCTGCGGCAGCAGCAAACTGGCCTGCGTACTTCAGGAGACCGGTGTTGCCTTCACCCAGATTAAAACGGACACGGACGCCATCTACGAGTTGATTGCCTGCGGCGCCCCGCTGAACGAACCGAGCTGCACGCCCAGCCGAGCATCCTATACCGGGACACTCAGTGCCGCTGATGCGGACGGAGACGGCATCCTGAATGGCTCGGACAACTGTCCCGCCATTTTCAATCCTGTTCGACCTCTGGAGCTTGCCCAGGCGGATGGCGATGGAGACGGGATTGGCGATGTGTGCGATGTGTGCCCGCTCGACGCCGCAAATAACTGTGTCACACCCAGTGCTGCCGATTTGGATGGTGACACGGTGCTGAACGGCGCGGACAACTGCCCGGTGATCGCCAACGCCAACCAAACGGATACGGATGGTGATGGCCATGGGAATGCGTGTGACGCCTGCCCGGATGACGCGAATCCGGGCGCCACTGCCTGCCCGGCGCCGGCAGTCACAATTACCGAACTGCGCACCGGAGCGATCGCCGAGGGAACGGAAGTGCGGGTCATCGGCGAATACGTAACAGCCGTACAGGGCAACGGGTTTTATTTACAGGACGATTCTGTAAGCGAATTCGGTGGCATTTTTGTCCTCACCACCACGGCACCCACGGTTCTGACTGGCAACCAGGTAACCGTGACGGGAACCTATACCGAATTTTTTGCCTGGTCACAATTGCAGACGCCGTCGGTGACTGTAGACGACAGCAGCACCACCCTGCCTTTCAGCCCGATTGTCATCGCCGATACCTCGACGATCGCCACAGGTGGTCCCGATGCAGAGCGCTACGAATCGATGCTGTTGCAGACCGGCGCCGTCTCAATCACCAATGCGAACCCCGATGTCCCCAGTGATTTTGACGAATTTGAAATTACCGGCGGTCTGCGGGTGGATGATTCAGTGGCTCCGAACCTGGACAATCTCTGCACCGTCGGCACGACCTTTACCTCGATCACCGGTGTCCTGGCTTTTACCTTCAGCAACACGAAGCTGGAACCCAGATCGGCAGCGGATGTGGTCGGTGGAAGTTGCGATCCATTTTTGTAGTCACTCACTCACAGCAATAGATTCGGACTGTTTATGACGCTGGAGCGTCGTGTTATTGCAGAACAAACGCGAACCGCAATTGCTGACTGAGCCCGGCACGTACAGATCAAACCTTCACAGCGACGACATCACCATGTGCGGAGTGAATTCTCTTTGCAGCTGTCTCAACTTCCATGAGAAATAGTCAGCATCCATCCCACCGTGTCCTCTGGGCCCTGCGCGTAGTTCTGGCACTCGCCTGTATGGGGGTGCTGGTCGCAAGCGGGGATCCCCTGGCTGTTGTGCTGGGTACCGTGTTGGGCGGTCTGCTGTTGTATCAGTTTCTGTTTCGCGACGATCAGCCGCCAAGCAATCGCTATTGAAACCCGGCTGCTTCACGGTGGTCGCGGTTGCAACCGCCACGGTGCTGGCGCCTGGAGCACAGTCCGTGGCGGCTGACCGGTCAGTCAGGGATACGCACCATCCCGTCTTCAAAGCGGATCAGGTCGCCCGGATCGGGCGCGGCACTGATCGCCGGCACATTGACCTCGCTCAGCGGTGGCGCACCGGGGCCGCGTGGCACGGTATGCACCACCTGACTGGGTGGCAGTGGGGCGCCCGTACGCAGGTGGGCGTAGAGCAGGTCGAGCGCCTGGAACAGGTAGTGATGCAGGGGAACGAATCGTTCGTTGAAACCGGGCAGCGCGTTGAAGACGTCGAGGTGGTGCGCATTGGTCACCTCGTAGTAGTGCAACCGGCTCGCATCGCGCTCCACCGACTGGTTCAGGCCGAAGTACGAGCGGGAGGTGTGGTTGATCGCCAGAATGGCGTCACTGCGCCCGGTGACGTAGACCATGGGCCGTCCGCCCAGATCACCACTCGCCCTGATCCGATCAATGTTCTTCACAATCTGCCGGTGAACCGCCAGAGCCTGACCGCGTAGTGGCTGCCCGGTCACCGGATCCTCACCGGTGACCAGACTGCGCAGACAGAGCGCGCCATCCAGGTTCTGATCCGCACGCCCGCTGCTGGCGCTGATCGAGACCCGGTTCTCACGCGCACCGCCCACGGAGGCGTTGTTGATCAGGTTCACTCCTGCGGTGGGTGGTATGCCGTTGCTGGTGCCAAAGAGCATCAGCTCGGCTCCCAGCGGCAGTGCCGTCGGGTTGCCGGAGGGATCGGTGGCACCCAGGCTGTAGTCACACAGATTGGCCAATACGCTCTGCTGACCGTAGGTGTTGGCGTAGGTCATCGAAATGCTCTGCGGCACGTTGAGGAACCAGTGTGATGGCTGAACGATGTTCTGCTCCACGTTCCAGCCGTAACTGTTGATGATCTGCTGCGCCTCCGCCGCCTGTTCCGACAGGGTCGGCGCACTCAGCAGCCCCTTTTCCACCAAAGAGGTGCAGACTGCCGCGCTGGGTGCGAAGTTGAAAGGCGCCACCAGATTGGCAGGGGCCAAGCCGGCGCACCCCTGGTAGACATTCACCAGCGTGGTGTAGTCGAAGAGGCTGCGGCTGTGATCAAAGAGTGGCGCGCCGACTCCCTGCACAATGCCAAATGCGCGCGGACGCGGATTGACGTTGGGTTCGGAGACCGCGACCCCGTCGATCAACCCCTTGCGATCCTGTTCCGCAGCGCGCACAGAGGCACCGCCACCATTGGAGACGCTGGAGGCAATCACCAGCGTATTGTCAGGCGTGAAACGCACCTGGTGCCGGCCATGGCGGTCCACCGCACCGAACTGTTCGTTCAGCAGGTAGAAGGCGAACTCGATGGACTGCAGCACGTGTTGCCCCCAATCCGCCTCTGGATGGCGCTGCGAGTGAGCGTGTTTGAAGGCATAGCGGTTGGGGAACTCGGTATTGAATGCCTGTCGCCGGGCATCGTTGATGTCAGCGGCGAAGTGTGCGGCCGGACCAGCCGCCTCCCGGTCGATCCACAAACCATCGATCAGGGTGACCGCGTCGGTGGCCAGGTTGTGCGCGCCGGTACCACTACCCTTGTCGGTATAGGCGACCGCACAGCCATGTTTCAGACCCCACTCGCCGGCAGTCCCTATCGCTCCGTAAATCCCACGCGACCCGGACGAAGGTGCGGTGACGATGCAGGCGTTATCCGGATCGAAGCTGGCCGGAATCTGCACCATCAGCGTGACGTTGATCCGGCCCGATTCGGGACCGGCAAATACTAAATGTTCGTCTCCGGCCACCAGACCTTCACCGGGTGTGATCTGGCCTTCGGCATCGACATTGGGGCCGAAGAAGACCCCGTAGCCATTCCCCACATCGGTGGGTACCAGCGCGCGGTAGTTGTTGTAGATGGCCAGTCGGCGAAGTTCCGCGGCAGTCGGCGCCAGCGGGTCTGCCGGCAGGGGTGCTGGACCGGCCAACCCGGTTTTGCCCAACCCGGCGGTCAGCAGATCATCCGTCACGCCGTTGTAGGACTGGCTGATGATCGGACCGTTGAGAAACTCTGGCGGACGGTTGGCTGCGCCATGCGCCCACAGGTCGGGCGGCAGAATCAGCAGAAGTGCCAGCAACGCCGTGCTCGCGGTAGATAGTGACCTCATCCCATTGCTCCTTTGGTTTTTTCGATAACGCCAGGAGCGATACCACCGGAAGCGGCATCGCCCTTCGCTGCGGGTGTGGAGACAAAGCAAATCGGATGCCATCCAGGTAACTGACTATTTTCATTGGTTTTATTGGCAGCTGGACCCGTTGAACGGACTACAGATGTCTTTAAAACTGGACAAATGGCGGCTGCTAGGTACTTTTCCCCGCCAGAGCCGTATCGTTTTCCGGACAGACGTCCATATCTCCAGACACCCTGTACCCCAAGATCCATTTCCATCGGTCACCGGGCACACGCAGTGATCGACCGAACAATCCCCCAACTCCATACTGGCTATCCTTTGCCCCACCCTGACGGGTATCCAATTGATCGCGGACAGCAGACCCGCACCGTATGGTTGCCTGGCGCCCGGTCGCCGTTTATGGTGTCGCCCACCACGCCCCGGACCTGAGGCCCGCCTCAAACAAGGAAACCGTTGTACGAAAGCGCTGCATGCCGCCCATCATCTCGATTAACAATCTCAGCAAGACCTACGGTGACGGCTTCCAGGCGCTGAAGAGCGTCAGCCTGGAGATTGAGCGCGGGGAGATTCTCGCCCTGCTCGGGCCCAACGGTGCCGGCAAGACCACCATGATGGACATCATCACCGGAAAGACCCGTCCCGACAGCGGCACCTGCTGGTTCGGGTCGCGCCACAACCTGTTGCGCATGACCGAACCGGAGATCGCCCAACTGGGTATCGGGCGCAAGTTCCAGAAGCCCTCAGTGTTCGAATCTCACTCCGTTTTCGAGAACCTGGAACTCTCGATGGCCGGATCGAAAGCGGTGTGGCCGACCCTGATCGGGCGGCTCTCTGCGGAACAGCGCGACCGTATTGCCGAAGTACTGGCGGTCGTCGGGCTGGTTGACCAGCGCGAGCGGAAGGCCGGTTCCCTATCCCACGGTCAGAAGCAGTGGCTGGAGATCGGCATGCTGCTGATGCAGCGCCCGCTGCTGCTGCTGGTGGACGAACCGGCTGCGGGAATGACCCACCAGGAGATGGATCGCACCGTCGAACTGCTTGCGTCACTGGCCGGAGAACATTCGGTGGTGGTGGTGGAGCACGACATGGATTTTGTGCGTGCCCTCAACTCGACGGTGACCGTATTGCACCAGGGCAGCGTGCTGGCGGAGGGGAGCATGGACCAGGTGCAGAACGACCCGCGGGTGGTCGAAGTTTACCTGGGGGAGTGAGATGCTGACGGTCAACCAGCTCAATCAGTATTACGGCGAATCACACACCCTGTGGGATCTCGATCTCCGCGCGCACCAGGGACAGTGCACCGTGCTGATGGGGCGCAATGGCGTGGGCAAGACGACGCTGCTGCAGTGCGTGATGGGCTTGCTGCCCATGCGCTCCGGAGAGATTCACTATGCCGGGCAGCCCATCCATCAACTCAGCGCCGAAGCGCGGGCTCCCCTGGGGTTGGGGTATGTCCCGCAGGGGCGGCAGATCTTCCCCCTGCTCACGGTGGAGGAGAACCTGCGTATCGGGCTGCCTGCACGGGCCGATGGCCTGCGGCAGATACCCGGATTCATCTACGAACTGTTTCCCGTCCTCAAGGAGATGACGGCGCGGCGCGGCGGTGACCTGTCGGGCGGGCAGCAGCAGCAACTGGCGATTGGCCGGGCGCTGGTCACCGATCCCAAACTTCTCATCCTGGACGAACCCACCGAGGGGATTCAGCCCAACATCGTGGCCGAGATCGGCGACATCATCCGTCACCTCATTGACGAGTTTAAGCTCAGCGTGCTGTTGGTGGAGCAGAAGCTCCCGTTCGCGCGGCGGGTCGGTGACAGTTTTGTGATTCTGGATCGCGGGCGGGTGGTGGCCAATGGTGCCATGCCCGATCTGAACGGTGACCTGATCAAGCAGTTTCTCACGGTGTAGCGAGGCTCTATGCGACTGCCCGAAACAATTTGGATTTGCCGTTGGCCGCCAGCGGTCAGAGTGCGGATGTCCGGGAGCTTCGGCCGCCCATGAATGCACCGGCTGCAGCCGTGAACCGGGCGGAGAGCGGGTGGTCGGCCCACCTGGAGATGGGCTTTCGGGCCCAGTCCGGGCGGACGATTCTCGCGGAGCGCAGACGGCAGGGCCCCCTGTCGGTACAGCGCCCCTTCTACCCGGAAGGCGAGGTCTGCCATGTCTACCTCCTGCATCCCCCCGGGGGTGTGGTGGGTGGTGATTCCCTGCAGATTGCAGCCGGGCTGGCACCCGGAAGCCATGCGCTGGTCACCACCCCGGGCGCGGCCAAGTTCTATCGAAGTGCCGGCGCCTTGGCGTGCCAGAGGCAGCGGATTCGGGTCAGCGACGGCGCCCGGTTGGAGTGGCTGCCCCAGGAGAACATTCTGTTCCCGGGCGCCCGCGTCACCAGCAGCACACGCATTGACCTGGAGGGCAGCGCCGGGCTCGCGCTGTGGGAGATCCATTGCCTGGGCAGACCCGCCATTGGGGAAGTGTTCGATGACGGCTCTCTGGACGCCGGACTGGAGGTCTGGCGCGACGGACTCCCGCTGCTCAACGAGCGTCTGCGCGTCCATCCCGGCAACCGCCTGCGCCGGTCGATGCTGGGTGGCCGCGCGGTCACTGCCACGGCGCTCTTTTCCGGCGCCGGGGCGGACCATCTGGAATTGATACGCCAGCTGATTGATGACGGTGGCCACACCGACGCGGCGGTCACTCTGCTTGGCGATCTGCTGGTATTGCGCTGCCTGGACGAATCCACGGCGCGGGCCCGTCACCTGTTGATCGCCGCCTGGAACAGGCTGCGTGAACCCCTGTACTGCAAGCCGGCCATCGTGCCGAGAATCTGGAATACCTAGAGGACTGCCATTGTGGATCTGACCCCCAGAGAAAAAGACAAACTGCTGATTTTCACCGCTGCCCTGGTGGCGGAACGGCGCAAGGCCAAAGGCCTGAAGCTCAACTATCCCGAAGCGGTGGCCCTGATCACCGCTGAAATCATGGAGGGGGCCCGGGAGGGGCGGAGCGTGGCCGATCTGATGGACCACGGACGCACCCTGCTGAGCCGCGATGACGTAATGGACGGCATTGCCGAGTTGATCCCGGAGGTTCAGGTGGAAGCCACCTTTCCCGACGGGACCAAACTGGTCACGGTCCACGATCCCATTATCTGAAGGAGAGTTGCCATGATTCCCGGGGAAATCATTACTGCTGACGGCACCATCGAGCTCAATGCCGGGCGCGAGACGCTCACCCTCAACGTAGCCAATACCGGGGACCGGCCGATCCAGGTCGGTTCCCACTACCACTTCTATGAAACCAACCCGGCGCTGGCGTTCGAGCGGGAAGCGGCACGCGGGTTCCGACTCAACATCGCCGCCGGGACAGCCGTTCGGTTCGAGCCGGGCCAGACCCGGGAGGTTGAGCTGGTCGCCTACGCCGGAGCGCGCGCCGTGTTCGGGTTCAATGCCAAGGTGATGGGAGATCTGGACTGATGGTGGTCATCAGCCGGCAGGCCTATGCGGAAATGTATGGCCCCACCACGGGCGACCGGGTGCGACTGGCCGACACGGAGCTGTTCATCCAGGTGGAGGCGGACCGGACTCACTATGGCGACGAGGTGAAGTTCGGCGGCGGCAAGGTGATCCGCGACGGCATGGGCCAGAGCCAGGCCTGCGCGGCCGAGGTGGTGGACACGGTCATCACCAATGCGCTGATCCTGGACTGGTGGGGTATCGTCAAGGCCGACGTGGGTATCAAAAACGGGCGTATTGCCGGGATCGGCAAGGCCGGAAATCCCGATGTACAGCCGGGCGTGGATATCGTGGTGGGACCCGGCACCGAAGCCATCGCCGGCGAAGGACAGATTCTCACGGCGGGTGGGATCGATGCGCACATCCATTTCATCTGCCCGCAGCAGGTGGAGGAGGCGGTGATGTCGGGAGTGACCACCATGCTGGGCGGTGGCACCGGTCCGGCCACCGGCACCAACGCCACCACCTGTACCCCGGGGCCCTGGCACATCCACCGTATGCTGCAGGCGGCAGAGGCGCTGCCGGTCAATCTCGGATTTCTCGGCAAGGGCAATGCCTCCAAGCAGGCGCCGTTGATTGAACAGGTCCGCGCCGGTGCCATGGGTCTCAAGCTGCACGAGGATTGGGGCACGACACCCGCGGCCATCGATACCTGCCTGAGCGTGGCCGACGCCGAGGACATTCAGGTGGCCATCCACACCGACACCCTCAACGAGTCCGGATTTGTCGAACAGACCCTGGCGGCGATCGCCGGTCGCGCCATCCATACCTATCACACGGAGGGGGCTGGCGGTGGCCACGCGCCGGACATCATCAAGGCCGCCGGCTACGGGAACGTGCTCCCTTCCTCCACCAATCCGACGCGGCCCTATACGGTCAATACGGTGGATGAGCACCTCGACATGCTGATGGTCTGCCACCACCTGTCGCCGTCGATTGCCGAGGACGTGGCGTTTGCCGAATCGCGCATCCGGCGGGAAACGATTGCCGCTGAAGACATCCTCCATGACCTGGGGGCCTTCTCCATGATCGCGTCGGACTCGCAGGCGATGGGCCGGGTGGGCGAGGTGATCCTGCGCACCTGGCAGACCGCGCACAAGATGAAGGTCCAGCGCGGCAGCCTCCAGGGCGACACGGCCCAGGCCGACAATCAGCGGGCCAAGCGCTATGTGGCCAAGTACACCATCAATCCCGCCATCACCCACGGCATCGCCCATGAAGTGGGTTCGGTCGAGGTGGGTAAACTGGCCGATCTGGTCCTGTGGAAGCCGGCATTCTTCGGCACCAAGCCCAGCCTGATCATCAAGGGTGGCATGATTGTCGCGGCGCCCATGGGGGATCCCAACGCCTCCATTCCCACCCCGCAACCGGTGCACTACCGCTACATGTTTGGTGCGCTGGGTGGCGCCCGCAACGCCACGCGCATGACTTTTCTCTCCAGATCGGCCCACGCCGACGGGGTGCATGACACCCTCGGCCTGAGGTCGCTGATCGGCGTGGTGCGTGACTGCCGGACCATCGGCAAGGCGCAGATGGTGCACAACAGCTATCAGCCAATCATCGAGGTCGATGCGCAGACCTACCAGGTGCGCGCGGACGGCGAGCTGTTGACCTGTGAGCCCGCCACCGAGCTGCCCATGGCGCAGCGCTACTTTCTGTTCTAGGAGTCACCACCATGCTACGGATCATCGAACGTCTTACCCCGGGTTCTTGCACGCCGACTGCGACGCTGACCCTGCCGTACGAACTGCGGACTCGGGGACGCCAACGGGTGGTCCTGGATGATGGCCGCGAGGCGGGACTCTTTCTGGATCGCGGGCCCATCCTGCGCGGTGGCGATCTGCTGCGCGCCGAAGATGGAACCGTGGTGCGGGTGGTGGCCGCCGGGGAGGAGGTTTCGATGGTCAGAACCGACGATGCCCACCAGCTGGCGCGGGTCTGCTACCACCTGGGCAATCGACATACCCCTGTCCAGATTCTGGCCGACGGCGTGCGCTACCAGCACGATCATGTACTCGATGCGATGCTCCGTGGGCTCGGCGTGGAGGTCCAGGCGGCCACGCTGCCGTTTGAACCGGAACCCGGCGCCTACGGTGAACACGGGAGCGGTCATGCCCATGGTCACAGCCACGCCCATGGCCGGATCCACGCGCACTGACATGACCGCCTGCCCGCACCTCCAGTCGGTTGCCCCCTTGCGCTTGATGCAACTGGTCAGCCCGGCGCTGCCGATCGGCGGGTTCACCTACTCGCAGGGACTCGAGTACGCGGTGGAGGCTGGCTGGGTCACCGACGTGACCGGTCTGGAGGATTGGCTGTGCGGAATGATCGAAGACGGCCTGGAGACCCTGGAGATTCCGGTGCTGGCCCGCCTCTATCGCGCCTGTCAGCAGGGTGACCGCGAATCACTGGTGCGATGGGGGAACTATCTGGTGAGCTGCCGTGAAACCTCGGAACTGCGCCTGGAGGAGCAGCAACGCGCCCGCGCGCTGACGCGACTGCTGGTGGACCTCGGCCTGGTCGATGCCGAGCAATGGGCGACAGAGCTCCAGTGTTGCCAAACCACGCCCTTTGCCCTGGCGGCGGTGGCCTGGCAGATACCGCTGGCGGATGCCGCGCTCGGGTTTGCCTGGAGCTGGCTCGAGAACCAGGTTGCGGCGGCCATCAAACTGATTCCCCTCGGACAGACTGACGGACAGCGCGTGCTGCTGCGTCTTGCCGAGGCGCTTCCCCCGGCGGTGCAGGCCGCGTTGGTGCTGGCGGATGATCAATTGGGTGCCTGCGCGCCCTTCCTCGCGATTGCCAGCAGCCGCCACGAAACCCAATACACCCGACTCTTCAGGTCCTGATATGAACCACAGCAAATCCCCCGTTCGAATTGGTGTCGGCGGCCCGGTGGGCTCCGGCAAAACTGCCCTGTTGGAGGCGCTCTGCAAGGCGATGCGCGATGACTACGAGATCGCCGTGGTCACCAACGACATCTATACCCGCGAAGACCAGGAGATCCTGATCCGCGCCCAGGCGCTGCCTGCCGAACGGATTGTCGGCGTTGAGACCGGTGGCTGCCCCCACACGGCCATCCGCGAGGATGCCTCCATGAACCTGGCGGCGGTGGCTGATCTGCAGGCCCGGTTCCCCAGCCTGGACGCGGTATTCATTGAGAGTGGCGGTGACAACCTGTCAGCCACCTTCAGCCCCGAGCTTGCCGACCTGATGATCTACGTGATCGATGTGGCGGAGGGCGAAAAGATCCCTAGGAAAGGTGGTCCCGGCATCACCAAGTCCGATCTGCTGGTGATCAACAAAATCGATCTGGCGCCCTATGTCGGCGCGTCGCTCGACGTGATGGAAGCCGACACCCGTCGGATGCGGCAAGGCAAACCCTACGTGATGAGCAATTTGCGCAACGGCACGGGGCTACGGGAGATTATTGAGTTTGTCGTCTCGCAGGGGATGCTGGAGTCTAAGGCCGCCTAATTCCCGGCGTAACCGAGCCAGTACTGGTATCCCTGGTCGTCGATGTATTGGGGCGCCTCCGCGCCGTGCAGCATGGCGATGGTGGCGATCATGCCCGCTTCGGTGCAGTGGCTCGCGTGGACCGTGACAGTGGCCGGCCCCCCGGTGGCAGGCCAGCCGGTTCGCGGATTCAGGATATGGCTGTAGCGTCTGCCCGCGTGGCGCAGGTACCGGTGGGTTTCGCCGCTGGTGGCCAGCGCCCCGCTGCGCAGTTCCAGGCTGCGCGGTGTATCACCCTGTCGCGTGGCTTCGATCCCCACCACCCAGGGCATTCCGTCGGAGCGCGGGGTGGCGGCAAGATCGCCGCCGAAATTGACCAGCACTCCGGAGGTCACCGAGTGGCCAGCCAGGGCCAAGGCCCGGTCCACGGCGTACTCCTTGGCGATCCCCCCAAAATCGATCTCCATCCCCGCTGGAATGGTGAGTTGCGGCGCGCGCCAGGTGAGTTTCTCCCAACCAATCAGTTGGAGCAGTGATTGGATCTGGAACGGACTGGGAATCCGGCCGCTGCCATCGAAAGTCCACGCCCGGCGTAGCACCCCGGAGGTGACGTCAAACAGGCCATCACTGAGTTCATGGCAGCGCTGCGCGTAGTCCAGCAGGCGGGCGGTTTCAGCGTCGACTTCGGAAGGTCCGGGCGCGGAATTGAGGCGGCTCAAGATGCTGTCGGCGCGGTAACGGCTGTATTTCGCTTCGATTCGCCACGCTTCTGCGGCCGCCTCCCGGATAGCCGCTTCACCGCCAGGCGCAGCCGCATCGGCCACCAGCACTTCGCAGGGGCCGGCCATGGCCCGAAACCGGCCGATCAGCAGTTGGTCAGTGCGGGAAATGGTGATCTCGCGGTCGCTCATGAACGGGAGCGTGCCGCGAGATCAACCGGTTGTCTACCAGACCAGCGAGTAGTTGAGCTGGACGATGGTTGCGGTGAGGTCCGGAAACAGGTCCAGGTTGCGCTGCAGGCCCACCGCGTCGGACGGGCTGCTGTCTCCGGTCTGGTTGTAGTACTCGACGCGGACGGCCATCTTCTGGGTTTTGCCCAAATCGAAACCGTACTTCAGGCCGATGGTCTGGCCGGTGAAATCAGCCAGGCGCGGGTCGGCTGAAGCGTAGTTGGGCAGCGGTTCGCCATCGATCAGGCTGTGCCGGAAAAAGTCCGTGGCGCTCTGCTGGTAGGTGCGCAGGTGGGGTTCCAGGTAGTGGCCACCGCCCAGCGGGTAGAAGTACCGGAAGTCCACGGTGTGGGAGGTGACGTCCCAGTCATCGGTCATGAACCGGTAGGAGAGATCCAGCACCTGGTCGCCGAGCATGTACTTGCCCTGCAGGAACAGACTCTGGCGTAATCGGGTATCGGGCCGATTTTCGAACAGGTAACCGGTCGTGTCACCGGTGGTGCCATCCACCACGCTCAGTATCTTGTAGGGATCGGTGTGATAGCCGTCCGAGGCGCTCAGCGAGTAGCTGACATTGGCGAGGAAGTTGCGGTTGATTACCTGGGTCACGGAAACCAGCAGATCGGTGACCAGTTTGTCGTCGGAATCTGCCAGGGGCGTGATGGCGGAGCCGACCGGTGGCATGGCGCCAAACGGCACGGGCAGGCCTGACCGGGGTTCGATCCGGTCGGCCTCGACCGCGGCGGCCACCGAGAGGGTGGTGTTTTTCTGATTGAAGTCCCGCTCCCAGCCGGCTGAAGCGCCCACGGAAGTGAAGTCGGATTCTTTTGAGGCGTTCAGCCCCAGAGTGAGCCTGGAGAGCCGGCTGACGGCCCGCTTCCAGCTGCCACTGACGCTCACCCGGGTGTCGGAAAAGGTCTCGTCCAGCGGAATCTCGCCAGCCTTGGTGGTGTAGGTGCTCTCGCCGGATGGGCTGGTAAAGGTCTGCGGCTGATCGCTGGGGGTCGCGCCGTTGGGCGAGGCGCCGGTCAGCGAGTCGTAGACCACCTTGACGCTGACGCTGTTGTCCTCGTCGAGTTCGGCGCTGGCGCTGACCACCGGCTCGATAGCCCGCACCCGGTCGGACTCGCTGTAATACATGACCGCCGAATCGATCTGCCAGGGTATTGCAGCGTGTACCGGAGCGCCCAGTAGCGTGCAGGTGGCGGTTGCCAGGGCCTGTCGCAGGCGTGGCTGTTTTTTCAGTTGCATCCGCAGCCTCCCCCGCCAAAGCTGCGTCCGCCGCTGGAGGCTTCTTTGCTGAAATAGATGTGATCATCCAGTGACGCGTCGAGTGGCGCGGCAATCAGTTGCATCTCCTGGCGGCTCAGCAGATCCCGCTCCCAGGGTTTGACACCCAGGTCACTGCATCCCTGGAACAGCGCAGCCAGCAGCAGGCACAGCAGCAGGCGTTTCATGGTGCACGCTCCGCGATCAGCGCCCAAATCTGCTCCTCGTAGTGTGCCATTTCCTTGGCGCGGAATCCGATGTGGCTTTCGTGGATCTGTCCCTGGCGGTCGATCAGATAGGCGCTGGGCATCCCCATGACCCGGTACCGCTCGGCAATCTTGCCCTCCGGGTCGAAGGTGACGCCGAATTCGGCGGGAACTTCCTGAAGGAATTTCTCCGCATCCTGCCGGTTGCTGTCCACATTGATGCTCAGTACCACCAACCCCTCGTCGCGATATTTCGCTGCCATCTCGTTCAACCAGGGGAACGATTTGCGACAGGGACCGCACCAGGATGCCCAGAAATCGACGTAAACCACTTTGCCCTGCAGATCGCTCAGGTGACCGTTTACTTCCGCCAGCGCGAAGTCCGGGGCCGGGTGCGGGGTGTCTGCGGTAAAACCGGGGAGGGAGACATACAATGATGCGATGACCACTAGGGCCACGGATAATCGTCGGCTCATAATCTACCTGCGTGAACGGTGGAACCTGCAATCGGATTCCGGTCATCTCTTGGCGACCAGGATTTGCTGGCAGCTGGCCGGGCGGCTGCTGCCGGACAGCCAGTTCCGGTGAGTATGGCAGGCGTTTCTGAACCGCTTCTTAAGATTCAGCCTCTCTGGCCCGACCTGCTTCCGCTCTGTGACGCAGTTCCAGATTGCCTGGGCTTCCGGGATGCGCCGCTGGGAGGCGGCGGGAGTCGGGGGTTCAAATCAACAGGCTGTACACAACCCACCGGGCTCGCATCACGCGGTGAATTGGAGGGGGCTGCCGGAAGCGTCAGCATTTCACAGCCTCGCGGGAGAATAAAGGCTATGATTTTAGTCCAGCTTTAGAAAGGGATAAGGACATGGTGGGGCAGGAGAGTCGTTTGCCTGGTTGGATGGGGTCGTCTATACATAATTGTACAACTCAGAATTCCAACAAATTGCCAACAACACTGATTCGGGGCCCGGCTGGTCGCTAATGTTTCGCCTATTACGCTATTTTGCCTCCACGGCAGCTGTTTCACTGGTTGCGGTAGCCATACTGGTCTCTGCCGTCTACTACCAGTGGGCCTTTGCCACCCATCTGGAGGAGGGTAGCGGCCAGGCGGTCCACGTGCTCGAGGCGCTGGAGGCGATCACCGGCCAGCTCTACCTGGCGGTGCTGACCGACCTGGCCGGCAATTCGCGGCTCGATGAATTCCATACCCAGCTGCTGGACGAACTGGGTGTCCGGGTGCGTGAATCGATCCTTGATTCCGAAGTGGTGCGCTTCACCCTTTATGGGGCTGAGGGTGAGTTGCTATTGAGTACCGCGGATGCCGGCAATCCCATCCCCTCCGACGAATCGCTGCGCACCGCGCTTGCCGGCAATGCCTCATCCCATCTGCTGAAGGGACAGACGCTGCCCGATGGCGGGTTGCATGACGTCCTAGTCACCTACGTACCGGTCAAGGGCTCTCCGGTACCACGGATGCTCGGCGTGGCCGAACTTCAGGTGGTGGCCGACGGCATGCTGGAAGCCACCTATGCCGAAACCAGTCGCGCCGTATTGGCCGGTCTGGTCTCGGTGGTGCTGATCTACCTCGCTCTGTTCGTCATTGTCCACCGCGCCCAGCGGGTATTGGACCGCTCGAACAGTGAAAACGCGCAACTGATGGATGAGTTGCAGCGCACCAAAATCGAGCTGGAAGAACGGGTGCATGATCGTACCCAGGAGCTGTCGCGCACCAACCAGCACCTGTTCCAGCGCATGCAGGAGTTGCAGACCGCCAAGGAGCAACTGCTGACCAGCGACCAGCGTTTCCGCTCGGTGGTGGCCTCCGCGCAGGATGCCATCATCATGATCGACTCCGAGGGTTACGTGCAGCTCTGGAACGAGCGGGCTGCCGACATTTTCGGATACAGCGAGGCGGAGGCGCTGGGCCAGTTCCTGCATGACCTGATTATGCCCGCCGACTATCGTTCGGAATTCGAAAAGGGATTCGGACGGTTTCGTGCCACCGGGAAGGGGCGTCTCATCGATGCCACCACCGAAGTGCGGGCGCGGCGCAAGGATGGCGTAGAAATTCCGGTGGAAATCGGCATCTCCGCGGTCAGCGAAGGTGGGTCGTGGCGGGCCATCGCCATTGCTCGGGACATCACCGAGCGCAAGCGCATGGAAGTGCGCATGCAGCGTGATATCGACATCCAGCGGACCGTGAGTGAAATGCAGCGGGTGGCGCTACGCGACTCCGATCTGGACGAGAAACTGGGCAAGATTCTCGATCTGGTCTTCGAGAATCGCTGGCTCGGCATCCAGCGGCGCGGTTCCATCATGTTGGCCGACAGCAAGCGCGAGGTGCTGAACATGGTGGTTCACCGCGGCATGCACCGCGACTCCATCGCCCGCTGTCAGACCATCCCCATTGGGGAGTGCCTGTGTGGCCTCGCCGCCAGGGACCGCAAGACCGTGTTTGCCAGTGATATCGACCCGCGACACACCATTGTCAGTGAGGATATGCCGCCCTGCGGTCACTACTGTGTGCCCATCCTGGGGGGCAACGACAATCTCTTGGGGGTCCTGAACACCTACACCGACCAGGGACACAAGTACGACCTGGACGAAGAACAGTTTCTGCAGACTGTCTGCGACACCATCGCCGGGGTCATCGAGCAGCACTATGCCAGCGAACGACTGCGCAAGGTCATGCAGGCCGTTGAGCAGAATCCGGCCTCCATCCTCATCACCGACCGGGATGGCAGTATTGAGTATGCCAATCCGAGCACTTCGACACTGAGCGGTTACCGGATGTCGGAGGTGATCGGCAAAAAGCCCGATATGTTCAAGTCCGGGCTGATGTCTGAAGAGGTCTACGCGGAGCTGTGGCAGACCATCCTGAGAGGGGAGATCTGGCGCGGCGAAATGCTCAACCGGGCCAAGGACGGTTCGCTTTTTTGGGAATCGGAGGTGGTCTCACCGGTGCTCGACAAGCACGGCGACATCACCCACTTCGTCGCCATCAAGGAGGACGTGACCCAGCAACGGGAGCGTGAACGTCAGCTGCAGATCCTGGAGCGCGCCGTCGAGTCCAGCAGCAATTCCATCTTTGTCACCGATGCCGGCCAGGAGAGCCGGGCCATGGTCTACGTGAACCACAGTTTTGAACAGCTGACCGGGCTCCACTCCTGGGAGGTGCTCGGAGTGAGCTGGCTCCATGTCCTCAGTGGCCTGGGCGATGCGGAGGACCTGGAGACGGTCGCGGAGGCCGAACGCAATGCCAATTCTGTGCAGAGTGAGCTGCGCCTGGTGCGTGGTGATGACGAAGTGCGCTGGGTGGAGCTGGAGATGTCGCCGGTGCGTGATGAGAACGGTCATCTGACCCATTTCGTCTGGGTGCTGGACGACATTACCGATCGCAAGGCCCAGGAGGGGCAGCTGCTCTATCTTGCGACCCACGACACCCTGACCGAACTGCCCAATCGCAATCTGCTGCGTGACCGCCTGGAGCAGGGCATTGTCTTTGCCCGCCGTTACAGCCAGAAACTGGGGGTACTGCTGGTCGATCTGGACAATTTCAAGCTGGTCAACGACCACCTGGGTCACGATATCGGAGACTTGCTGCTGAAGGCCGTGGCCGGCCGGCTGACGGGCTCGGTGCGCGAATTCGATACAGTCGCGCGCCAGGGTGGCGATGAGTTTGTGGTGGTGGTCACCGATGTGGAGGACCGCGAAGATGTGCGCCGGGTTGCGGAAAAGCTGATTGCGGCCCTGGACTCCCCGGTGGTGCTCGATGACATTGAGCTGGATGTGACCACCAGCGTGGGCGTGAGCATGTTCCCCATCGATGGCGCGGACAGCAAGACGCTGCTCAAGCGTGCCGACATGGCGATGTATCGCGCCAAGGAGGGGGGCGGCAACAACTTCCGCTTCTATGACCAGACCATGGAACAGCACCTGAGCGAATCGGTGACCATGAAGAGCGCGTTGCAGCGGGCGCTAGACCATGGGGAACTGCAGCTCTTCTATCAGCCCCAGGTCGATCTCCACTCCGGCATGCTGGTAGGCGCCGAAGCGCTGATCCGCTGGAACGATCCGGTCGAGGGATTGATCCCCCCCGGCAAGTTCATACCCGTGGCTGAGGAGACGGGCCTGATTGTGCCCGTCGGCAAATGGGTGGTGGAGCAGGCCTGCCGCCAGAACGTGGAGTGGCAGAAGGCCGGACTGCAGCCCATACGTCTGTCAGTCAATCTGTCAGCCCGCCAGTTCCGCCAGCAGGATGTCTACCAGGTGGTGGTGGATGCGCTGCGCGAGTCGGGTCTGGAACCCAGGTTCTTTGAGGTGGAGATCACCGAGAGCATGATCATGGAGAATCCGGAACGTGCCATCCAGGTGTTGGAGCGTCTCCAGGATATCGGGGTCTCCGTGGCACTGGATGATTTCGGTACCGGGTACTCCAGCCTCAGCTATCTCAAGCGGTTTCCGCTGGAACTGGTCAAGATCGACCGCTCGTTTGTCCGCGACATCATCACCGACCCGGACGACGCCATGATCGCGCTGGCGGTGATCAACATGGCCCACAACCTGGGGCTGAAAGTGACCGCTGAGGGGGTCGAGACCGAGCCGCAGCTCACCTTCCTGCAGCGCAGTGGCTGCGACATCGTACAGGGGTTCTACTTCGGCAAACCGGTTCCCGCCGAGGAGTTTGAAGAGCTGCTGCGCCAGGTCAATCTCTACCACCCGGAACGCGACGGTGCGGCGGCGCAGGCGGGTCTGTTGCTGGTGGATGACGAGCCGCAGATGCTCACCATGATGAGCCGTGTCCTCGGGCCGGATGGCTACAAGATTCATGTGGCCGGTTCTGCCGAGGAGGCGCTGGTGATTCTGGCCCAGCACCATATTGGCGTGGTCGTTTCGGACCAGCGCATGCCGGGGATGCAGGGGACCGATTTTCTCGAGCGGGTGCGCGACATGTATCCCGATACCTCGCGCCTGATTCTCACCGCCTACCAGGAGATTCAGGCGGTGCTCAAAGGCGTTAACTCGGGTGCAGTCTCCCGCTTCCTCACCAAGCCCTGCGATATCCAACAGTTGCGTGACCAGGTGCGTGACGCGTTCGCCCAGTTCAATATGGCGCAGGAGAACCGCCGCCTGCGACAGATGATTGTGGAGCAGACCCGCCAGGAGCACATTCAGGCCTCCTGAGGCTCAATTTTCCGGCCCGCCTGCCGATACAGTCAGCATCGGAGCACCACAGACTGGTTTGCCCATGCGCCATGCCACACCACTGATTGCAGCCCTGTTCGTGTCTGTCCAACCGGCATCAGCCGCGCTGACCGACTACGTGACGCCGGCGATCGATTCCACCTGGTCCAGTGAGGGAAACCCCCTGCGCTGCACCCTGCAGCATGAGATCCGGCACTTTGGCACCCTGAGTTTCAACCAGACCGCGGGCGGTCATCTCACGCTGGAGGTGGTCAGTGGACTGGTGCCTCACCGGGTGGGCAGTGTCTCCATCGGCAGTCTGGATGCCCCCTGGCGCGCCGAGGAGTTTCTGGGGGAGGTGCAGAGCGTCAGTGCCTCGGCCCGTCCCGGCGGGTTGAGTGTTCGCATGGCATCTCCGCTGCAGCACCTGTTGCAGGAGTTGGAGCAGGGTCGCTACGTGATGATTGCCCCGGACGGGGAGTCCGATGGCCAGGTGCGCGCGGCCTACCTGTCACCGGTCCGCTTCCAGACGGCCTATGCGGCCTTTGCCGAATGCTCCTCCGCGCTGCTCTCGTTTGGCTTTGATGACGTGGCGAGCACCACCGTCCATTTTGATTTCGACCGGAGCGAGCTGAGTCCGGAGGCGCGCTACCGCCTGGACCGGCTGGCGGTCTATCTGCAGCACGATGAGCGGGTCCGCGCCATCGATGTGGTGGGCCACACGGACAGCCGGGGCAGCAGTACCTACAACCGCACACTGGCGGCCAAGCGCGCGGAGGCGGTCGCCGCCTATCTGCGCGACCGGGGTGTTGCCCAGGAGCGGATTGTGGTGTCGGATCGGGGCGAGGAGTGGCCGCGCACCAGCAACGCCACGGATCGGGGCCGTGCCGACAACCGGGTGGTCACCCTCACCCTGCAGCGCGACCGGGAAATCCGGTAGGCCCCGATTCATTTTTGCCGGGGCGGTTTGGCGTAGGGCGGGACTAGCGGCGCAGGCGCCAGGGACGGAGCGGTTTGGCCGCTTCGCGGGATTGCGGCGAGATCACCTTCACGGAATAGGTGAGTCCCCGGTCAGCATCATGTTCCGGGTGCAACCCCAGCACATAGCTGCCCGGTTCCATGGGCAGCAGATCCACCTTCAATGAGCCCCCCGGCATGACTTCCATGCTCTCGAAGTAGGGCGCCTTGAGTTGCATACCGTTGCTGGTCATAGTGGCCAGGGCGCTGGTCCGGAACAGCTCCGGGGCGCTGATCGCCACCGGGCGGTCACCGATATTGACCAATTCCAGGCGGTAGGGTGCTGCGAGCTTCAGCTCGGTGGTCGGGGAAATGTAAGAACGTCCATCGAACTCGATACGCACGGCCGGTGCCTTGGACCAGTCTGCTTTGGCGACGCGCTCGGCAACGCCGACGTCATAGACGGCATAGCGCTGGATCGACGGGCCGTCGTGGGCAGTCGCTGCCGCGCTGCCGAGCGTCAGCGTTGCGGCAATTGCTGCCTGGATCCGCCTGATTGGTAGTTTGCTGGACGTTTTCACACCCAGTGTATCGGCCGCTTCGGCCGGAACTTGAGCGGAATACGGGCTGCTCAGCCGGAGATGGTCGCCATCGCTTGACGGAACCGGGCGGTCAGCCGGTTACGTAATTCCGGCTCGACCACACCCACCTGCAACCACTCCAGCCAAAGCGAATGGGCCGTATCCGGCGCGATCTCCGCTCCGGTACCCTTCAGGGCGGAACTGAGGCGACTCACCTGATAGGCCATGCGCGCTTCACCCGCTTCCGCCGGCGAGTCGATGCCGGCGAGGATTTCGGCGCGGATACAGAGGGTCTCCAGCGTCTCCCGGTTGCGCTCCAGATCGTCCTTCCCGAAAGCGCCTTCGAGCGCCCGTTCGTAGCGTGCGGCGAGCTGGGATTTGGCGGCGCTGTCCGGCAGGTGCAGGGTATCGAAATCGGGCAGTTGGCTGTATTCGTCGCCCCAGCCCATGGCCCGGGATTCGGCCTGTACGCAGAGCCCCGCAGCACTGCGGAGCTGTTCCAGTTCGGCCTCCCGGGCGCGGTTCCTGATTTGGGAAATGGCTGCGTGCAAGGCTTGTTCGGCTTCGCGAAAGCGCTTGACCGCTCCTGCCGGTAGCCGCTGCCCCAATCCCTGCCAGCGGCGCTTCAGGGCATTGGCCTGGCGGGAGATCTCGTCCAGATTGTCCACCGACTCCGGTGTCAACGCCTGCAGCTCGCCAATCAGTGCCTCTGCTTCGGCGCCCAGCTGGCGTTGTTCCTCCTTCTGACGCTCCTGTCGCTCATTCTGACGGGCATAGACGGCGTCGCAGGCCGCCTTGAACCGCTTCCAGAGCTGCTGCTCGGTCTTGCGCTTGCCCGGTACGGTGGTGTGCCAACCGGACCGCAGGCGACGCAGTTCGTTGAGTGCGGTGTTGAGATGCTCCTCGCCCTGCAGCGCTTCAAGCTGCTCGATGAGGGTAACCCGGGCGGCATGATTCCGCTGCTGCTCGGCGGCCAATGCCGTTTCGGCCTGGCTGCTGCATCGGGCGAACCGCTTTTCGACCCCTTTGCGCTTTTTCCGATCGACGGGTCCCGCCGACTGCCAGCGGCGATTGAGCTTCTTCACCCGTTCAAAGAGGGCATGCCAATCTTCGACCGCGTCCCAGTCGGTAGCGGACATCAGCAGTTCGAAATCGGTGCAGATCTGCTCACGCACCCGCAGGTTGTGCTCCCGCTCCTGGTTCAGCGCATCAAAATGGGCCTGGCAGGGCTCGTAGGCTTTGTTGCAGAGCTCGTTGAACTTGTCCCACCACTCCCGGCCGGTGGTGCCCTCGCGATGGTCCAGATCCCGCCAAGCGTCGCGCGCCGCGCGTATTTCAGTGGCCAGCCGGGCCGGGTCGAGATCGCTTGCAATCAAAGCCGCCACCTTCTGGCACAGAATGCCGCGCTCCTGCACGTTGGCCCACTGGCGCCACTCCTGCAGTTCGTGAATCCGTGGCGCGATTTTCGCCATCCGCTTCCTGATTGGCGCCACCACCCCGGTGGGCAGTGAACGCTCATCGGCCAGCCGTTGCTGTAATTTGCGGAAGCTGTTGAAGGCCTCGGCAAATTCTCCGGCATCAAGCTCCTGTTCCAGGCGGTCGCAGGATTCGCCCAGCTTGCGGGCTGCAGAATCGAGTTTGGCGTTCACGCTCTCCACGCGCTGGCGCAGGCGTTCCAGCAGCTGGGCGGGTTCCTCTGCAGGGTCTGCCGTCGGCAACTCTTCAGCGGCCGGCAGCTGGGCAATGTCCCGTTCCAGCTGTTCGATCTGTCTGGAGGTCGGTGGCTTGTCACTGCTCAGCGCCTGCAGCAGGCGTTGGCACACCTTCTGTCGGGCCCTGATCCGCTGGCGGCGGATCTCGATCTGACCGATCAGCGAATCACTGATTTCGTAGTCGCGCACGAACGGTTCGCGCCAGCGTTCGGGGATCGGCGCCGCGTGCCATTGCCGGTGCAGCTCCCGCATCTGCTCGCGGATGGCGGCCAGATCCAGGGATTCCGATTCGTTTTCAATGGTCTGACGCAGCAGTGCCAACTGGCGGAACACCGGTGGAACCAGTTGTTCTTCACCGGGCGCCGGCGCCGTACAGAGCTGGCGCAGGGCGGTGATGGCACGTTCAAACCTTGCCGCCAGTTCCGCGTCGGGTTCGCCGGCGACAGCCCCCCACTCGAACTCAAACTGCTTGATCCGCCGTTCCAGGTCAGACTCTCCGATCTGCGCCGCTTCGGCGCGTTGGCAGAGGTCCAGCCGTTTCTGCTGAATGCGTTGCTCGGCCTCGACCGACTGTTCCAGTTCCTGCAGGCGTTGTTTGATGACCCGGGTCAGACGTTTGTCATCCTTTCGGGTTTCGGTCAGCAGGTGCCGCAGTGTCTCCGGGCAACTCAGCTGTTCCACGGCCGATGATTTCACCTTGAATGCGGGGTCATTGCGCAGCACCTGGGCAAGCTGTTCGCGGTCGGTCAGCCGGCGCACGGCGGCCACCCGCACCTCGGTCACGCTGGAGCGGGTGGCTACTGCGCAGAGGGCGGATTGCTGCTGCAGGCAGTTGACGGCGGTGAGCAGCTGTTCCAGAGACAGGCTCTCCGTGGGTTCACCCGCCAGCAGCTCGGTCAGCCGGTCCAGGGCTGCGCGGGACTCCTCCCCGGGCGCGGCGGAGAGTTTGCCCAGCAGCTCCGGATTGGTGCAGCGGAGGATGGCGGCCTGGCGGATTTCCGGTGACTCTCCGGCCTCCGTCAGGCGATCGATTTCCGACGGGTCCGAAAGACCGCCTGGCAAAGGATTTCGAGTCGCGTCACCCTCCGAACCGGAGGAACGAAAAATTCGGTTGAACATAGTTGTGGCAGTGGCCTGTGGCTGAGCCCGCACAACATATCAGCAGGGTCACAGCCCCGCAACTTTCACCCGGTCGCGGCGTCAGTTCAGGGCGCTTGCCAGCCGCCGGCGATAGTGACGGACCACGCCGTCGTCGGGGCAGACCTTGAAGATTTCCAGGATTTTGCGACGCGCATCGCCATCGCGGTAGTCGCGCTGGCGGCTCACGATCTCCAGCAGTTGCGTGAGTCCCGAATCGTAGTTTCCGGCCGCGGCCTGATGCAGGGCCAGAGCCCAGCGGTTGTCCAGGTTGTCCGGGTCCGCTTCAATCTTTTTGGCGAGCGCCTCCGGGTCCACCCCCGAATCGGCCTCCAGGGCCAGTTTCAGGGCGGCCTCCAGCGCTTCTGCCCGCGCATCGTGGCGCAGGGCCGGAGGCAGCGTGGCGAGCAGTTCGAGCGCCACCTGCTGGTTGCCCAGAAAGGCCTCCGCCTGCGCCAATTCCAGGCGGATTTCCCCGTTTTCGGGTTCCAGCTCCCGGGCCTGCCGCAGCAGGGTGGCCGCTGCTCCGGCCTGTTGTTCCCGCATGCTAACCGCCGCCTCACGGCGCAGGGCATCGGCCGGTTTCGGCAGATGGCGCGCCACGTAGCGCTCCACCTCCGCGCGGGGCAGGGCGCCCATGAACTCATCCACCAACTGGCCGGCGCGGAAGAGCTTGACGGTGGGGACGCTGCGCACCTGCAGTTGGCCGGCCAGCTTCTGGTTTTCATCAATATTGATCTTCACCAGCAGCAGGGACTCGCGGTGGGCCGCGGCGACCTGTTCCAGGATGGGTATGAGGGTGCGGCACGGGGCGCACCAGGGCGCCCAGAAATCAACCACCACCAGGCGGTCGTACGGGGCCTGCAGCACGGTGGTTTCGAACTGCTGTTCCGAAATGTCGAGAATGTTGTGATCCATAAACAGATTGATCCGGTTTCTGGCTGATCGGAGGGGCGCCAACCATTACAATGGCCCCCTCTTTACCATTTTCAAGATTGGAACTCACCATGGCGGTCAAAATCTTTCATAACCCCCGTTGTTCCAAATCGCGGGCCACGCTGGCACTGCTGGAGCAGGAGGGTGTGGATGCCGAGCAGGTGCTCTACCTGGACGCACCGCCCACCCGCGCCGAACTGGTGGATGTATTGCGCATGTTGGGCATGAAACCGCGCGAGTTGATGCGCACCGGCGAGGCGGTCTACCGGGAATTGGGGTTGAACGCCCCCGACCTGGACGACGACGCGCTCATCGATGCGATGATCGCCAATCCGATCCTGATCGAACGACCCATTGTCATCGCCAACGGTCAGGCCGCCATCGGGCGGCCGCCGGAACGGGTGCTGGACATCCTTTAACCCCCTGGAAACCACTTGAGCCAATCATTTTTTGTCACCGCGTCGGCGGGCTTCGAGCCCCTGCTGGAGCAGGAACTGCGCGAACTGGGTATCGCCTCCGCCACCTATCGTCGGGGTGGAGTCGGGTTTACCGGATCAATGGCCGATGCCGTTCGGGTCTGTCTCTGGTCGCGTATCGCCAATCGCGTGCTGCTGCTGCTGACGGAGTTCGATCTGAAAAGTCCCGACGATCTCTACACCGTGGCGCGTGAGTTTTCCTGGGAGACCTATCTGGATTCGGACGGCACCCTGCTGGTCGATGTGGCCGGACGCTCCCGGGCGGTCGCCCACACCCGCTTCGCCGCGCAGCGGGTCAAGGATGGCGTGGTGGACCGCTTTGTGGCGATCGCCGGTCGGCGGCCCAGCGTGGAGCGGGAGCAGCCGGACCTGCGCATCAATCTGCATCTGCAGGGTGAGCGCGCCCACCTGGCGCTGGATGTTTCCGGTGATTCGCTGCACCGGCGCGGCTATCGCACGGAGGCCGGGGAGGCGCCGCTCAAGGAGAATCTGGCGGCGGCCCTGCTGCTGCGTGCCGGGTGGCCGGAGATGGCGGCCGCGGGCAAATCGCTGGTGGACCCCTGCTGCGGTTCCGGCACCTTTCTGATCGAGGGGGCGATGATCGCCCGCAACCAGGCACCCGGATTGTTGCGCACACAGTTCGGCGCGGAGCGCTGGCGCAACGCCGAGCCGGAAATCTGGGGCACCGCGCGAGACGAGGCGCGCAGCGCGGCCCGTAACAGTTCGTGCACCTTTGCGGGCAGCGACATCGACCGGCGGGTGATTGGCATTGCCCGCGACAATGCGCGGCGTGCAGGTTTTGCGGAGCTCATCCAGCTTG
>JBNLBB010000008.1:0-38732 GCA_050302415.1 Gammaproteobacteria bacterium | reverse complement strand
GGCTGGGCTCACCAGCGCTGGAACGAGTTCTACCCCGAGGTCTTCTACAAGACGGCGCAGGCCGGTTCCCACCTGAACTACGGGTTCCGCGATGCGCGCCAGATGCACCACTACGCCGTGGGTGAGTTCGGGCCCGGCGGGCTCTACCACAACACCACAGGCGGCACCGGCAGCGACGGCACCACCAACGGCATAGGCATCCGTTTCCACCCCGACATGCCGATCCAGGACCACAAGTCGCTGTGGACCTTCGATGGCACTCTGCCGCCGAAACTGCTGATGGCCCGCTACGGGCAGCCGATCCTGATGCGCCACTACAACGCGCTGCCGATCGACCCGTCGGCCAACGCCGGCTTCGGCTTGCACACCATCTCCACTCACGAACACAACGGCCACTCACCAGCCGAGAGTGACGGCTACACCAACGCCTTCTTCTTCCCCGGTCAGTACTACGACTATCGCTGGCCGATGCAGCTCGCGGGTTACGACACCATCAACACCACGGCCGAGGATCCGCGCGCCGCCTTCCCCTGCGTACCGGGTGAAACCCTGTTTGTGAACGACGGCAAACCCAATCCGAAGGTGTGCGACGCCAGCGGGCGCATCAACATCCGCGGCGACTGGCGTGAAACCATGAGCACCCACTGGTTCCACGACCACATGCTCGATTTCACTGCCCAGAACGTCTACAAGGGCAACGCAGTGATGATGAACTACTACAGCGCCCTGGACCGCGGCAACGAAGCCCTGGATGACGGGGTCAATCTGCGCTTCCCCAGCGGCTCCAACCTGAGCTGGGGCAACCGCGACTACGACGTCAACCTGCTGGTGGCCGACAAGGCGTGGGATCAGAGCGGCCAGCTCTGGTTCAACATCTTCAATCTGGACGGCTTCCTGGGTGACCAGCTGCTCGCCAACTGGCTCTACCACCCCTACATGGACGTGCGGGCCCGTAAGTACCGCTTCCGGATTCTCAACGGTTCGGTCTCGCGCTACGTGACGCTGGCCCTGGTGCGGGAGCGCGAGGACCTCAAAGGTGAGCTACCCGGTCCGAAGGGTTCCAATATCTCCTACGACCGCGTGCCGTTCCACATGATCGCCAACGACGGCAATATCCTGGAGCACACGGTACCGTTTGACGGCAGCTTGGACCTGGACAACGACGGCGATCTGAACGAGCACAAGGGGATGCTGCCCACCCAGTCGATCGCCGAGCGCTACGACATCGTCGTGGACTTCAGCAAACACGGCATCGAGCCGGGCGACAAGATCTACTTCGTCAACGTGCTGGAGCACACCACCGGCAAGGTGACCGGCGACAAGATTCCGCTGGCTGATGTGCTCTCCGGCAAGTACCGGGCTGAAACCCGTGACGATGACGATGACGGCGTCGCCGACCGCTGGATCAACGGTGACCCTGCCGTGGGCAAGTTCCTCGAGCTGCGCGTGGCGAGCTACAGCGGCCAGGATCTGAGCATGGATCCGAAAGCGTACGAGCCGGGCGGCAAAACCATGATCCCGCTGAAGCTGCACTATGCCGATGCCAATGACCAGGCCAAGCTGGCCGGCGCCCTGCACCGCACCTTTGTCTTCGGCCGCTCCAGTGGCACCGACGAAGCGCCGTGGACCATCAAGACCGACGGCGGCAGTGGCCTGAGCATGGACCCGCGGCGCATCAGTGCCGCCCCGCAGCTGGCCCAGGGACCCACCGAGCCGGGCTTCGCGGGTGAAGGCACGCTGGAGATCTGGCACATCCAGAACGGCGGTGGCTGGAGCCACCCGGTGCATGTCCACTTTGAGGAGGGCATCATCCTCAGCCGCGGCGGCAAGGCGCCACCGGAGTGGGAAAGGTGGGCTCGCAAGGACGTCTATCGCATCGGTCCACAGGACGACAGCACCTCCAGCGTGGAGATGGCGATCCAGTTCCGCGAGTTTGCCGGAACCTACATGGAGCACTGTCACAACACCCAGCATGAAGACCACTCCATGCTGATGCGTTGGGACATCGAGCACCCGGGACAGGTGAAGCTGATGCCTACCCCGCTGCCCACCTGGGATGGCGTGGAGTATGTGGACTCGGCAGCGCTGCCCACCTTCCGCAGTGGTGACGGCTTCGGACCCTCCGAGGCGATCAACAACTGATTGGAGCATGGCGCGCCCGTGGCCTCATCGTGGGCGCGCCTTCACAGCGAAAAAGGCCAGTGCCATGAGATTTTCAATCCGTAATCGCCGGGCGCAAGTTGCCGCAGTTTTGATGCTTGCATGCCCCCTCCTGGCGTCTTGGATTGAGCCGGCAGCGGCTGCCCGGGTCGCGGGCTCCACCTGGGGATCGGACTACTTCCCCAACGTGGCGCTTACGACCCAGGATGGGCAGCCGGTGCTGTTTTTCGACGATCTGATCAAGGACAAGGTGGTTGCCATCAATTTCATCTACACCAGTTGCGGCGACTCCTGCCCGCTGGAGACCGCCCGCCTGCTCAACGTTCAGCGCCTGCTGGGGGACCGGGTCGGAAAGGACATTTTCTTCTACTCCATCACCATCGACCCGGTGACCGATACGGCAGAAGTGCTGAAGAACTACCGCGACAAATTCAAGGTGGGTCCAGGCTGGATCTTTCTTACCGGCAAGCAGAAAGACATCATCAAATTGCGTCAGCGCCTGGGCCTGTATATTGCCGAGATCCAGGGCGGAGACAGCAATGACCACAATCTGAGCCTGATCATCGGCAACCAGAAGACCGGTCGCTGGATGAAACGCTCGCCGTTTGAAAACCCCTACATTCTCGCCAGCGAACTGGCCAATACGCTGCACAACTGGGAACAGCCGGGGAAGAAAGAACAGGACTACGCCAGCGCACCGGAACTGCGCAACATCACACCCGGCGAAAGCCTCTTTCGTACCCGGTGCGCCGCCTGTCACACCATCGGCAATACCAGCCGGGTCGCGCGCGAACGGCAGGTCGGGCCGGATTTGGCCGGTGTCACGCTGCGCCGCGAGCGCACCTGGCTGGAGGAGTGGCTTGCCGCCCCGGACCGCATGCTGGCCGCGAAGGACCCAATCGCCACTGCGTTGTTGGCCGAATACCGAATTCCCATGCCCAATCTCCGCCTCAATCCCAAAGAGATTGGTGACCTGCTGGAGTACCTGGAATCGGAGAGCCGCATTGTCCAGGCTGAGGCCAAAGCGCGTGCTGCTGAACCGCACCGACACGCACCAGACGTTGCGCCACACGCACACTGATCCATCCGGCATTCCGGTGACCTGAATTGTGCGGAGGCGCAAACCATGGGCGGCTCGTCACGCCATGAGGCGTGTCAGTTGGATGGCCTCACGGGTTCATCCTCCACCTCGCCATCCAGAATCACTTCCCCCCCATCCACCGACCAGGCCAGCTTCAGTGCGTGCAGCTCGCTGTCCAACCGGGTCAGCCGCCGTTCCAGCAGGCGCATGGCCAACGCCTGCGGATCCACCACCTCGCCCGAGTGCCCATAGGCACTGAAACCCTGTGCCTCGGACACCGGCTGGCCATACGCACAGACCGGGCGCGCGGGAATGCCCACCATGGTGGCACCGGCGGGCACCTCCTTGAGCACGACGGCATTCGATCCGATCCGCGCATCATCGCCCACCACAATCGGACCCAGGATTTTTGCCCCGGCACCCACCACCACCCGGTTACCCAGCGTCGGGTGACGTTTGCCCTCATGCCAGCTGGTTCCGCCCAGCGTCACTCCGTGATAGATCGTGCAGTCGTCACCAATGACGGCGGTTTCACCTATCACCACGCCCATGCCGTGATCGATGAACAGGCGGCGCCCTATGGTCGCTCCCGGATGGATTTCTACGCCGGTGAGACCACGCGCGACATAGGCAACCATGCGCGCCAGCCAATACCATCCGCGCAACCATAGGCGCCGGTGAATCCGGTACCACCACACGGCATGGAGGCCCGGATAGAAAGTGAGTGCATCCCACCATGACCGCATGGCCGGATCCCGGCTCTTCAACTCCTTCAACTCGCCAATCAATTGCCTGATCATGGAACAACCTCCTGTTGAACACTCGATTTGCGGTCAAAACTCCCGTTCGAGATCGGTGGAAGTCTCTGCCCAACCGGCAACGGACAACCTCCGGGGGCGGTCACTCCGTACCACCCGGTCTCCCGTCAGAATACGCCAGCCATCTCCCGCCACCGCCAGCGAAGCCGCATGGCTTTTGCCCACATCCAGATCCGCCAGCGTCCAGACGCGCGACTGGGACTCCAGCCGCGCGATCGGTTGCGGATGCGTCAGCCCAACCCCGTCACCCGACACGGAAAAGGAAGTGGGGTCGAGGCGCAGGCCGTGGCCACGCACCTTCACGTACGCCTCCTTGCGGACCCAATGTTCCAGGTACGCCCGCTGGCGTTCCGGTTCCGGTAGCAGATCGAGCCGACTCTGCTCCGCGCGGGTCAGGAAATACCGGCCCGCCGCAAGGATGTCGATGGACCGGTCGTGTCGTTCCAGGTCGATGCCCACATCGCGCTCGGCGCTGAATGCATAGAGCGCCAGATCACCACAGTGGGTCAGATTAAAGCTGGGTTTGACCGGCACGGAAAACAGATCGCACAGGTAGGGTTTGCCGTACCGCCCCTCGCAAAGGGTCAGGTGTCCCGGAGCACATCCCAGATACCTGCCCAGCAGACAGCGCAACTGACCTCGCGCGGCAATGAATCGGCGCCGCGGGGTCACGTGCAAAAACCGATCAGCCCGGCGTGATTCCGCGGTCGACAGGTACCCACGAAACCGGTGCAGGGCATCTTCCGCACAGTCAAGCCGGGCTACCCATACGTGCACCTCGTCGCGACGCAACAGCGGCATATCGAGCGGCGGATCCCAAAGCGAGAGATAGGGTGTGATCACCGTGGCTCTCCGCCACGCTGACACCGCTGTAGCGTCACTGCCGGAAACCACCGCCCCGGCTGCCGGCGCATTTCGCCGCCGCCACGGATCGGTAGCGGCCGGGCATCCGGTTGTGGCACGTGGCGCCTCCGGTCCATCAGAAATACCACTGCAGATACAGATAGGAGAGCGAGTGACCGCGACCGTAATCACTCTGATCATCACCTTCCACGGCCTGTACGCCCATTGCCAGCACCAGCGATTCCGTGAAGGTGTAGGTCACCGTCGCCGCGCGAAACTCACTGTCGTCATCGCCATTCCGTAACCAGGTGAGATTGATGCTGTAAATCGGATCGGGTTCGTAGGACGCCACGAGACCTGCGTACGAGCGGCCGATGGGCAACAGAAACGGCAGTTCGGGAATGGCCGCGACGGTGGCGGCAAGATCGGATTCCGACTGGGTGCTGCGAAAAATTTCGGCCGAGAGCGTCAGCCCGCTGATGAAACCGTAGTCGGCGCCCAACAGATATTTTTGATAGTCGGCGCCGATGTCGGCCAGCGTGTAGACCCATTCACCATGCAGACCTGCGCCACCCACCTGGGTCGCGAAGTCGACGCCATAGAGTTGATCGTTGCGCAGTGTGCCGCCGCTCAGCGTCACGTCGATTTCATGGACATTGGTGCCAAACTGCACCAACTGACGGGTGCCCACCTGCAGCGGATCGGGCGCTGCCAGATAGACCCAGCGGGTGGTATATCCGGACTTGAGTTCCAAACGCAGCGCATCAACACCGATGCGTTCGTCCAACTCGATGCGCTGTGGATTGTTTGGGTTCAGCAGATCCAGCCCGCTCCAGTATCTGCCGGTGCCCAAGGCAATCCTCTGGCGGCCCAAGGTCATGCCGATATCGCCCCACGACCCACGCAGATAGGCGCGATAGAAGCGCTGGGACAGGGCGTACTCCTCTTCGGTGAGGACGGACTGATCCCCACCCCATGCGTATTGCTGGTCGGACAGCGTGCTACTGGCCCCAAACACCTGGGTATCCAAAAAGCTGCCGGCACGCAGTTCCGTGTCGTGTTCCACCCGCAGGCGTAAACTTTGGCTCAGCTCGCCGTCGAGTTTGAGGCGCAGGCGGCTGAGCGAAAGATCGTAGGCACGCTCCTCGGGCGCAGCCGTGCGCGAGGATTCAACCACTGTCTTTAGGTACCCGCCCAGGCGCCAGTGGTCTGCATCACCGGCACCCCATTCCGCCGCCTCCGCTTGGCCGGCCAGGCAACTCATCCACACCCCCAGCAGGCCAAGGGCCACCTGCGGGGGCGATGCCCGCCGCAGGTTGGCTACCGGACGCATGAAGACAGCCTGCCCGCCACCGTCGTCAACAAAATCTGCCGCGTGACACTCATACGGCACGAATGGCGTCTACCGGGGTCAACCGCCCGGCGCGCAGCGCGGGCAGTGAAGCGGCCACGAGAATGACCAGCGGTAAAATGAACGCCGGGCCAAGCACGCCCGCGGCGGTCAGTTCCGGGTGAACGATGTTGGTCACACCCGGTACCGCGGTCATACCGTGGGCACTCATGCTCACGCCACCGGGCATGTGACCCAGCGCGACCAGAGAACCGAGCAGCATGCCCAACAGGGTGGCCAATACACCCAACACTGCCGACTCCAGCAATACCAGGCGGCTCAACAGTCCAGGCGTACTGCCCAGCGCCAGCATGATGCCGAACTCCCGGGTCCGCTCCAACACCGACATGAATATGGTGTTGGCGGCTACAACCCCCACCATCACCAGGACAATACTCAGCACAAACAGAAGACTCTGACGGATGAGGGTGCGCATCTGCACCACCTCCGGCAGCAATTCATGCCACGAGAACACCGTGAGTTCCGATCCACCAAGCAGAGCGTCCACCCGGCGGACCATTAGCAACACCCCGTCATCTTCACGGTCATCAAACCGCAGCGCCAGATTGGTCACGCGACCGTCCAGGTCGAGCAGCCGCTGCGCTCCGGCCAATGGTATATACCCGACCAGCCGATCCACGCCGTGCCCCTGGCTGCCGGTATCAAAAAGCCCCACCACTGTCAGCGCTTCGGAGGTGAGTCTCCCCTGCGCATCCTGTGCGGTAACCACAACCTTGTTTCCCAGCTGTATGCGCAGCAGTTCAGCCAGCTTGACGCCGATCACGATGGTGCGCGAATCCTCCGGTGCCAGATATCGACCGGCGACCACCGACTGGTCCAGGTAGGTCACCTTGGGCTCCAGGTCCGGCGCGACGCCGATCAGCAGCACCGGCTCGGAGCGGTTGGCCACGCCGATCATGGCCTGATTCTGGACGCGGGGGGACACCGCCTCCACGCCGGGCAGATCCGCAATCCGGCGGCGCAGTTCATCACCGGAAAAACCCAATGAAGCCTTCATCTCATCCTTGAATCCGGGATGCATCACCTGGGCATCGCCCGAGAGGGTGCCGGTGGCATTGGTCACGGTCTGGGCGTAGTAGCCGATGGCGATGCTGCCGAGAAAAATAAACGCGGTCAGTGAAAAGGTGACGGCCGCTATGGTGAGCCTGGTGCGCACCGGTTGGCGACCGAGGTTGCGCATGGCCAGTTCCAGAAGCATCGGCAGACGATCGTGCCGGGTTGCGGAACCGCCCCGGTCAGCTGTGCGCTTCCCAAGCAGTCCATGGAGTGCCTCCAGAGGCATCAGGCGCGCCGTGCGGATCGCCGGATAAAAACTGGCCAGGAACGTCACCGCGAACATACCCGAGGCCATCAGCAGAATACGCGGCCAGGCCAGGGTGGGATAGATCGCGCCGCGCCCGCTCTGCATGGTTTCGATCATTCCCGATGCATCGCGGAAATGGATACCACTGGCCGCGAGATGTCCCACCAGACCACCACCCACCAGCAATCCCAAAACCAGGCCCAACAGCCCCAGGAACAGGCCTTCGTAGAGGATGGAGCGGAACAGCTGAAGCGGAGTCACGCCCAGACTGAGCATGACGCCGAACTCACGGGTACGCTCGGCGACCGACATCAGCACCGTGTTGGCCACACCCAGCGCCACGATGCCAAACAGAAATACCATGACCACCATGGCCACGGCCTCGTGAAAATCCATGGATTGGGAGACCGCAGGAAGCAGTTCCCGCCATTCCAGAACTTCGTACTGATCTCCAAGGGCACCCTGCAGGTTCAGTTTCACCGCGTGCGCCCCGTCGCGGTGCTCCAGCCGCAACGCAATTGACGTCAATTCATCGGTGGCACCCAGCAGCAGTCGGGCGGCATCCAGAGTGATGAACGCCTGCATGTTGTCCACCATTTCATTGCCGGTGGTATAGATACCCGCGATCCGGTAGCGCTCCGCGCCCACAGATCCGTACATCCCCTGGGTCACCACTGCGATCTCGTCACCGACGCCGACCGCCAACGTCTTGGCCAGCGATTCCCCCAGCATCAGGGAATCCAGCGCACCAGGCTGCAGATAGGATCCGGCAACCAGTCGCTGGTGAATATTGGTTACCCCGCGCTCCTGTGTCGGATCAACGCCGGCGAGGATAATGCCCCTGGCGTTGACATCGGAACTGATCAGCACCCGCGCCTCAAGCCGGCCGGACGACGCAACCACCTGTGGCAAACCGGCAATCACTTCGTCGACAGGTGGTGCCCGCAGTACATAGTCCAGGCTTGGGTCATCTTCGTACCCCGTCCGGTGCACCTGGACGTATCCGGAGTAACTGACGGTCATGTTGTCGACCATCTGTGCGTTACCCCCATCAAATAGCGACCATGCCAGGGCGAGGGAGCAAATGCCGGCGCCAATGGCACTCACCGTAAGCAGGGCACGGCGTCGATTACGCAGTGTATTGCGCCAGGCCAGTGAGACGAATTTCATGCGCCGCTGTCCTCCACCAACCGACCGTCGTGCAGTCGGACAATTCTGCGTGCGTGTTGCATCACCATGGAATCATGGGTGGAAAACACAAACGTGGTTCCACGGCGGTGGTTGATCTCCTGCATGGTGTCCAGCAGCGCGGTACCGGTGATGGAATCGAGATTGGCCGTCGGCTCATCCGCCAGGATCAGCAGCGGCTCACCGACTATGGCACGGGCAATGGTCACCCGTTGCTGCTGGCCACCGGAGAGCTGGGCCGGGAGCCGGTTGCCGCAATCGGCCAGCCCGAGTTCGGCCAGCGCAGACATGGCGCGAACCCTTCGCTCCTTGCGGTTCACGCCCTGTAGCTGCAGTACAAACTCCACGTTTTCTGCGGCCGTCAGCACCGGAAGCAGACTGTAGTCCTGGAACACAAACCCGATTTTGCGCAGACGCAGTTGTGCCAGCGCCGCCTTGGACAGGGTGGCCAGATTCTCGCCCCCCAGACTGACCGTTCCGGAGGTGGGCAGATCCAGGGCACCGATCATGTTCAGCAACGTGGTCTTGCCGGAACCCGATGGCCCCACCAGCGCGGTGAATTCGCCCGGATGGATTTTCAGGCTGACCTCCCTCAGGGCGTGAATGCTGGCGCCGCCCTGCACATATTCGCGGCTGACCCGTTCCACCTGCACCGCGGCCGATTCCTGCATGGGTACTACATTTAAAGCGGCATTTTGTGCGTACATGAAATGTCTCCTCTGTTATAGGTTGGCCGCGATTGCGCGTCCCAGATTACGGCGGGTGAAAATTTCACTGTCGATCGGTTGGTCGTACTCCACCTGACGGACTACAATCGTGGTTTTCTTGCCCGGCTTGTCAGCCGGAATCATCTGCCAGGTCGTGGGGATCACGCGACCGCCCACCTGCTGAAAATCACTGTATTCCAGGCGCCGGACCAACTCTCCCTGTTCGTCAAAATACTCAATCAGCTGGGGCGCCAGATCGCTCTTCCGGACGCAATAGATCACCTTCCCCCAAACCACCGCTGCTTCCGGTTTGGGCAGCAGTTCAACGGCAAAGGTGGGGGTACCGGAGACTTCCCGTTCCCCCAGCAGTTGGTGCTGATAGTCCTCCACGAAACTCCCCTCCTTGACCAGATCATCGTTGGTAAAGTCCGAGCCAAACCAGGGCTGCAACATCATTGAAGGCGGCACCTTGACGGTACGTTCGATTTTTGGAATGTAGTTCCACATTTCCGAGGCCACCCGCAACGAAGAAATTCCGCGTTCCTTGGCCGGCTGCAGAATGCGCAGAAAGGAGAGCTTCGGACGGTCCATCCAGGCACGCAGCGAGAGTTTCCGTTCCCACGATGGCGTCGTGACCACCATGTCGAAGTCCCCCTGCATGGTCCGCCCCCACAGAATCAACTCTGCTTCGGCCACCATTTCCGCGCCGCTCATCTCACTGGAAAAGACCGACAGCGGGAGCAGCAACGCTGCCAATGCAACAAACACTTTCATTGAACAACTCCGTTTCCCTTGTACCGGGATGAAATCCATCCCTACACCATTCGCACCGCCACCCCGGTGATATTTCTGCAGCCCCGGGGCAGTTTCCTGCACCTACCGGGGCGCTTCGCTCACCCGGCGCCAGATATGGTCCTTGCCAAACAGGCGCAAACCCACATATGGCCGTACCAACAACTCATTGGGCGAGATAAGTCGCATCACGCACTGGTAATTCTTGCCATTGCGGAAATTGTGCATCTCACCGCTCCACTCACTCTCTTCCGTTGTCTGGAAACTGCTCAGCAGCTTCCAGCCCACCTTCGGCGCCGCATCCGATCCGGGTGTCTGGGTACTGCGCACCACCGTTCCACACAACGCCTCACCACAACTTTCAATCTGGACTTCAAAGGACGGTTCCGCCGACTCCCAGTTTCCGATCATGTCAGCGATCACCGTGTTTGCGGCCACCGGTGCAGACGCGGAAACCAGCAGGCCCAACGCCACCCACAAAAGATAAATCTGACATCTGAAATACTGTGTCGAACGGCTCATCACTACTCCCTCGATTCCGACCTGTCGGTCCGCGGCCCGCCTCGTTCATAGCCCCTCCTGGAGCTGTCGTTAGCAATCGAACTGCCTGTTCGATACTGAACATGTTGTTCTATAATTGATCTCACCTCCAGAACCACGACGCACAGTCTGTTCGTTTTGGAACATCTGGTGCCACGCTGTTCGGAAACCGGGAGAACTGATGCCGAAGCCCATCACACCGCTGGATCGACGCGTCGTTCGAACCCGCGACAGTATCCGCCAGGCGCTTATTTCGCTGATTGCCGAAAAAGGCTTCGAATCGATCAGTGTTCAGGAGATTCTGGACCGGGCCAATGTCGGGCGATCCACCTTCTATGCGCATTTCACGGGCAAGAGTCAGTTGCTGCTCGATGGATTCGAAACCCTCGAATGCGAATTGCGGACCCATGTGGTTGGCGCCAAGAGTCAGGAGACCGCCACACCAGCACGCTTTCATTTCAGCCTGCCGCTGTTCCAGCATGCCGCGGATCATCGCCGCGTATTCCGCGCCATGGTCGGGCGACGCAGCGGTCTGATGGTTCAGACCCGGATGCAGAAATTGATTGTTGATCTGGTTGAGAATGAACTGGATTCATTTCGCCCGCCCCTTCCCGCGAAGGGTCCAGTGCGCAGCGCCACCATCCAGCTCTGCGCCGGTGCCTGCTATGCACTGTTGGTCTGGTGGATTGACGGGCACAGCGGATTGTCGGCGGATGAGATCGACAATCGCTTTCAGGAGTTTGTCCGCAACGGGATGCACCCGGCCGCATAGCACAGGGAGTCAGCATAGATTGGCCGCCACCCGTTCACCGATCAGCACGCAGGTAAGGTTGGTGGGCGCACTCGGAATCGTCGGCATGATGGAGGCGTCAGCCACCCAGACATTGGCGGTACCGTGCACTTTTCCCTGGGCATCCACCACGGCCTGGGGATCGTCGGCTAGACCGATTCGCGCCGTACCGACCGGATGCCACCCCGGGCGAACAAAGGTGTCAATCGCCCGCGCCAGCGCCTTTGGGGAATTCATAATTCCGGTATTCCAGGCGAACAGCCGCTCAATCAGGCCATTCAGGGAAGGATGCTGAATCAGCTCCCATGCCCGCCGCACGCCATCGGTCATCCGCTCGCGATCGGCCGCCTCACCCAGGCAATTGACCTCAACCCGCGGCGGCAGATCCGCGCCCGCAGCGCGCAGGCGTACGGTACCCCGGGCCTGGGGTTTCATGACACAGGCGGTTACGGCCATGCCCAGCGTTGATCCCAGCACTGATTTGAGGCCGGGCACCAACGAGGTGTCGATCCCTCCGGACACATGAATCTGCATATCGTTACGGGTGGCGGACCCATCGGAGGAGTAACGCAACAGAACCTGATGGGTGGGTTCACCCAATACGCAGGCAGCTGCTTTCGGTACACCCCAGATGCCCACCACGGAGTGGTCCATCAGGTTGTTGCCGACTCCCGGCAACGGAAGCTGTACCGCTATGCCATGCGCCTGCAGATGCTGCGGATCACCCACCCCGGAACGCATGAGCAGTGCGGGTGTGTTCAAGGCGCCCGCACACAGCACCACGCGCCCCGCGCGTAGCACCCGCCGCGTACCGTTGTGCTCGACCGCCACTCCGGCGCAGTGACCACTCTCGCGCCACTCGAGCCGATGTACCAGCACGCGATCCAGCAGCTGAAAATTGGGACGCCTGCGCGCGTTTGCCAGATAGGCCCAGGCGGTGGAGATCCGGATTTTGTCGCGAACATTCTTGGGTACTACACCCACACCCGTGGATTCCGGATCATTGTGATCCGTGGTACCCGGGTGGCCCTGCTCCAGGCAGGCGTCGCGAAAAGCCTTTTGCACCGATACCAGATCCGCTTGGGCTTCCCGCCGAATGGGTAGCGGCCCTCCTTTGCCGTGGTGTGGTCCCGCGAAATCGGCGTCATCCTCAAGCGCCAGAAATCCCGGCTGCAGGCGCTGCCAGTTCCACTCCCCGCTGGAGGGCACATCCCACTCGTCATAGTCTTCAGGCATACCGCGCAGGGCCAGAGCCCCGTTGATGGCCGAGGAGCCCCCGACCACTTTGCCCACACAATAATCAAAGGTGGTTGTCGACGTGCCCTGCATGACCGTCTTTGCCATGCGTACCCGATCCGCCGTGTCCGCATGCAGGAATGCGCTGCTGGCCGAACGCAACGCCTGCAGGCCGTGATCCCTGCGCACCTGCGCCTCGATGTGCCAGTTGTGGCCATTGAGCACCGCCATATTGGGATCCAGCAGGGCGGAGGGAACCTGCGCCGGTTCACGGTAGTCACTGCCCGCCTCCAACAGCAGTACCCTGCGATCCGGATTTTCCGACAGACGCGCCGCCACCACGGCCCCTGCGGACCCGGCACCAACGACGATATCGTCCCAGTATTCGCCGGCAATCTGCGCGGCGTCGTGCGCAGCAAGGTCCATCACCGGACTACGCCACCGCCTGAAACAGGAAGTGGGCCCCGGCCACCGCAATTCCAAAGCCCGCCGCACTCATGGGCAGCCGCTGCCGGTGGTGCAGCCAGGGGGCCAGGCCGATGGCCACTCCGGCAATGTGGATCAGCGTGGTACTGATGACAAAACCCAAACCGTAAAAAGCGGGCATGGCGGCGATCGGCATCTCTACCCCGTGCGCGTTGCCGTGGAACATGCCAAAGAGTCCCACGACAACCATCGTCACGATGACCGGGAACCGGCGCGGAGTTGCAATGGCCACGCCCAGCAGCAGTACCGACAGCGCAATGCCGAACTCAGCGTAGGGCAGACTGACACCCAACACGCCTGCCACAGCGCCCACGATCATGGACGCCACAAATGCCGATGGCACCCAATAGATCGCGCCACCACCAATCAGCGCACTCACGATGCCCACACTGAGCATGGCCAACAGATGGTCCGGGCCGAGAATGGGATGCATGAACCCACTGCCCAGGCTCATCGCCTCGTGTTGCGAATGGGCGTGCGCTGCCATGGGCATCGCCACACCAATCAGCAGCAGGGTTACAGTTCGCAATGAATTTCGCAGCATGTGTACAACTCCCTTGATTTCAGATGTTCCATTGATCGACCCGACACGGGGTGTGCAGCGCCGATCGTTTCCAACAACACGCTTAGTGCGGGCTGACCCGATCACCACAGCCGCCCGGTCCACCGGGGGAGCGGACCCATGCATTCAGGCAGCCCGCCAGGCCGCCAGGATTGTTGAGCAGATAAAAATGGTTTCCGGTAAACCAGCGGTGGCGGCAAGCTCCGCTGGTGACCTCGCTCCACGCGGCCAACTTCTCCATGGAAACCGTACCGTCCCCGTCACCGCAACAGACCACGAGCGGACAGCTCAGCCGCCGCGGAGGCAGGGCGCTGTATCGATCCAGCAAACGATAGTCCGCGCGCAGCGCCGGGAGCAGGGCGCGCATCAGCTGTGTGTTCTCCAGCAGCGTTGGCGGTGTGCCGCCCATGCGTGCCAGTTCGGCTACAAACTCTCCGTCATCGGCATCTGCCGCAACCGACTCTCCGATCACCCGGGTCCCGGGTGCGCCAGACCCGGACACCACCAACAGCTGCGGCGGGCGGGAGGAGCGGACACTCAACGCCAACGCCACTTCATACGCCACGAGTGCGCCCATGCTGTGACCGAACAGCACCAGTGGCAGCGGGGGCAAACACAACAGCTCCTCAACCACCTGGGCGACCACCAGTTCCATCCGATCCAGCGCCGGTTCGTGAAACCGGTCTTCACGCCCCGCGTATTGCACCGCCAGCAGCTCAATATCAGTGTTCAGATGAGGCAACAGACGGCGGTAGGCGGAGGCGCCTCCACCGGCCCAGGGGAGACAGACCAACCTCTGAGAGGCCGCCTTGGTGCCACCCAGACGCCGTAGCGATCCTGTGATTTGCGACTTCGCGAACCGGTATTGCAGGGTCATACCGGCACACTCTGCCGGAATTCGGCTGCCAGCTTTTCCGCCACCATCAGTACCGTCAGGTGCGGCGGCGCACTCGGGGGAACGGGGAACACCGAGGCATCGGCCACCCACAGATTTTCCACGCCGTACACGCGTCCATGCGGATCAACCACCGCGCCCGCATCCGGTGACAACCCCATGCGCGCAGAGCCGCACAGGTGGGCCGCCGGGCGGACAAAGGCCGCCACCGCCTGCTCAAGGGCCACGTCTGAATTCACCATGCCGTCGGACCACGCCAGCACCCGATCAAACAGCGACTTCAGACCCGGCTGCTGCAGCAGTTGCCACGCCAGACGCACCCCGGCCTTCAGCGGCGGCACATCGCTTTTGTCGTTGAGACAGTTGATGGACACCGCCGGATGTTCGCGCGGATCGGCGGATACGAGCCGGACATGGCCGGCCGAAGTGGATTTGTTGAAACAGGCAAGCAGCCCGGCGATGGTGGGCGTCTCTTTGGCCAGTGCCGGAAACAACTGTGCGACATCCAGCCCCGCCATGGTGCAGATATGCATGTCGTTTTCGTATCGGGTATGCCCGGAACTGTAGCGCAGCAGCGTCTGGCGCGCCGGTTCTCCCACCTGACAGGCGTCGGGCTTGGGAATGCCCCAGACACCAACCACGGGATGGTCCATCAGATTCTCACCCACTCCGGCCAGCGGCACCTCCACGTGGATGCCGTGCGCCTGCAACCGATCAGGCTGACCGATACCTGAACGCAGCAGCAGGGCCGGTGAGTTCAGGGCGCCAGCGCACAGAAAAATCCGATCGGCCCGGAGGGTTCGCGCCACACCCTCTACCTCCGCCTCAATGCCATCGCACACACCGGGCGAACGCCACACCAGGCGGCGCACAAACACATCCCGCTGGACCGTCAGGTTGGGCCGCTGCCGGGCTGGCGCGAGGTAGGTGATGGCGGTGGTCATGCGCTGGCCATCCAGCACGTTTTTTGGGAACATGCCAATGCCCGTGGTCGCCGGATCGTTGTGATCCTCTGTCTCCGGAAATCCCAGCGCCAACCCGGCCTCAAGCAGACCGCTCTGCAACTGGGTCAACTCCTCGCGCCGCTCTCGACGTACCGGCATGGGCCCCCCGCGACCGTGCAGTTCGCTCGGCCCCAGCGGATCGTCCTCCAGAGCGCGAAAATAGGGCAACACCCGCTGCCAGCCCCAGCCATCACCGCACTCGGGGATCCAGGCATCGTAATCTTCGGGTGTACCGCGCATGGCGAGGGTCGCGTTGACGGCCGACGAACCACCGATCACCTTGCCGCCTTCATAATCGAACTGGCTGGCGGGCCGTCTTTTGGCGGCTTCCACCGGTTGTTTGATGGCTGCCAGAATGTTCCAGTTGATGCCGGGCAGCACCACCGGCTGGTTGGCATTGCGGACCGCCTCACCCATTCTGCCGTGCTGCGGCGTATCGGGCCCGGCCTCCACCAGCAGCACCCGCCTGCCCGCATCTTCGCTCAGCCGGCTGGCGATCACGGCGCCCGCCGAACCAGCGCCGACCACCATCACGTCAAAACGCTGGTCGAGCCCCACTTCCTGTTCACTCATCGCCTCTGCTCCATTCACCACTTTGGGACTGCCGCAGCCTGCATCAGACTGCCGGATTGGTGGCCGTCCCGGAGGCCGGCGCAGCGTGTGCCGGCTGGCCCAGGCGCACCCAGCGGATGGCCGTCACCGTCACCCAGATCACCAACAGGTGGTGGGTGAGATCCAGCGTATGCAGGATGCCGAACGGTTTGTCATTGGGAGCCAGGTGAGAGAGTTCGTGGGCCCCGACAAACAGCCCCATCAGCACGCTCATGACGACCACGAACAGCCGGAAAAGATGCGCATCGAAGGTGCGTATCAGCATCGGCATCACCACATATATGGCCATAACCACCAGCAGCAGCTTGACGCCGGGCATCCCCAGATGCTGGGCCCACTCGGGACCGTTGCCGCGAATTTCGTTCTTGATGAGATCAATGATCAGGTTGCCGGTGAAGACCATGAACATCAGCGTCCATCCCTGGGCCAGCAGTGCGCGCAAACGATCCGTGTTGGGTTGAGACATAGCAATCCTCCGAGAGAGTTTCCGGTTGTCAGAAAAAGTGGATCAAAGGGTGTCAGGTGCCGGCCGCAACCGGGTGGCGCGCCCCACATGCAACCAATATTCAGGCGGCGTCAGATCAGTCAGCTTGTGTGCCTGTCCGGACCGCTCGAAGTAGCCGGTATCCACCGGGTGGGCGGCAAACATGTGTTCAATGGACGCTCCGTTTTCGCGCTCGGCGAACAGGAGGCGGGCCAGACTTGCGCCTTCGCCGGACAACCTGCCCGCTGCTTCCAGGCAACGTACTTTCCATTCACTCAACGGCACCGGAGAAGCGGCGGCAACATCACCATTAAGCAGCTCGCTGAGCAGCGAGGGGAAACTGAGCGGATTGCGGTTTTCCAGATGCACGACCCCATGGTGGTCATCCCGCAGCAGCGCGTTCTCCACCAGCAGGCGGGCCAGTATGTCGACGGGCACGCCGTGCATGCCCGATTCCTGCCAGTCGGGTACCACGCCTGCCTCCCGCGCCACCTGCAGCACGCTGCCGTAGGTGTCATTGGGTTTTCCCAGTCCGGTGCTCGCCGACGGCAATGCATGCGAGGTCCGGTAGATCTTGACCGGCAACCCGCGCCTGGTGGCCGCCATCAACATCTGTTCCGCCACCCACTTGGACTGCGCATAGCCGGTGAGCAGACCTTCCGGATCAGCGTCGGCGCACTCGTCGTGGCGGATTTCCAGGTGACCGGATCTATAGCGGCGGCAGACGGTCATGGGCGAGGTGAAAAAGAGCGGTTTGCGGCGGTGTTCACCGGCGAGCTGAATGACAGAGACCAGCGGTGCCACGTTGGTGTCGCTGTGCGTCGCATAGGCCGCCAGCACATTGACTGTGGCACCGAGATGGAAAATGGCATCCATCGACATGGCGAGCGCCTGCCACCGGGTCTGGTCCAGGCCGAACCGGGATTGCGCAAGATCACCCTCAATGATCACTACCCGCTCCCGCCACACCGGATCCACATCGATGCCCCAGTCCCGCAGGGTCTCCAGCAAACGGGTTTTCGACTCGGTTCCCGCGCGCCGGCGAACCAGACAGTGAATCCGGGCTGTGGTTTGGTGCAGCAGTTCAGCCAGCACGTGGCCGCCCACCCAGCCGGTGCCGCCGGTCAGCAAAATCTCCTGCGGGGCCGCAGCGGCCACCGATTCGGAGGCCATGGGCAGCGACGCGATGCTGGCCAGCGCGGCATCCAGATCGGCCAGCATGGCGTCGCGGTCCAGGGACGGCGCATGCGCATCGGCACGCATCGTGCCCGGTTCGCCCCGGCGCGTCTGGTAGAGACGGGCCAGAGACTCCACGGTGAGATTCTCGAACAGCTCGTGCATTTCGAGTTCGAATCCCGGCAACCGCTCGTTGATCTCGCGAATCAGTTGCGTGGCCATCACCGAGTCACCGCCCAACTCGAAGAAGTTGTCCGCGACGCCGATATCACAGTCGACGATGACCCGCGACCAGGCGTCCAAGATGGATTGCTCCGCTGCATCCCTCGGTTTCACCATCGCGCCTGCCGAGGCGTCGGCCGCCTCCTCCGCCAGGCGCCGCAGGGCCCGATGGTCCACTTTGCCGTTGGCGGTGAGCGGTATCCGGTCGAGCAGCAGCCAGCGCCGGGGGATCATGTAGTCCGGTAGGTGTTCTGCCACGTGCTGTTGCAGTTTCTGATCCATGGGCTGCGCGGTGTAGGGGGCCGCCTCCTCCGCCACTTCGTTGGCCGCGGGCGCGGATTTGCGCCCACTTTCCGGGACGACACACGCCGCCAGCTGCTGAATCTGGCGTCCGTCGCGCAGCGCCAGCACCACTGCTTCGTGCACCTCGGGATGCCGAACCAGGATGGATTCGATCTCCCCCAACTCCACCCGGTGCCCACGAATCTTCACCTGTCCGTCGTCACGGCCGAGGATGCTGATCGATCCATCCGCGGCGTAGCGGCCCAGGTCCCCGGTGTGGTACAGGCGTTCACCGGTCTGTGGGTGCACGATGAACCGTTCGGCACTCCTTTCGGCATCTCGCCAATAACCGCGCGCGAGTCCGTTGCCACCGATATAGATTCGGCCCTGGACGTGATCCGGACAGATCCGCAATGCCGAATCGCGCACACTCACACTCTGGTTGGGCAACGCCTTGCCGTAGGGAATCCGCTCGTCGGGCGAATGGTCCGGCGCGATGGCATGGGCGATGGACCAGATCGCCGCCTCGGTCGCGCCGCCAAGACTGATCATACGGGCCCCCGGATAGCGCTGGTGGATGGCCGCCGGCAGCTCGGGGGCGATGAAATCGCCGCTGAGCAACACCAACCGCAGCGGGGCGGTCCGGTCATCGGCGGACCCGTAGCTGTCCAGCAGCATGCGCATCAGTTGCGGCGCCGAATTCCACAGGGTGACCCCTTGTTCATGCAGCAGGTCCTGCCAGTGCGCGGCATCGGTGACCCGGTTGGCGTCGGGCATCACCAGCGCACCGCCGGCGCCGAGCACGCCGAACAGGTCGTAGACTGACAGATCAAAGCTGAGCGAAGAGACTGCGAGCACGCGGTCGTCGGGTCCGACCCCAAAGTGCTCGTTGATGTGCGTAACGGTGGTCATCGCCGCGCCGTGATCAATCATGACGCCCTTCGGTACACCGGTGGTCCCGGAGGTGAATATCACGTAGGCCAGCCGATCACCCGCCTGTTGCAGCGACTCGGCCAGATCACTGGAAAGTTCGGCACGGGTGCCGGGAAGAATATTGCGCAGCGCCCGTCCGAGGAGGTCGATCTGACCGCGAAAGATGCCGGGCTGGGTCAGGATGTGGGTGACCTGGCCGATCTCCAACAGCTCCTGCAGCCGCTTTGGCGGCAAATCCGCATCCACCGGCAGATAGGCGCACCCTGCGAGCAGCGTCCCCAGTACGGCTACCGCCTGCTCCCATCCCTTGTGCATCACGACCGCCACCGGCACCTCAGCCGTGCAGCCGCTTTCGCGCAACCATTCAGCCACCGCACAGCTCTCCGCCAGCAACTCACCGTAGGTCATGCGGCGTGCCGAACTGAGCACGGCCGTGGCGTCCGGATGGGTCATCGCGTGCCGGACAAATCCACGGTGCAGCAGGCCACCGGCCTGCTCCGGTTTCTGAATTTCCGCGGTGATCATGCGCTCCCGGACACTCTTCGGTGGCGTCAACGGATCGGCGGCATCCCACGCCGCATCGCCATCGGCCAAGCGCGCGACGAAATCGCAGTAGGCGTCGAACATCGCATCCAGGACTCCCGGTTCGAACACCGCCTCAGCTGCATCCCAGACGAAATGAAGGTCACCCTGAAGCTCCATGACATGGTGGTCCAGCCACACTTGAGAGGTCTGGCTGATGCTGTGGACTTTGCGACCGAACTGCTCCAGGTCACCCACCTCCTCGTCGCCGGTCCAGATCAGTCCGCTGCTGAAGACCACCGGCATGGCGGCCTGCAGCGAAGTGCCGCGCCGCTTGGCCCACTCCCGCATGATCACCCCACCGCTCACTTGCCGGTATTGCAGATCCCGGGCGAACTGCTGCTGGAGCTGAGCGGCAAATTCGCGGAACGAGCGGGTGGCGTCGCGCCGGTCCACCTCCTGGAGTACCACCGACGTGAAATCACCCAGCAGCGCGTTCACATCCGGGTGCACCTGCAGGCGGTTGGAAACAGTGAGGTTGAGGGTGAAGTGGGGTGCAGCACTCCAGCGCGCAAGCACCTCCGAGTAGGCGGCGAGCAGGACGCCGGAAGGGGTGAGCCCATGACTGCGTGCAGTGGCCTTGAGCCGTTCCCAGCGGTCCTTAGGGATGCGCATTTCGCGCCTCTGGAAGCGGGGGGAACGGCGTACCGCCGGATCTTCGCGCAGCGGAAGCTGCGGCGCTTCGGGCAAGGTGTCCACCCGCGCCATCCAATAGTCATAAGCCTGCCGGTAACCCGGGGAATCCTCCTGCCGTTTGAGTGCCAGTACATAGTCCCGGAAACTCAGACCGAGCGGCGGCAGTGCGCACTGTGGTTCCACATAGAGGCGATACCACTCGCGGAAGAAGAGAAAAATACTCCAGGCATCCAGGATCAGCAGATCCAGGCTCACGTGCAGGCGCACACGCTGCGCCGGCAACAGTGTGGTCCGAATTTCGAACAGTGGCCAACGGTCGGGGACCAGAACCTGATGGGACAGATCACTGCGCACCTGATCGATCACCCGTTCGATCTCAGCCGCTTGCGCGGCGCGGCAGTCGGCGACCGCAATTTGATAGGGCGGCACAGTCCCTAGAATTCTCTGCCGACCGTCGTTGTCCACCACCGCACGCAACATGGGATGACGCTCGATCATGCGCCGCAGGGCGTCGTGCAGACGTTCCAGATCGAGCCGTTCGCAATCCAGCTCGACATAGAGATGGGTGGCCACACTGCCCATATCCAGCGCGCTGTCGCGCCCCACCCAGTAGGCGTGCTGGACATCGGTCAATGGAAACGGCTCACTCAACCGCTCGGGCTGAATCTCCAGGTCCGGCAATTCATCCACCGTGACTTCGGCGTCGCGACGCAATACCGCGAGCAGTGCCGATTTGTGCCGGGTGAGGCGTTCGCGCAACTCAGGACTCAAAGTCCCCGCCGGCGCATGCACGCCCAACTGCTCGCCGTCCAGCGACAGCCGGATGCCGCACCGATGCAACTCCGTGGTCAGGGCCATCAGATCCCCGTCACCCAACCCCGGGGCGACGCGCTGTTCCCTGTCGAGCATCTCCTGGCTCATCAACTTCTCCTGAATTGATCCGTCTTTCAAGTCGGCGAGCGCGGCACTGGGTGCCACGCCCCGGTAACCGGCCTACCCAAGGTACTGCTCCAGCACATCAACCATCTGTTGGATACCGGGTGGCTGCAGCATGGTGTGATGGGTTCCGGCAATGCGGTGACACGCCACGCCACCCCGCGCAAACGGCTGCCAACCCCAGTCGTCGACATCCACCGCGGGATGATCATTGAATTCGCTCACCACCTGATCGGCGGCACGAAGCACCACCAGCGGTGCATTGATGGGCTGGGCGTGGTAGTGGCGCACAGCCCGAATGGTGGCCTGGAACACCGCCCACACCGGCGTCAGATCGGTGGCATCGAGCGGCGGTCCACCAACCGCCACCTGCTGCAGCGCACCAGCCAGAAGCGCCGACCGGGGCACTGCCCGCAAGGCTTGCGGATCGAGCCGCGCCAGCGGCAAATCCATATGCAGATCTTCGAGAAACCAGGCCAGCAGGGTGAACAGATCCACCGGTTCATGCTGCAGCGGCGCGGGTGCGTCCACCAGCACCACCCGGGCAACATCGCGACCGCGCGCTTCCAACTGCCGCGCCATCTCAAAGGCAATGGGACCACCCGAAGACCAACCGCCGAGTGTCACGGCACCTGTTGGCTGCACGCCCTCAATCGCGGCCAGGTAGCTGTCGGCCATGCCGGCAACCTCATCCAGCGGTGCGTCATCACCCATCAGACCGCGCGCCTGCAGCGCGTATAACGGGCTGCTCAGGCGCTGCGCCAGTTCGCGATAGGCCAAAACGCTGCCACCGGCCGGGTGCACCAGAAACCAGGGCGTGCCTGGCCCCTCACTGAGCTTCACCAGCGGCGACCAGCCGGTAGCCGGCGCCGCCTCGCGCAGCAGACGGGCCATATGTTCAATGGTGCGGCCGTGCAGCAACTCCGCCAGCGGCAATTGCCGCCCAAAGCGTTCCGCCACCCGCGCCAGCATGCGGATGGCGGTAAACGACTGACCACCCAGGGCGAAGAAATCGTCGCCAATGCCGATCTCCTCCAGACCCAGCAATTCACACCAGAGGGCGGCGAGCGCGCGCTCCACGGCATCGCGCGGCGCCACCCGGGCGGTGGTGCCCGCCCCCACCCCGCCGGCGTGATGGGGCAACGCCTTGCGATCCACTTTGCCGTTGGCGGTTAATGGCAGCCCGGTCAGTTCGCTGATCATCACCGGCACCATGTACTGCGGCAGCCAGGCTGCCAGCTGTTCGCGCAGTTCGCTCATCGCCACGGCCCCGGGCCGCCGGGTGACGACGTGGGCAACCAGCGCGCGGCCGTCCGCTCCCACCTGCTGCACGCTCGCCACCGCCGCCTCCACCTGCGGGTGTCGCAGCAGCGCCGCTTCTATCTCGCCCAATTCAATGCGATGCCCCTGCACCTTGACCTGAAAATCACGGCGGCCAAGAAATTCGATGTTTCCATCCGGCAGATAGCGGCCCAAATCGCCGGTCCGGTAGAGGCGGGCGTCAAGTCGTGGTACCACCACGAAGCTGTGCTCCGTTTTTTGTGCATCCCGCCAATAACCGGGCGCGACCCCGGCGCCACCGATGTAGAGCTCGCCAGTGACCCAATCGGGGCAGGCGTTGCCATCGGCATCGAGTACGTGCCAGCACTGGTTGGTCAGCGGTGTGCCGTAGGGAATGCTCTGCCAGGCGGGATCTACCTGTCCGATCGGATAGTGGATCGACCAGATGGCTGCCTCCGTTGCGCCGCCCAGACTGAACACTCTCGTCTCGGGCGCCAGGCTGCGAATTCGCCCGGGCAGGGTGACCGGAATCCAGTCGCCGCTCAGCATGACGGTACGCAAAGCCGGCAATCGCGTGCCCGGCGTGGCGGCGTCGGTCAGCAGTTGCATCAATGCGGGAGCCGAATTCCACAGGGTCACGGCGTTTCGTTGCATGCTCTCCAGCCAGTGGCCCGGATCGCGGAGCGCCTCGGCGGCGGGCAGAACCAGCGTGGCTCCGGCAGCGAACGCGCCGAAGAGATCGTAAACCGACAGATCAAAACTGAGTGAGGAGATGCCGAAGAGTCGGTCTTCGGCAGTGATTCCATAACGCCGATTGATATCACGCACCGTATTGAGCGCCCCCCGATGCGTGATCATCACTCCCTTGGGCACTCCGGTGGAGCCTGAGGTATAGATCAGGTAGGCGAGCTCATCGGGACCGCGACCGGTGACTGCCGCCATCGGCCGGTGCGCCGCCAACAGATTGTCATCCACAACCAGGCGCGGCAATCCGTCTGGCCACTCCAGCAGGGGGTCCAGTGACGGTTGGGTGAGTACAGCCTGCGCTTCGGCATCGGCCAGAATATGGTGCAGCCTGTCGCGCGGCACTTCGGGATCCACCGGGACATAGGCTGCGCCGGCGGCGAGAATGCCGCTGACGGCAACCACCTGTTCCCAACCTTTGTGCATGACCACAGCAACCAGGGCACCGGGCCGGACACCCTCCCGCTGCAGGCAACCGGCAATGACGCAGGCGTGGCGCTGCAGCGTGGCGTAGTCGATCACCCGCTGCGGCGTAATCACCGCAGGATGGTCCGGCCGGAAGGCGGCGGCCCGGGCCAGCAGCCAATCGAGCGTGTGATCCGTCTCCAGATCGTCCGTCTCGAGCAAGCCGTCGCGCACCGCCTGTTGCGCTGCCGGAATCACAGCCGGATAGGGTTGCGACCAGACAGCGGGGGTTTCCGCCAGCCGTTCGATCAGTTCCAGGTAGGCCTGCCACATGGCATCGATGAAACCTGCCGGGAAAAACTCCTCCAGCAGATCCCACACCGCGAGGTAGCGGCCATCGTCCAGCTCCCAAAACTGATGATCAAGCTGGGTTTGCGAAGTCTCCAGGCAGGAGTAGGCATGCTCCTCCCATGACTCCATGAACAGTCCGCTGCCGATGACGTGGGGACAGGGCGCCCGGCCCGGAGTGCCCTGGGCCTGATTGAGTTCCTGAAGCACCCGCATGCTGCTGCAGTAGACATGGTCCAGATCTCGGAACAGCTGCTCCTGCAGACGCTGCGCCCGCTGCGCGAACGGCATTTCGCCGCGCCAGTCCACCTCCAGCGGGTACAGCGAAGCAAAATTGCCGATCACCTCCTTGATCCGCGGGTGCATCGGAAATCGGTGGGTCACCATGTTGTTGAGCAGAAAGTGGCGACTGCCGCTCCACCGGGCCATGACTTCGGCATAGACGGCATAGATGGCGCTGGTGGGGGTCAGCCCGTGGCGACCGGCCGCCGCCTTGAAATCCGACCAGATACCGGCATCCAGCAACCTTGACCGACGCACCAGATGCGAGCGGCTGCAAGGATCCATGCCCGTCACCTGAGGCAACGGCGGCGGCGCAGGCAGATGCGGTATCCGCGAACGCCAGTAGGCCAGCGATTTCTGCCCGAGCGACGACTCCTCCAGGCGCTGCAGCGCCAGCACGCAGTCGCGGAAACTCAGATCCAGGGGCGGCAGTTGCAGGTCGGGTTGAGCGTAGAGACGATCCACCAGCGCCAGCAGCTGCTGGGTCCCGTAGCCGTCACTGAAAAAGTTGTTGCTGTTGAAATGCACCCGGGCGCCGGTGGTGCCGTAACGTGTGATGTGCCAGTCAAACCAGGGCCAGCGGTCGAGTGGCAGTTCGGCACGCTCCATGCGCCCGCGCACCCGCCGGATCTCCGCATCCACCTCGTCCTGCGACCGGTGGCGCAGGTCGCTGACCGCTATCCGGATGGGAGCCGGGGCACGCGGCACCTGCAGATTCAGGTCGGCAGTCACCAACGGCAGACTCGCCTGGTGATGCGCGAGCGCCCGGTTCCAGGCCGCTGTATAGCGTTCTACATCCAGCACCTCGTAATCAATCTCCAGGTAGTAGTGGGGCCGGACGTGGTACTCCATGGACTCGCTGCCGCCCAAATAGAATCCCACCTGAAGATCGGAAAACGGGAAGGGTTCGAACCACGCTTCCGGGTGCGGCGTGATGCTGGGCACCACCACTTCGGATTCCACCTTGGCGCCACCCGAAAGGCGCGCGAGAAATTCACTCTTGTAGTGCGCGATCTGGTTGCGCAGCGCCTCATCCAGACTGCCCTTCGGCGCGTTGACGGTGATCTGCCCGGCCTGCGCTTTCAGCGATATGCCGCGCCGGGTCAGCTCGCCCAGCAACCCGTCAAAGGTGATCCCGGAAAGTTCGGCGGCCACAGAATTCGCGACTCGCTCGCGGGCGTTGGAATTGGTGGTGGACATGAATTCCGACGTGCTCCCTGCACCTGTTCACTGGCTTCCTGATGCGTCCGGTTCAATCTGTCCGGACGCGCGATTTTCGACAGCAGGCAGCATAGGTGCGGCCAGCGACGGGCAACAATAACCCGATCGGGCTAACGTGCCTGGACGGTATCTCCATCAGGAAATTTCCGATGCGACTCACCGCTGTGCGACAGACTCGTTCCCGCCGCCTGCATTACCGATTGCCAGGCGGCGGGACCGGACACCATTTGGCGACCGCAGCACAAATCCGGATCCACGGCGCGCGGCTGCAATCAGAGTGTCACCACTTCCATCTCACCCGACACCTGGGCCGTATCCCCGTCGCCCATCAGGAGATGGCGCAGCGACTGTTCCTGGTGAATCAGCTGGGCAATCTCGACCACCGTGGCGCCGCCGATAAAGTGGTGGATGGGCACATCGACACCAAAATCACCCATCACGCGGTTGCGCAGCTCCACGCCCATGAGCGAATCGAAGCCGAGTTCGTTGAGCCGGAAGTTGCCCGACTGCGAGAGCAGTTCATCCAACTGCCCGCCATCCAGGCGCAGGAGCTGTCCGGCACTGCGGTGGAGATAGTCCACCAGGATCGCCTGCCCCTCCTGCTGCGGCAGGTGGCGCAACCGTTCGTTGAATTCCGTGCTGCCGGTAATGGGCGACTGATCCGGCACCGGTCCGCTGTGCACTGTGGCATACCGCTGCGGGGGATCCTGCCACCCGCGCTGGCGGATGAAGGTGGGCCAATCCACGCGCATCACGGCAACCTGGGGTGGCGCCTGACCAAGCAGTCGTTCCAGGACATCGAGGGCCTCATCGGGTGCCAGCGGCGGAATCCCGGCGGCGGCCAGGTGATCCAGCAGACCCAATCGTTGGGCCATACCGGTCTCCGCCCAGGGCCCCCAATTGACGCTCAGCGCGGGCAGCCCGGCGGCGCGCCGCGCATGGGCGAGGGCATCCAGGCAGGCGTTGGCCGCCGCATAGTTGGCCTGCCCCGCCGAACCGATCAGGGATGCCGCCGAGGAGTAGAGCACGAACAGGTCGAGGTCCCTGTCGGCCGTACACCGATGCAGGTTCCACGCGCCGCTCACCTTCGGCTTCATCGCCGTGCCAAACCGGTCGGAGTGCTGGTCGGCAAGCAGCGCGTCGTCCACCGCTCCGGCGGTATGAATCACCCCCCGCAGTGGCGGCAACGAGCCGTTCAGCCTGGCCAGAAAAGCCCCGAGGGCATCGGCGTCGGCCACATCCACCTGGCCCACGGTAACCTGCACGCCTGCCGCTTCCAGGCGTTGAATGCGCGCGGCGGCATCGGCGGTGGGGCCCCGACGTCCAAGCAGCAACAGACTGCGCGCCCCACACCGTGCCGCACGTTCGGCTATACGCAAACCCAAGCCTCCAAGCCCACCCGTGATCAGGTAGCTGGCGTCCGGTTTGAACGGAGAATTGACGGTCGGATCATCGGCCATCCCATAGCGGTCCAGATGATCGACATAGGGCTGTTGCCGCCGCCAGGCGATTCGGTGCAGCGCGCCGCCGGAGGCCAGATCTGCGAGCAGTGCGCTGCAGTCGGCATCGACGGACTCACAGGCCGGATCGAGATCCAGCAGCGTGAGGTCCCACTCCGGGTGTTCGGCGGCAACACTCTGCAGCAAACCATGCAGCGCCGCCTGGCGAAAATCGCACCGGTCACCGGCTTGGTCGTCAACGGCCACCGCACCGCGCGTTGCCAGCACCAGGGCAGGCGGCTCCGGCAACTTCTCCAGCGCCTGCAGCAGGCCGAGGGCATCACCGTTCAATCGATCCAGATCGGCTTCCAACTGTCCGATCGTCCAGTCGCGATCCGCCGTGTCGCCAAGCGTCAGCGCACGCAGATCCAGCACCAACACCACGTCTCTGGCCGGTCCCCGCACACCGAACAGCCGCTGATAGTCGCCCGGATTGCGGTAGTCGATTTCGTAGTGCTGCTTTGCCTTGCGCCGGAAACTGCTGCCCCGGCTCACCACCAGGCTATGCTGCCCCAGCGCGCCGAGGCGCCGCTGCAGATGCCGGGTGAGGGCCGGATCGTCACACAAGAGCAACCGGAGACCGCTACCCGGGCGCGCGCCCGGTTGTCGGGCCGCCGGATCCAGCGGTCGCCAGCAGGGCAGATAGACGAGCTGCGCCTCCGGCGACAGTACGGTGTGCGGCCGAGTGCCGGTCGCCACCGGCTGCAGGTGCAGTCCGTTCAGTTCGGCCACCAGGTCACCTGCGCTGCCGGTCACGGTCAGGTCCACCTGCCAGCCCCGCTGACCTTCCGGCCGCGTGGCAGCGAGCCGGGCCTCACAGCGCACCTCGCTGCCGGCCGGACGGTGATACCGAACCTCGCCAATGGCCACCGGCATGAGCAGCGAATCAGGGGCGAGTTCGGATTCCGGCAGCACGGCGCCTGCCACCTGGAGGGCGGCATCGAGCAGCGCAGGATGCAACGCATAGCGGTCCGCCAGGGTATCGGTTCCGGCAGGCAGGGTGATGACACCGCTGGCCCGGGAACCCTCGCGGGTCAGTTGGGTGATGCCGCGGAACGCCGGCCCGTACCCCAGCCCGAGCCCCTCGAGCCGCGCATAGAACCGGTCGGGGTCTATCGATTCCGCACCCTGCCGCTCCGATGGTGCGGCAGCGAAGGTCTCCCCGGACGCCACCCATGGCGCGATCCGTCCCGTGGCGTGCTGCGTCCAGGAGTCGCCTGACTGCACACTGCGAGCCTGTGTGTACAGTCCGAAATGCAGCTCTCCGGCATCGGTTGGGGAGAGCACGATCTGCAACTCCACCGGCTGCGTGTCATCCAGGAGCACCGGGCGGAGCAAATCGAGCGCTGCAATGCACGGCGTTTCGATACCCCATTCGCGGGCGGCGGCGATGGCCATTTCCACCACCGCGGCTGCCGGCAAAATCGCCTGACCACCCACCTGGTGGTCGGCCAGATAGTGGAGCTGCGGCTGATGGGGATCCGCAACAAAACGCAGTTCCCGGGTGCCCGCCAACCCCATCCGGGCGCCCAGAAGCGGGTGACCCGTTGGTTTGCCAAACCCCGTCGCGCCCGCCCCCGGCTGGCCCGCGGGGAAACTCATCCGCTCGTCGTACCAGTAGCGACGGCGCTCAAAGGGATAGGTGGGTAACGCCACCCGGCGGTAGCCTGTTCCGATATTCACCTGGCTCCAGACCGGATCGAGGCCGCGCATATAGAGCGCGGCGAGGCTCTCAAGCATCTGCGCGGCATCCCGCGACCCGCTGCGCAGACTAGGCAGGCGCTGCGCCGCGGGCAACAGCGCGGCGGCAAGACCCAGCAGCGTGGTGGCCGGTCCGATTTCGATCAGCAGCTGTGCACCCTGAGCCTGGAGCGTTTCCAGTGCCGCCGCAAACCGCACCGGCCGCCGAACCTGGTCAACCCAATAGTCCGCGCGGGAGAGGGCGTGGGACTCCTCCCTGCCGGTCACGCTGGAGACAAATCCCGTTTGCGGGTCCTGGAAGGTGACGGAATGGGCGGCTCGCCGAAACGTCTCCAGCATGGGTTCCATCAGCGATGAGTGAAAAGCGTGTGACACCTGTAGCCGTTTGCACTTGATGCCCTGCCGTTCCGCTTCAGCCACGCACGATGACAGCGCATCCAGATCGCCGGCGATCACCCGGTGGCGGGGACCGTTTTCCGCCGCAATATCGACCACGCCGGACGCTTCGGCAACCAGCCCGGCGATCGTCGCCCCGTCCCCTTCCAGGGAGTACATGCCTCCCCCATCGGGCAGCCCCTCCATCAGCCGGCCGCGCAGGGTGATCAGTTCCAGGGCATCTGGCAGCGCCAGTACGCCGCTGCAGCAGGCGGCCGCGTACTCGCCGATACTGTGACCCGCCACCCAATCGGGACGCACTCCCCAGGCGCGCCAGAGTTCGCACAGGGCGTACTGCAGCACAAACATGGCGGGCTGGGTGTAGGCGGTGCGGTGAATCAGTTCCGGCCGATCGCCAAACAGCACGGGCAGCAGCTCCAGACCGCAGCGTTCCCGCAGCAGGCGGTCGCAGCGGTCCACCGCTTCCTGAAACACGGGATAGGTGGTGTAGAGGCCTTGCCCCATCCCGGCGTACTGAGCCCCCTGGCCGGTGAACAGAAACGCGATTCGCGGCGGGGTGGCGTCCGGGGCGGGCGCACCAGCCGGGAGTGCGGCATCGGGACGCCCTTCGGCGTAGGCCGAGAGCCGTGAGATCAATCCAGCCGCCGTATCGGCAACGCAGGCAAAACGATGGGGAAAGTGGGTCCGACCGATGGCCGCCGTATGGCAGATGTCGGGCACATCGGCGGCCGCCGCCGTGCCCAGATCCGCCGCATAGGCGGCGGCGAGCTGCCGCAATGCCGCCTCGGATCTGGCGGAGAGCGGAAGCAGGCGTGGCAGCCCCGTCCCGGCGCGCGCTGCCGGGCGCTGCGGCGGCTCTTCCAGAACCAGATGCGCGTTGCTGCCGCCAAAGCCGAACGAGCTCACCCCGGCATAGCGTCGTTTGCGGCCGGCCAGAGTCCACGGCTGCAGAACGCCGGATATGGCGAGTGGCGTATGGTCGATTTCGATCAGCGGGTTGAGCCGGCTGAGATGCAGCTGGGGCGGGATGTACCAGTGGCGCAGCATCTCCACTACCTTGAGCACACCGGCCACGCCGGCGGCTGCCTCCAGGTGTCCGATGTTGGCCTTGATCGATCCGATCCAGCAGGTCTCATTGGGACGCCTTCCGTCGAGCAGTACCGCCTTCAGCGCGTTCACTTCAATGGGGTCGCCCAGCGGGGTACCGGTACCATGCGCCTCCACATAGCCGATTTCCGAGGGCGCCACTCCCGCCTGGTCCAGGGCGGCGCGGATCACCCGCTGTTGCGCCGCGCCGTTGGGCGCGGTCAACCCGTTGCTGCGCCCATCCTGGTTGACGGCCGAACTCCGGATCAGGGCCAGGATCCGGTCGCCATCCCGTTGCGCGTCGGCCAGCCGCTTCAGCACCACCACCCCGCACCCCTCGCTGCGCACATACCCATCGGCTGCGGCATCGAAGGTTTTGCAGGTGCCGTCGGGCGCCAGCATGCGGGCCTGGGAAAAGACAATGCTCAGGTCGGGAACCAGCAGCAGGTTGACGCCACCGGCCAGCGCCAGGTCACACTCCCCACCACGCAAACTCTGGCACGCCTGATGAATGGCCACCAGCGACGAGGAACAGGCCGTATCCACGGCCACGCTGGGTCCCCGCAGATCGAGCACATACGAGAGCCGGTTGGCGGCGATGCTCGGCGCGCCTCCCGTACCGCAGTAGGCGTCCAGGGCGTCGTACCGGCCGCTGCGCAGCATGGCGTAATCCTGGTTGCAGATGCCGATGAAGGCGCCCGTGTTGCTCCCCTCAATGCGGTCGGCGGCTATGCCGGCACGTTCCAGCGCCTCCCAGGTAACCTCCAGAAGCAGCCGTTGCTGCGGATCCATGCTTTGCGCCTCGCGCGGCGCGATGCCGAAAAATCCGGCGTCAAACTGATCCACCTGGGACAGAAATCCGCCCCGGGTGTTGTTGATTTTCCCGGGTGCGCCCGGACCCGGCTCGTGCAGCTTTTCACTGTCCCAACGCCCGGAAGGCACGCTACCGATGCCATCGCCACCCTCACTGAGCAGTTCCCAGAGCGCCTCCGGCGTATCGGCGCCGGGCAGGCGGCACCCATAGCCCACGATCGCAATGGGCTCCACCGGTGTGCGCCCCGCTACCCCGGACGCGGCCGTGGCGCCCCCGTGCTCCGCGCTGCCCAACTGCTGGGCGAGCATGGTGATGTTGGGATAGTCGTAGATCAGCGTGGGGCTCAGATCACGCCCCAGCCACTCGGCAAGCTGCCCGGTCATGCGCACCGCCGCCACCGAATCGAGGCCGAACTGGGCGAACGGCGCCGTGGTGCTGATCTGCGATTCCGGGATACCCGTCATCTGGGCAAACCGCGCCACCAGCCAGTTGCTGATTGCCGCGGCCAGGGATGCCGATTTCGGATCGGGCCGGACGGCCGGATCCTGGCGCGCCGGAGCCGCCCACGCGGCGAACACCTTGAGTTGATCTTCCAGATAGGCGGCGCGGCAGGCGCTGCGCTGGATTTTCCCGCTGGAGGTCTTGGGCACACTGGCCGGCTGGAGCAACACCACGGCGTGCGGCTCGATACCATGTTCCGCGGCCACCGCCTCGCGCACATGACGGATGGCCGTCTCCGGATCAATCTGCTTGCGCCGGTCCCGCTTCACCTCGTAGACCACCACCAGCGCTTCGCCCTCCCGGGTGGTGACCGAGAACGCGGCACCACAGCCCGGACGCAGATCGGGGTCACACTGCTCGACGGTGTGCTCGATATCCTGCGGATAGTGATTGGCGCCGCGGATAATGATCAGATCCTTGAGGCGTCCGGCAATGTAGATCTCCCCTTCGCGGTAGACGCCCAGATCGCCGGTGCGCAGATAGCGTTTATCCCCCTCCCCGTGGATGGTTGCCTGGAAGGTTTCCCGGGTCTCCTCGGGACGCTGCCAGTAACCCTGGGTGACACTGCCACCCGACACCCAGATCTCGCCGATGGTGCCATCGGCGCACGCCTCGCCGCTCTGGGGGTCCACCACCCGCACCTCCTGCTCCAGCCAACTGTGGCCGCAACTGACCAGCAGACGTCCTCCGCCTTCCTCCGCGACACAGAGCCGGCCCTGTTCCAGCGCTTCGGTGTCGGCATCAAACAGGACCGGTCGGCGGCCGCTGCGCCCGCAGGTGGCGATGAGGGTGGTTTCCGCCATACCGTAGGCCGGAAAAAAGGATTCGGCCTGGAATCCGAACTCCCCGAAACGCCCGCTGAACTCGTGGAGAGTGTCCGCGTGCACCGGTTCGGCGCCGTTGAGGGCCACCGTCCAACTGGAGAGATCCAGCCCCCGACACTGGTCCGGCGCAATCTGGTTGACGCAGTGGGCATACCCGAAGTTGGGGCCGCAACTGGTGGTGCCCCGATAGCGGGAGATTGCCGCCAGCCAGCGCAGCGGCTTTTGGATGAAGCTGACCGAAGGCATCAGGATCGTGGTGCCGCCCAGGTAGAGCGGTTGCAGCGCGCCCATGATGAGCCCCAGGTCATGGAACAGCGGCAGCCAGCTCACATAGACCGCTTCGTCCCCCTGGCCACTGGCTTGCGCGTAGAGTTGGCAGTTGTGCAGCAGATTCCCGTGGCTGACCATCACCCCCTTGGGACTGCCGGTCGAGCCCGAGGTGTACTGCAGGTAGGCCAGCGTTTCGCGGTCAAGTGGTGGCAGCCGCCATCCGCGATCGTCGTTCATGGCATCCGAGGCGAGGAAACGCAGCGGCTGCTCCGCCCCCTCGCCGTTCAACCTTGTCTCCAGCACGGAAATCTGGTCGGCGCTGGTCAGCACTGTGTCGGCCTGCGCATCAGCCATCACCCGTTGAAGTCGCGAGGCGTGCATGTTGGCCCCCGGGGGGTAGGCCGGAATGGCCACCACGCGGGCATACAGACACCCGAGGAACGCCGCGATGTACTCCACCCCCGACGGGTAGACCAGCAGCACCCGCTCCCCCTCCAGCTCGAGCGACTGCAGCGTCGAGGCGATGGCGCGCGCCCGGGCATCGAGCTGCGCATAGGTGAGCCGGTCGCCCTCCTCCTCACCATCACGCAGGAACAGGCACGCGAGTTTGTCCGGCGTGTGCGCCGCCCGATACTGCAGCAGCTCAGGAAAGGAGGTGGCGCGGTACGCGCCGTTCTGTACGTCCGAATGTGCTGGTGCGTCCATGTGCAATCCCCGGCAGGTTTGATCGTTGCGCTACGCGCGGCCGGGCACTCTCTGGGCAGCTCGTGCCACGCCCTGCGCACTCTAGGGCGGCGGCTGAGCGGGGCAATAACCCGATCGGGTTATCGTGAGCCAACTGGCTGCTTTATAAATAGATTCTCGCTGGTGTCGTAGCCCCCGGCAGCGGCATGGCGCTTCCGCTGCAGGGTGTCGGGGGAGACCAGATCCAGGGCGGCGGCCCGCGCCACCGCCTGGCTGCGGTTGGCCACCCCGAGCTTGCGCAACAGATTGCTGACGTGAATCTTCACCGTCCAGAAACTGATGCCCAGCAAGGTGGCGATTTCGAGATTGGATTTACCCAAACAGATCCAACCCAAGACCTCGCGTTCGCGCACGGAAAGGATGGCGCCAGCCTGGGCATCCACACTTCCCGCCTGACTGCGGAACGCCAGACGCGACAGTGCGCAATGCAGATGGGGCACCACCATTTTCAGGCGCGCGATATCCTGGTCGGTCCAGCTTTCCCGGCGTGAAAATCCAAAGTAGGAGGCTGCCTGCTGCGAGACATCGAGCACCCCATGCGCCGCAAGATTGCGCAATCCCAGGCGCCGGTAGATGGGCACCCAGGGCTGCGCCAGATCCAGTACGGTCTCCGGATCCGAGTCCGTGAGACTGAACAGCACCGGTTGCAGGGCCCGCTTCCAGAGGTGAAAAAAGGGACAAGGCGGTTCGCCGGCGACCCCGAGCGACTCCAGCAGCGGGAAGGGAAAATCAACGTGGATATACTCCAGCACCCGGGAGTCGCGCATGCTGACAATGCCGCAGGCAAACTTGTCATGCACCACGAGGCGCTGCAATTGAGGGTATATCTGGGTAAAAAACTCGTCCCGGTAGGAGACCTGCTGGCAGCGTTCCACCAGCGTCGAGAGACTCTCCGCCAAAGGCATCTCCATCAACATCCGTGTGGCCATATTCGTTCCTTCCTGAATCTGAGTCCGGCGGGGATCCGCCCCTGCCTTCTGCCGTGATGGCGCAGCGCATGATAGGCCAAATCACCGGACAACACAGCACTTCTTGACCATTCGCGCGGTTTCGGTCCCCAATACCGGCTGTGCACAGGATACGGGGCGGGGCGGGTCACGAACGTGATGGAAATCAATATCACCGTGGACCCGGTAGACAGTATCCCGCGGCACTCCCCCCTGCCCGGACTCTGGAGAACCTAGCACCCGGGTGTGACAGTTTGAGGGTGTCCCTGCCACTCGGAACGGGTTTGCCCAATCCGGTTGAGGTGTGGGCCGGACAATCTATGGGAGAGGCGCCGGCATGGTCAGCAAGGCGCGGAACACCCGATAGAGCAGCCATAAAAATGCCACGGGCAGCAATACGGTCTGCATCAGAAACACCACCATCAGCGAAATGATGTGGTCGATCAACCCGGTGGTAGCGCTACCAATCTCCTCCAGGGCGGTCACCGGATTGAGCAGGCGGGCGTTGTCGCGCATCCATTGGCTGAACCCGCCGCTGCCCGCAGCGGCACCGAACAGCGGCACTTCGTGGCCGACGGCATCCCCGTCGGGCGCCGGCTGTCGCGCCGGGGCGGGAGGTTCCGCCTCCAGGGTGAACGCGTTGAAGTGGTCGCGCGCACTGTTCACCGATCCGGCAGCCGACTGGTAGGTGTCGGCCAGGAACAGGGCATAGACCAGCTGGTTGGCGGCCACCATGGCAGGCACGGCAAAGCGGATCACCAGCATGGCCACCAGCACCCGCGCCAGCCAGTTTCCCGCCTGCGGGGTACCCGCCTCCTGTGCCCTGCGCCACAGGGTCCAGGCGAACAGCAGACTCAGCACCGCCACCACCAGATTCACACCCAGTGAAGCGCCCAGGGTCAGCAGCAGTTGCTGAATGCCGAGCGATACGATTGCCACCAGCACCACCCAGGAGAACTGTTCCACCATGTCGTTGATCGGATCGAGCATCTGTCCCAGCGCCACCGTGAATCCCACCCCCACGGAGACGTTCACTGTCGATTCCTGGAAAATGGAGATGGCGCTGTTCAGGGCTCGCGCCGAGGCGAAGGTGATCACGGCGTTGCGCAGATTTTCCGCCGTGTAGTTTTCGCTGTAGCGGTCAGCGGTGCGGGTGAACGCGGTCACCGCCAGCGCAATCAGCAGCGTGGTGAGCACAAGAGGCCTGGTGTAGCGGCGCATGGGTCCAACTCCCGTCGGTAAAAGATCCAGGGGTGCAGTGTACGACCCTCTCCGCCCGTCTCCTGTGTCACATGTCCGCCCGACCGCTCTCCAGGCCGGTTGGCGGCCGGCACTCCATCACACGCGGATCAATCAAGACTGCTTGAATCAAGTGTTCCGACGTTCGGAACAGGGTTTTTCTTGACAGAATTACTATGTATTTAGTGCGGTTTTTCTCACCTATACTCGACTCAAAACCGTTCCGATAAGCAAAAAAACCGAGGACAGGGGAGTCGTGCAGGCCGACCAGAAAATCCTGGATACGCTCTATTTCGTGGCACAGCGGGGCTGGCACGAAGGCACTTCTGCATTTCTGCTGTCCCTGGTCCAACACCTCGCCGATGTCCTGGGTGTGGCCTACGCCTTTGTGGACGAAATCGACTCACTGGAGAGTCGGCGCGCGCGGACCGTGGCCTTTCACGCCCACGGCAAAGCAGCCAACAATTTCGAATACGATCTGGCAGGCACCCCCTGTGAGAATGTGTTTGGTCGCTCACTATGCATCTATCCGCACAGCGTCCAGTCACAATTTCCGCGCGATTCCCTGCTTGCCGACCTGGGGATTCAAAGTTATGCCGGCATGCCGCTGTGGAATTCACATGGCAAACCCATCGGCCTGATCGCGGTCATGGATACCAAGCCGCTCGCCGATGAAGTCGTGGTCAGTACCCTGTTGCAGATTGTCGCCATCCGTGTGGCTGCAGAACTGGAATCCAAGCAGGCGGACTACCGACTGCACGAGAGCGAACGCGGCTACCGGGCCACTTTTGACGCCGCACCCAGTGGCCTGGCCAACGTGCTGCCCGATGGCCGCATCCTGCGCAGCAACCGCCGGTTCGCCGAATTCTGCTTCGGTAGCGAATCACCCACCGGCAACTGTTTTGAGATTTTCGGCGGCGAATTTGCGGGTACGGTATCCCACGGACTGCAGTCGGTATTCGAGCGCCCCGGTGAACGCGCCGGTTTCCTGATCAAGACCGTTGGTGACAACCAGCGCTGGTTCCGGATCAACTTCTCTTCACCTGGTACGGATGTGTCGTTTGTCGTGGTGTCCATCGCCGACATCACCGACATCAAAGCCGGTGAGATGCAGCTGATGAAACTGGAGCGGGCCATGGATGCCAGCCCCGACGGCATTTCGATCATGGACAACAGTTTCAACTACATCTGGGTAAACGAAGTTTATGCGCGGCGGCACCAGACTTCCCGCGAACGGATGATCGGGCAGTCCCTCACCGAAGTGCATGGTCCGCGCTTTTTCGAAGGCCAGATGAAACCGTTGCTGGATCGCTGCCTGCACGGCGAGTATCTGAGCTTCACCGAGTGGTACCACTTCCCCGATGTGGGACGTCGGCACATGGCGGTGACCCTACAGCCCTTTTACGCCTCCACCGGAAAAATCGAGGGCGTGATCACGGTCAGCAGCGACCAGACAGAGACCCGCCAACTGGAGGAGAAACTGCTCCACTCACAGAAACTGGAGGCGATTGGCGTATTGGCCGGCGGAGTCGCCCACGAATTCAACAATCTGCTCAGCGGCGTCATGGGCAACGCCGAACTGGGGCTGTTGCATGCCAATGATATGGAGAGCCGCCTGCACTACCGGAACATTCTCGCCTGCGCCAAACGCGGCGCGGATATCTCCAACAAACTGCTCACCTTTGCCCGCTCGGAATCCCGGGAACAGACCCTGTTTTCCGTCACCTCCGCCATCGAAGAAATTCTGGAACTGGCGGGCGTGACCATTCCCAGCAATATCGGCTTCAGTGTCGACAACCAGATTGATGGGGATGGCGAATTCTGGGTGATGGGCGACCGCAGCACCTTTGTGCAGGCGGTGTTCAACATCATTGTGAATGCCATCCAGGCCATCGGTGATGAGTCGGGGCGGATCAACATTTTCATCAATCTGCGCCCCAATCCGCAGCGCCCAGGTGCCGGCAGTCTTTTGATCGAGATCGATGACAGCGGACCGGGAATTCCGCCCGAGGTGTTGCCACACATCTTCGAACCGTTTTACACCACCAAGGAGGTGGGCAAGGGCACCGGCCTGGGGCTCTCCATCCTGGATGGGGTGGTCCGTGCCATGGCCGGCAAGATCACCTGTGAGAACCGGGAGGAGGGAGGCGCCCGGTTCCGCCTGTTGCTGCCAGTCAGCTCCTCGAAGGAGCAGGTCGGTGCCGGTGGCATCGCCGGCAGAAAGGCACCCGCCGCGGATCAGAATCTGCTGATGATCGACGACGAACAGCTGGTTCTCAACAGCTACAAGGCGCTGTTCGAGGAGCTCGGATACGCCGTGGTCGCATTCACCAGCCCGACCCTGGCGCTGGACTACCTCGCCTGTCACGGCGAGCGCGTGGGTGGGGTGATCACCGACATTGAAATGCCAGCCATGAACGGGGTGGACCTGCTGGCCCGGATCCGCACCCTCAAACCGGAGATGCCGGTTGTCGCCCTGAGCGGTTATTCCACCCGGGTCAACGCCGACAATTTTCACCGCCTCGGTTTCAGTGCCTATCTGGCCAAACCCGCCACCATCGCCGACCTGACCGTGCTCGCCGGACAGCATCTTTTCTAGCGGCTGAACAGCCGATAAATCCCGCTTGCCTGTCTCTGGGTATCGAGCAAATAATTGGACGTTTCGAAGGCTCTTCTCCCGGGCCGTCCAAATAACTTGACCAGGCACGGCGCCACTCGGCGCAGAGGCCCCGGATTCGAAGCCCAAGTTCT
>JBNLBB010000007.1:0-43682 GCA_050302415.1 Gammaproteobacteria bacterium | reverse complement strand
GCCCTGCCCGGCAATTGGGTAGGCATGCAGCTCAGACCCCTGTTCGGCATGGCCCGCGATCACTGACCGGTAGGTCGGTTGCGGGCTACAACACGTACCAGAGCAGCAACGGCAGGGTGGGCATCGCCAGGGCGGTGGAGGTGACCACCAGACCAGCCACCTCCTCCGGATGGCGTCCATAGAGCTGGGCGAAGAGGTAGGTGAACACCGCCGCCGGCATGGTGCACTGAAGGATCAGCACCCCGGCGGCCACATGCTCCAGTCCCAACATTCTGGCCATGACCACACCGGTGGCGAAACCCATGGTGAAACGGACGGTGGAGAGCCAGAGACTGCGTTTAAGGTTGCCCACTTTGAGCCGGGCGAGCGAGACCCCGAGGGTGATCAGCATCAGCGGGATGGTCAGGTCACCGATCAGCTTGGTGGTATTGAACAGCCACTTGGGCACCGGTGTGTTGGTGGCCAGAAACACCACGGCCGCCACCGTGGCGGGGATGATGGGCATCTTCAGCAGACTTTTGACCGAGAGGCTGCCCGATACGAACGCCACGCCGATGGTCATCTGCAGCACCACGTAGACGGCGAAAAAAGCCACGGCCAGCGCCAATCCCTCATCGCCGAAGGCAAGAAAGCAGAGCGGCAGTCCCACATTGCCCACGTTGGGCCAGCTCAACGCCTGCAGAAAGGTCCGTTGCGGCAGTCGGGCGAAGTGCAACACCACGGCGCCGATGACGACAAACACCAGGTTGGCGATGACCGCGGCACCGCCCATGGTCAGCAGTGCCTCGGACGCGAGCTTGACCGTTGAGAGAGAGGCAAACACCAGACAGGGGGTTGCGAAAAAGGTCACGATAATGGTGACCATGGAGGTGTCGAAATCGCGACCGGTTTTGGCCCAGCCGTAGCCGATGCCCACGCAGACGAATACCGGCGCGAGAATGGAGAAAATTTCTGCAAACATGGGGGTGATCAAGGTGCCGCAAAAAAAAAGCAACTGTGCCACCGCCAACAGGCAATGAAAAGCGGCGACGTCAGCCAATGGGACAAAATCACAGAATCACCCGAATGGATTTGTTCCAATCCGACGCTGGCGTGGCAGTTCCAGGTGGGAAACCGCACCTTTCCGCGTCTGACCGGTCGAACTCGCGTTATAGTTCAGTTTATTTGTCCGGGGGAAGAAGTTTTGAAGAAGTTACAGGCGACCTTCTGGGGGCTGTGCATGCTGTGTGCGGCTTTCGGTACAGTTGCGGCTGAAGAGCAGCTGGACGAAAGTGCCATCAGGCAGGCACTCAAGAACTGGGTCCCCAATTCAACGGTGATTTACGTGGCGCCGACTCCCATTTCCGGACTTTTTGAAGTGGGGGTGGATGCGCAGGTGGTTTACATGAGCCTGGATGGCCGATTCCTGCTCAATGGTACGATGTTGGATTTGGCGCAGAAGCGGAATCTCACCGAGGAGCAGAATGTGGCTTTGCGCAAGGCCACGATTGCCACGGTCCCAGAGTCGGAGATGATTGTCTTCGAACCCAAGGGCGAGATCCGGCACACCATATCGGTGTTTACCGATGTTGATTGTCCCTATTGCCGTCGCCTGCACTCGGAAATTGACACCTATACGGAACGTGGCATCCGGGTGCGGTACCTCGCCTATCCCCGGACCCCGGCCGGTACCCCATCGTATAAAAAAGCGGTGGCGGTCTGGTGCGCCGATGATCGTGTCCTGGCCCTCAACCGGGCAAAACACGGGGAGACGATTGAGGAACGCGAATGTGACAACCCGGTCGCCCGCCATGTGGCGCTGGCAGACCGGCTGGGTTTGCAGGGTACGCCCATGATCATCGTGGACACCGGGCAGAAGATCAACGGCTATCTGCCGGTCGGGGACTTGGTAGGACAGATGGAGGCGTTTGCCGGCAAGGCGGTTCCCAGTGAGTGAGTCCGGAGTATTTGGTTTCCTGTTTTTCCTGGGATTTTTTGTTGTCCTGGTTGCGATCGGCGTCTGGTTGCTAACCCGCCGGGGCAATGTCCAATCATCGGGGGTAAATGACACCCCGACAGAGAACTCATCGGAGCATTCATAATGTATTTTCGCTTTAGTCGATTCACGTCCATTGCTGTGGCATTGGGTCTTCTGGCCGTCGCTCAAATTGCGGGCGCCGCTGAAAATGGGCTGCAGATCAAGGAGCTCAAGGCCGGTAGCGGGGAGGCGGTGGGCCACAACGCGCAGGTCAGCGTGCACTACACCGGCTGGCTGCTGGACGGCACCAAGTTCGATTCCAGTCTGGATCGTGGTCAACCCTTCACCTTCAAGCTGGGCGCCGGTCAGGTGATCCCGGGTTGGGATATGGGGGTCAAGGGGATGAAGGCGGGTGGCAAACGGGAACTTATCATTCCGCCGGAGCTCGGTTATGGCGCCCGCGGCGCCGGGAATGTCATTCCACCGAACGCCACCCTCAAGTTTGAAGTGGAGCTGCTGAGCTTCACTCCTCCGGCCTACACCAATCTGGACAACGCCGCCCTCAAGGCCAAGATCAAGGCCGGTGCCACGGTGATTGATATCCGCCGGCCCGACGAGTGGAAACAGACCGGGGTGGTGCCCGGCAGCAAGCTGCTGACGGCATTCGACGGCAATGGCCGTTTCGTCAACAGCTTCCCCGAGGAATTGGCCAAGCTGGTGTCTCCCGATGACGACATCGTCGTGATCTGTCGCACGGGCAACCGCTCCTCGGTGTTGGCCGATGCGCTGGCGAATCGCGCCGGCTACAAACACGTCAGCAATGTGGAAGCCGGAATCGTCAAGTGGATCGCCGATGGTGAGACGGTCACCAAAGAGGGGCTGTAAATAACCAAAGGGTCTGAACGACTATACCTTGGTACAGGTTGTTGACCGCAGATCGACCGCTATATTTGGTGGCACCAACAGGATTCAGTCACACCATATAGTGGTTGCTCGCGGGAGGTGGTGGATATGTCTAACTATCTGACCAAACTCTGGTTTTTCATGCTTTTTGTTTTTCTTTTTCAGCTGTTTCTGATTTTCAGCCATTGATTTTTCGGGGCGGTCACACCGCCCCGAATTCCCCTCCAGATCCAGGCCAGAAACCTTCCTGAATTTCGAGCAGGTTGAGATAGCCGCTTGAACGGAGTAGGGTTTGTCGGCCGGCCAGTCCGGCGGCACTGGTGTTCGACGCTGGTGCTCGACATCACGAGCCAACGCGGAACATCCGTTACTTACCCCCGATGCAGTCGGTTCCGGTAGCGATGTCTCGCCCAATGTAATGAGGAATTTGTATGCAGATTGGCGCTGAGAAAGTCGTCTCCATCCACTACGTGCTGACCAACGAAGCGGGTGAGCAACTGGACGCATCGCAGCCGGACCAGCCGCTGGACTACCTGCACGGTGCCGGCAACATCATCCCCGGTCTGGAGCAGGCCCTGGAAGGCAAAATCGCCGGCGACAAGCTGGAGGTTTCCATTCCGCCGGAATCGGCCTATGGCGTGCGCAACGACGAACTGGTCCAGATTGTGCCGCTGGAAGCCTTCCAGGAGGCGGGTGAAGTTCAGGTGGGCAGCCGTTTCCACGCCTCGGGCCCGAACGGTACGGTGCTGGTCACCGTGACCCAGGTGACCGGCGAAGAGGTGACCGTGGATGGCAACCATCCGCTGGCCGGCGAGACCCTCAACTTCGCCGTGGAAGTGGCATCGGTTCGCGATGCCTCCACCGAAGAGCTGGCCCATGGTCATGTACATGGCGAGGGCGGACACCAGCACTGATCTGCGGCGCCTGTCGCCAACGCCTGAAGGCCGTCCATGCGGGCGGCCTTTTCATTTATGTCGGCTGATATTGATGTGCACTGCTATTGGTAATCGCAGTGCGACGCTAAGGTGTGCTCTCCCGATGGAGCTGAAACCCGCATGAGCAAATCCCATATCCGCATTCGCGGCGCCCACCAGAACAATCTGCAGCACCTGGACCTGGATCTGCCGCTTGGCGAGCTGATTGTGGTGACGGGAGTCAGCGGCTGCGGTAAGTCCTCACTCGCCTTCGACACCATCTATGCTGAAGGCCAGCGCCGCTACGTGGAGACCTTCTCTCCCTACGCCCGCCAGTTCCTCGATCGCATGGACAAACCCAAGGTGGAACGGATCGAAGGGATTCCGCCCGCCATCGCCATCGACCAGACCAACCCGGTGCGGACCTCGCGCTCCACCGTCGGCACCATGTCGGAACTCAACGATCACCTGAAACTGCTCTTCGCGCGCTGTGCCCAGCTCTATTGCGGCGGCTGTGGAGAACCGGTACGGCGTGATTCACCCCAGAGCGTGGCCGATGCGCTGCTGGCGTCGTACGCCGGCCGGCGCGCGCTGGTCTGTTTCGATGTGGTGATTCCTGACAATTTCACGGAAGCCGAAGTCACCGCCTATCTCACACAACAGGGGTATACCCGGATAAACGGTCGCGACGGCAGGCGCCTGGAAGTGATCCAGGATCGGCTACGCCTCGACGCCACCCAACGCGACCGCTTGGTGGAGGCGCTGGAGGCGGCGCTGCGCACGGGGCGGGGTCACGTAACGGTCTACCCGCTCGATGAGCAGCGCGAGGCCGGCGCAGCGCTGCGCTTTTCCGAGCATCTGCACTGTGCCCACTGCGACATCGAGTACAGCGAACCCACGCCCAACAGCTTCTCCTTCAATTCGCCCATCGGTGCCTGCGACAGCTGTCGTGGCTTTGGCCGGACCATGGGCATCGACGAGGGCCTGGTCATCCCCGACGTCGGCCGGACCCTGGCCGAGGGCGCCATCCGTCCCTGGCAATCGGGCAAATCGGCCGAGTGTCAGAGTGACCTGAAAAAGCATGCCCGCAGGGCCGGGGTGCCCATGGACGTGCCCTGGCGCGACCTGGACAGCGAACAGCAGGCCTGGGTCTGGGAAGGTGACGGCGCCTGGTACGGTGTGCGCGGCTATTTCGACTGGCTGGAGAGCAAGAGCTACAAGATGCATATGCGGGTGCTGCTCTCCAAGTACCGCTCCTACAACGCCTGTGTCACCTGTGGCGGGGCCCGGCTGAAAAGTGATTCGCTGCTGTGGCGGGTGGGTAGCCGCAGTGAGGCGGACCGCGTACTGGATCCCGCCGCCCGCTTCCTGCCGGTGGGCGTCGGGTTGACACGCCAACAGCTGGAGACGCTGCCCGGTCTGACCCTGCACGATGTCATGTGTCTGCCGCTGCATGCGGCCAAGGCGTTCTTCGACGATCTGGAACTGCCGCCGCCCTACGATGAGGCCACGGAACAGTTGCTGGCGGAAGTCCGCACCCGCATCGGCTTCATGGTGGAAGTGGGTCTGGGCTATCTCACCCTGGACCGCCAGTCACGCACCCTCTCCGGCGGCGAGGTACAGCGGATCAACCTCACCACTGCGCTGGGCACCTCGCTGGTGAACACCCTGTTTGTGCTCGATGAGCCCAGCATCGGGCTGCATCCCCGGGATATCGGGCGCCTCTGCGGCGTGCTGCAGCGGCTGCGCGATTCCGGGAACACGCTGCTGGTGGTGGAGCATGATCCGCAACTGATCCTGGCCGCCGACCGGGTCCTGGATCTGGGGCCGGGACCCGGCAAGCGGGGCGGCGCGATTGTCTTCAATGGGACCCTGGCGGCGTTGAAAAAGAGTCGGCGTTCGGTGACCGCCCGGTATCTCTCCGGAGCCCGCCGGATCGCCGCGCTGACGGCGCCCCTGCCACCGGCCGATCACCATCTGGAGATCCTGGGCGCGGCCGAACACAATCTGCAGGAGGTTGATGTCCGCCTGCCGCTGCAGCGTTTTGTGGTGGTCTGCGGGGTCAGCGGGTCCGGCAAGTCGACCCTGGTGGAGACGGTGCTGCACCGGGGGATGAAGCGGTTGCTGGGTCAGACCACGGACGCGCCGGGCAGGCACCGGACCATTCGCGGCCACCAGCGGGTGAGCGACATCGTACTGGTGGACCAGACCCCCATCGGCAAGACCACCCGCTCCAATCCCGCGAGCTATGTGGGTGCGCTCGATCCCATCCGCAAACTGTTCGCCGCCCAGCCGCTCGCGAAGGAGCGTGGCTACACGGCGGGCACCTTCAGTTTCAATGCTGGTGACGGCCGCTGTCCCGCCTGTGGTGGCAACGGGTTTGAACATGTGGAGATGCAGTTTCTCTCCGATGTCTATCTCCGCTGCCCCGACTGCGACGGCAGGCGGTATCGTGCCGAAGTGCTCGAGGTACAACTCTGGCCCGATGCCAGGAACATGGCCGATGTGCTGGAGATGACCGTGGACGAGGCGGTGACCTTCTTCGCCGATCAGCCGGAAATCGTGCGCGTCCTGGAACCACTGGTAGCCGTGGGCCTGGGCTACGTGGCGCTTGGTCAGCCGGTACCCACCCTCTCCGGTGGTGAGGCGCAACGCCTGAAGCTGGCCGGGCACCTGGCCAAGACCCTCACCAGCCGCGATGCGGGCCCCATGCTGTTCCTGTTCGACGAGCCCACCACCGGGCTCCATTTCGCTGATATCGAGGTGTTGCTGGTGGCGATGCGGCGCCTGCTGGAGGCGGGACACTCCCTGCTGGTGATCGAACACAATCTGGACGTGATTGCGAGTGCCGACTGGGTGATCGAACTGGGCCCCGAAGGGGGCGATGGTGGCGGATGCGTGGTGGCCGAGGCCACTCCGGACGAGCTGGCCGCGCGCGGCGACACGCACACCGCAGTCGCGTTACACGCGTATCTGCAGGGAAACACCGCGCAACAGACCCTGCCCGTGGCGCAGCGGGCGCGACCAAAGTCGGAAGCGGTCATCGACATTCTGCACGCCCGGGAGCACAACCTGCGCAACCTGAATGTGCGGATCCCGCGTGACCGCTTTACCGTGGTCACCGGGATCTCCGGATCGGGTAAAAGCACCCTCGCCTTCGACATCCTCTTTGCCGAGGGCCAGCGCCGCTACCTGGAATCCCTCAACGCCTACGCCCGGCAGTTTGTGCAGCCGGCGAGTCGGCCCGACGTGGACGGCGTGCGCGGCATTCCGCCCACGGTGGCCATCGAACAGCGCACCAGTCGCGGTGGACGCAAGAGCACGGTGGCCACACTCACCGAGATCTACCACTTTCTGCGCCTGCTCTTCGTCAAGCTGGGGACCCAGTACTGTCCCGACTGTGATCTGCCCATCGAGGCCCAGGAACCCGCCGAGGTGTTTGCCCGGATCCTGCGCCAGCATGCGGGCAAGTCCGTGCTGCTCTGTGCACCGCTGGTCGTAGCCCGCAAGGGCTACTACACCGACCTGGCGCAGTGGGCCGCACACAAAGGGTTCGCCGAGCTGCGGGTGGACGGGGTGATGACGCCGACGGCGGCGTGGCCGCGGCTGGACCGCTTTCGCGAACACGATATCGATCTGCCGGTGGCACAGCTGAAGATCGCGTCGAGCAACGAACAGGCGCTGCGTGACGCGCTGGCGCGAACCCTGGAGTTCGGTCACGGCATGGTGCGGGTGGTTTCCGCGCGCGCTGAGCAGCTCTACTCCACCCAGCGCAGCTGTCCCGGCTGCAACCGGAGTTTCGCCGAGCCGGACCCGCGTCTCTTTTCCTTCAATTCACGCCACGGCTGGTGTCCCACCTGCTTCGGGACGGGGGAGAAGCTGAAGGGGTTTGACGCCGAACAGAGCGGCGAGGAGATCTGGTGGAATGACTGGTACGAGGGGGAGGCCGCCGCCTGTCCCGCCTGCAGTGGGGAACGGTTGCGTCCGGAGGCGCGCGCGGTCCGCTTCCGTGATCGGTCAATCACCGAACTCACCGCGCTCTCGGTGCAGGAGGCGGGCCTCTATCTTGATGGCCTCAAACTCCAGGCCCGGGAAGCGGAGATTGCCGCCGACCTGGTGGCGGAGGCGCGCCACCGGCTGGCTTTTCTGGATAATGTGGGACTGGGTTACCTGGCACTGAGCCGCGCCGCGCCCACGCTCAGTGGTGGCGAGGCGCAGCGCATCCGGCTGGCCGCGCAGCTCGGCTCCAACCTGCGCGGTGTCTGCTACATCCTCGATGAACCCACCATCGGGTTGCATCCGCGGGACAACGATCTGTTGCTCAACACCCTCAAACAGTTGCAGGCGCGGGGCAATACGGTGGTGGTGGTGGAGCATGACGAATCCACAATTCGCGCGGCGCAGCATCTGATCGATCTGGGCCCCCGCGCCGGCAAGGAGGGCGGGGAACTGGTGGCGCAGGGGAACCTTGCCGCGCTCAAGAAAGCGAAACGCTCGCTCACCGGACGCATGTTGGCGAAACCGCTGCAGCACCCCTTCATGCCGCGCCGTGAGACGAGCGTGGACAAGCGCAGGACAGCGGATGGAATGCTGGAGATCCAGGGGGCCACCCGCAACAATCTGCGCCGCCTGAATGTCCGCATTCCACTGCAGCGGCTGGTCTGTGTGACGGGCGTGTCGGGCAGCGGCAAGTCGACGCTCGTGCGCTCGGTGGTCAGCGACAACCTGGCGGGGCGCGTCGGACGGCGGGGGCGCAAGGGGGCGTTCCAGGGTTGCCGCGAGATCACCGGTTACGAAGCCATCGCCCGCGTGCTGGAGGTCGATCAGACCCCCATCGGCAAAACGCCCCGCTCCTGTCCGGCCACCTATATCGGCTTCTGGGATGCGATCCGCAAACTCTTTGCCCTGACCACGGAGGCGCGCCTGCGCGGCTACACCGCCAGCCGGTTTTCATTCAACGTCAAGGGCGGGCGCTGTGACGAGTGTGAAGGGCAGGGCAGCAAGAAGATCGAAATGAGTTTCCTGCCCGATGTGGTAGTGCCCTGCGAGGTGTGTCGTGGTGCCCGTTTCAATCGGGAAACCCTGGCCGTCACCTACCGCGGCAAATCCATCGGCCAAGTGCTCGCCATGAGCGTGGATGAGGCCGTTGATTTTTTCGCGGTCCACCCCGCGGTGCATCACGCGCTCACCCTGCTGCAGGATGTGGGGTTGGGCTACCTCACGCTGGGACAGCAGAGTCCGACACTCTCGGGTGGTGAGGCACAGCGCATCAAGCTGGTCACCGAGCTGGCCAAGGCCAAACCGCAGATGAAAGAAGAAACCCGCAAGGGGCGCGGTCGGGTCACGGGTAACGCAACCCTGTTCGTGTTGGATGAACCGACCATCGGCCTGCACATGGCGGATGTGGAAAAACTGATCCGGGTGCTGCACCGGCTGGTGGACGCGGGCAATTCCGTCCTGCTGATCGAACACAACCTGGATGTGATCGCCGAGGCCGATTGGGTGATCGACCTGGGGCCGGAAGGGGGCACCGGCGGTGGTGAGGTGATTGCGCAGGGGCCGCCCGAATCGATTGCCGACCATCCCCGGTCGCACACGGCGCGCTTTCTGCGCCCGTTGCTCGTGTGAACCGCCGGCGCTAGCCTTCCGCTTCGCGGGTGGCTTGGAACAGCTGGTTGAGCACCTCGTCAATCTGCGCGGCGCTCATCAGGTCCTGATCAAACAGGATCGAACCGAGCAGGCGATGCCCCTTGCCGCACAGCTCCTCGTGAATCTGCAGACAGAGGGCGTCCTGCAGCTGCTGTTCGGTGATCATGCCGCGCTCGACCGCCAACTGGCCGAAGCGCGGACCGTATTTTTCCGAAATCTGCTTGTGGGTTTGCTGGGGCATCTCTCAGGTACCTGGGGTTGTACGGGTATCAGGGCAACACAGCTGCAGGGAGGGGGGCGGGCGTGATGGTCCGGCGACCGTCAGGAGGCGGGACAGCGATACCCTGATCGCCCGGTTACCACTGCTCCGGACGTATCGTTCGGCATCCGTAGTACCTGGCGCCGGCTCTCCACGTGCACTCATCGAACCCGGATCACCCGGGCCCAACGCGATCGCGTGGCGTGAGGTCAGCGAGCGTTCTGACAGATCGTTCATGACTCTTGCCGCAGTCACGCGCCGATTGGCGTGACTGCCCCCTCGTTCTGGTCATTGTTGTAACACGGTCTTCACCAGGTTAGTCCCGGTTTCCGCCCGTGCTTAAGGCAAGGTCCAGATTAGCAGAGCCGCCCCGGGGTGTCGCGCTGGTTTGTGAGAACCGCCCGATGCGGTCCGCTGGCGCTCAGTCGCCGGCCAGATCCTGGTAGGCATGCCAAGTGGCGTGGCCGATCAGCGGCAGGGTGAAGATCAGTCCGAGCATCAGCGTGGCCAGCCCGGCGCCGACGAACAGGACGATCTGAAAGGACCAGAGCAGCATGGCTCCGGGATTCTGTTTGAGTGCCCGCATGCTCAGGATGACCGCGGAAAAGGCGTCGATGTTGCGGTCCATCAGCATGGGTGCGGAGATCACCGTGAGCCCAAAGACCAGGCCGGCCAGTATGCCGCCGGTGACCGTACCGACCAGCAGCAGCGGCAGGTTCTCGGCGGAGAGCAGCACGGAAGTGACAAAGTGGGCCCAGTCGGGGGTGACCCCCTGAAACATGAGTGCGAAGATCAGGGTGGCGAGCCGGATCCACGCGAGCAGGATCACCATCAGCATCACCCCGAGGGTGGCGACCTGGCCGGGATGTCGGCTCCAGGCGTGCCAGGTGTCGGCAAACCGTACCTCCTGCCCCAGTTCCAGGCGCCGACTGATTTCGTAGAAACCGACAGCCACCAGCGGGCCGACCAGAAAGAAGCCGGTGATCAGCGTGGCGGCGTAGTGGGCCAGATCGTACTGGACAAGCAGGCCAATCATCAGGTAACCGGTCACCACCCAGATGGCGCCATAGCCTAGGCTCGCTGCGGGTGCGCGCATGATGTCGCGCGCACCCTTTGAGAGCCACTCCGCCGGCCGGTCGAAGGTGATGGTGCGGACAATGGGCAGCTCGCGGGGGGCGCGGGAGGAGATCGCCTGGGTCATCAAGCATTCCTTTTCCGGTTGGGCGTAGAGTTCCCGCCACGGGCGGCGGGCGCTTTCCCCAAGGTTAGCGGTTCATTTCGCAGATGACCTGATCGGCGTCAACTAAATCCAGGGTCTTCACGTGGGATTAGTCGGTCGCCTTGGTACCGGTGGTGCCAACTATTCACTGGGCGCCACCGATTGGCAGCCTTTAGAATGCCGCCATGCCATTCTCGATCCTTATCGTCGTCCTGTTCGCCGCCTGCCTGCATGCCACCTGGAATTTCCTGGTCAAACGGGTGGAGGACAAATACCTCAGCATGAGCGCCGTCGTCCTGGGGCACGCCCCCTTTGCCGTGGTTGCGCTGGCCTGGGCGCCGCTGCCCGATCCCGCCTCGCTCCCCTATCTGTTCGGCGGCGCCGCACTGCATGTGGGTTACCAGCTCTTTCTGCTCTCCTCCTATCGCCTGGGGGATCTCAGTCAGGTCTATCCCATCGCACGCGGATTGGCCCCCCTGCTGGTGGCGCTGGTTTCCGTGTTGCTGCTGGGCACCACGCTGGGCCGCTACGAACTGGCCGCCATCCTGTTGATCGGCATCGGCATCATGAGTCTGGCGCTGGTGCGCAAGCGCGACGGTCTGTCGAACCGGCCGGCCACCCTCCTGGCGTTGGTGACCGGCGGATTCATCGCGGCCTATTCGCTGGTGGACGGTCTGGGCGCCCGCCTGGCCGGCACCGCCCTGGGCTTCTACGGCTGGCTGTCACTGATCAATGCGCTGCTGTTTGCCGGCTACATGCGGGTGGTGCGTCCCGGCACCGTGCGCCGGGTCTGGACCCACGGCTGGCAGCTGGCGCTGCTGGGCGGCGGGGCCTCCTTTGCCGCCTATGCCCTGGTGATCTGGGCCTTCACCCAGGCACCTATCGCGCTGGTGACCGCGGTGCGGGAGACCAGCATCATTTTTGCGTTGCTGCTGGGGGTGGGGGTCCTGCGCGAGCGCCTGGACCTGGTCAAGCTCTGGGCCACCATCGCGACCCTGTTGGGCGTGGTTTTGATGCGCATCAACCGCTGATCCCGTGGTGTCGGTGATGCCAGCGGGTGACTCATCTTTGGCCATCCTCTACCAGGATGCGCATTATGTGGCGGTCTACAAACCTGCCGGGCTGCTGGTTCATCGCAGCGCCATTGATCGCCGGGAAACCCGCTTCGCCCTGCAACTGGTGCGTGACCAGCTGGGGCACCGGGTATTCCCGCTGCACCGGATTGACAAACCCACCGCGGGCATTCTGCTGTTTGCCCTGGATCGTGACACCGCACGCCGCCACGGTGAGCTGGTGCAGGCGCGGCCTCCGGACAAGCGTTATCTGGCAGTGGTGCGTGGCCACACCGGTCCGGTCGGTGAGATCAACTATTCCCTGCGCGAACAACAGGATCGGATGACCGATCGGCTGGCCGATCAGGACAAGGCGGCACAGCCGGCAGTGAGCCGCTACCGCACCCTGGAGCAGGTGGAGATTGGCCACCCGGTTGGGCCTTATGCGACTGCCCGCTACTCCCTGCTGGGGTTGCAGCCTTTGACCGGTCGCAAACACCAGTTGCGGCGGCACCTGAAACATATCTTTCACCCCATCGTCGGCGATACCACCCATGGCGATGGGCGGCACAACGCCTTTGTCAGGGACTACACGGGGCGCCACCGTTTGATGCTTGCGGCGGTGGGGCTGGTGACGGATCACGTCCATACCGGCACCCGCCTTGCGATTCAGGCGCCGCTGGACGCTGAGTTTGTGGAGATTCTGCGGCGCCTGGGGTTTGCGGGTTCGGGATGGCCCGATGAGTAACCAACAAGACGATGCGTACTGGCGCGAGACGCTGCTCGCCCTGCGCGAGGCCCTGATCGGGACGGCGGCAGAAAGGGCAGCGGCCGGGGAGGTGGTCGAACTGGACCAGACCCGTGTCGGGCGCCTGTCACGCATGGACGCCCTGCAGGGACAGGCCATGGCCCAGGCTTCCCACGCCCGCGCCGCGGTCCGCCTGAAGCTCATTGACGCCGCTTTGAGACGGCTCGACGCCGGGGTGTTCGGCCTCTGTACACACTGCGAGGAGGCAATCGATCCCAGACGCCTGGCTGCGGAGCCCACTGCGTTGCGCTGTATCGGCTGTGCGCAAAGCGCGGACTGAAATCTGGGTTATGGTCAACGATCTGGCACAGCTGCTGCCTGACGGGGCAGTGTGCGCCGTGGTCCAGAAATAGGTGCGCCGCCTGGTCGGGTTGTCTGTCTCCCGCCCAACCGCACGGCGGGTGCTCGACCGCAAGCCGGAGCCCGGGCACAAGCAGGATAGGCACCGCGGGCCTGCACACCTTCGGTTTTCCGGTCTATAGTGGGGGTACGTCAAGCGCATTGGATTTGAAGGATGGTATCCGATGCGACCATTCGCCTCGGCAACATGGACAGGTTCATGACCGACCAGACACTTACCTGGAGCGATACCTTCGAAACCGGCGATGCGCGGATCGATGAGCAGCACCGGCAGCTGTTTCTCATGGTGAATCTGCTGGTCGACGGTGGTCCGGACCGACCGCCCGAGGAGATGCTGCCACGCCTGCTTCGCCGCCTGGCGGTCTATGTTGCCACCCATTTTGAAGAGGAAGAGGAGTTGATGCGCTCGTTCGGCTATCCGGGCCTGGGCCGGCACAGCGAATTGCACAGCCGGTTGCGTGAGCGGGTGGACAGCCTGTTTGATGAGGATGGGGCTGCGGCACCCGTGCACAGTGCGCCGGAGCTGGCCACCTTCATCGCTGAATGGCTCAGCGACCATGTGAAGGTCGAAGACAAAAAGATGATTGCGTGGGTCCGCTCCCGACGGGATATCGACTAGGCGGCACCGTCCCCCCCGTAAAAGCGCTCCAGTTCTCCAAAGAGCTCAGGAAACGGCTCACGCAATACTTCCTGGGCCGTAAAAAAGTATTCGCTGACCACGGCGAAGAATTCCGCCGGCGATTCCAGGGCGTAGGGGTCGATCGGCAGCTCTACGCCTGAGGCCTCCAGCGCCGCCAACCGGTCGAATGCGTCACGGCATACCTGCTGCCACCGCTGTGGGTTCATCTTCGGGTGCAGCGGAGGACAGCCGTTGGCGGTGCCGTCCCGCATGTCGAGCTTGTGGGCGATTTCGTGGATGACCAGGTTCCAGCAGCATCCGGGCTGCAGGTCGGCTTCGATGTCGTGCCACGACAGCACAATCCCGTCCGTCTCCCACGATTCGCCGGCGCGCAGGTCCGTCCATTCATGCACCACCCCGGCCTCGTCCTGCTGCTGTGTCTGTACCCGGAAGGCATCCGGATAGACCACCACACTGCGCCAGCCCTGCAGCCAGCCGTAGCCTAGGTTCAGTATCGGCAGGCAGGCAAATGCCGCGATGGTGGCCCGTTGCAGGTCGCTCAGCATTAGCCCGTGCACCGGCTCGAACCGCTTGTCATGCAGAAACAGGGAGACCAGGCGGTGCAGTTGGTGGAGTTCTGTCGCAGTGCGTTGTTGCAGCAGGGCGATGGTCTGCACCGTCTGCCGCCAGGTGCCGCCGTCCAGTCGATGATTCGCCCAGATCCGCGATTCGCGCCACGCATGCCAACGCCGCAGGCGCATCACCGGTGCTCCGACCGCAGCCGCGTGGTCATCCGAGCGAGGCGGCCTGCTCCAGGGACTCGCTCACCTCCAGCCAGTCGCTTTCACAGGCTTCATGCCGGGCGTCCAACTGCTGCTGGTCGGCCAGCAGTTTCAGCAACCGGTGCTTGTGGTGGGGTTCGTAGATGGCCGGATCGGCCAGCAGCTGCTGCAGTTCCGTGCGCTGGCGCTGCAGGGTCTCCATTTCAGATTCCAGCTTTTTCAGGCGATTGCGCAGGGGTTGCAGTTGGCGTCGCTGCTCCGCTTCTACACGGCGGCGATCTTTGCGGGCGCCGGCGTCCGCCGGGCCGTCGCTTTTCACCGGCGTGACAGCTGCGGTTGGCCCCCGGCGGTTTTCCATCAACCAGCGCGGATACTCGTCCAGGCCCCGATCGAACTCGGTCACCTGTCCACCGCTGACCAGCAGCAGGCTGTCGGCGGTGAGGTCCAGCAGATGCCGGTCATGGGAGACCAGGACTACCGCCCCATCGAAACCGAGCAACGCTTCACCGAGTGCGTGGCGCATCTCCAGATCCAGGTGGTTGGTCGGCTCGTCGAGCAGGATCAGGTTGGGGCGTTGCCAGACCAGCAACGCCAGCACCACCCGCGATTTCTCCCCGCCGGAGAAGGGGGCGACCGGCGCGGTGGCCATCTCCCCCACAAAACCGAATCCGCCCAGAAAATTGCGCAGCTCCTGCTCACTCACCCGGCGGTCCAGGCGCTGCAGGTGTTGCAATGGACTGGCTTCCGGATCGAGCTGTTCCAGCTGGTGCTGGGCAAAGTAGGCCAGCTTCAGATCCTGGGCGCACTCCCGTCTGCCGGTCAGCGGCTGCAGTTCGCCCGCCAGCAGTTTGATGAGGGTCGATTTGCCTGCACCGTTGGCGCCCAGCAGGCCGATGCGGTCGCCGGGCGAGATGGTTAAACCCACCCCCGAGAGCACGGGTGTGCCACCGTATCCGGCTGCGGCCTCCTCCAAGCGCAGCAGCGGATTGGGAGCTTTGAGGGGCGGACGGAAACCGAAGTGGAAGGGGGAGTCGACGTGGGCCGGTGCGATCAGCTCCATGCGTGCCAGCGTCTTGAGTCGGCTCTGGGCCTGGCGCGCTTTGGAGGCCTTGGCGCGGAAGCGTTCCACGTACTTGTGGATGTGCGCAATCTCCCGCTGCTGTTTCTCGAAGGCTGACTGCTGCTGGGCCAGGCGCTCGGCGCGCTGGCGTTCGAAGGCACTGTAGTTGCCGCGGTAGCCGGTCACACGCCCCTGCTCCATGTGCAGCATCTGGTCGCAGACGCTGTCCAGAAAATCCCGGTCGTGGGAGATGAGCAGCAGGGTGCCGGGGTAGGCGCGCAGCCAGGCTTCCAGCCAGATGACCGCATCCAGGTCCAGGTGGTTGGTCGGTTCGTCGAGCAGCAGCAGATCGGAGCGGCACATCAGGGTGCGTGCCAGGTTGAGCCGCACCCGCCACCCGCCGGAGAAAGTACGTACCGCGCGACCGAGCGCCTCCTGACCGAAGCCCAGCCCCTGCATCAACTGTGCGGCCCGGGCCTCGGCGCTGTAGCCGCCGATGTTGTCGAGCTCCACGTGCAGCTCCGCCTGGCGCACGCCCTCATCGCGTTCTTCCGCCTGGCGCAACTCCTCGCGCAGGCGCACCAGTTCGGCATCGCCGGCCATGACGTAGTCGAGGGCCGCATCGTCCACCGCCGGCGTCTCCTGCGCCACATGGGCGATGCTCAGGTTGCCAGGCAGGGTGAACTCCCCCTGGTCGGCCTGCAGTTCTCCCAGGATGAGGCTGAAGAGGCTCGATTTGCCACAGCCATTGGCGCCGATCAGGCCAGCCTTGGCGCCACGGTGCACCACCAGGTCCATGTCACTGAACAGGAGTTTGTTGCCGCGACGCAGCGCGAGTTGTTGGAAGCCAAGCATGGGCGGGGAGTTTATCAGTCCGTTGCCGAAGCGGAAGTCCCGCGTCGGCAAGATTCTGCCGGCGGCTACCAGTGACTCTGCAGGTACTGGACCAGGGCCTCGATCTGTGCCGGAGCCAGCTGGGTGCCAAAGGCCGGCATGGGTGATCCGACCGGCGGGCCGCCGGCACTGATGGTCCAGCGCAGATAGGCGTCGTCGACCACCGGGTGGTTCATCACCGCCGAAAAATCGGGAGGCTGCATGGGGTAGTAGAAACCCTCTTCGCCATCGCCCTTGCCGGTTTCACCATGACAGCCGGTACAGTGCCCGGCAAAGAGTGCCGGACCATCTTCGGTGGGGGAGGCAGCGACCTTCGCGAAACCCGGCGGCAGACCGTTGTCCGTTACCCACTGCTGGCGCAGTGTCGGTTCGGCGGCGAGCGCCGTGGCGGCGAACAGCGGTAACAGCAGGTACAGGCGGGGCATGATCCGAATCCTCCGGCGGCAGTCTCTATTGGGTGGTCATCCGCGATTCAAGTTCCAGGGAGTTCGAGGTGCGTCGGGTCGGGGGCGAGGTCGCGCGCGAGTCTGCGGAGGGTGTCGCGCAGCCGGTCCGCCACTTCCCGTTTTCCGGTGAGCCCCAGGCGGGTCGCGCACGCTCCCTCCGACAGGTGCTCCAGCAGCCGGGCCTCCGCGAGTGAGCGCTCCTCCGCCGGCAATGTCTGCCACAGTGCCGAGTGACGGGCGGTCTCCACCAGCGCCGTTGCGGCGGAGAGGATGAACTCCAGGCGCCGCTCTCCGTGAACGAATCCCGCCAGGTCGGCCCAGTGTTGGCGGTCCAGTGTGCGCACCGGTGGGTGGTCGACGGCCAGCCATTGGCGCAGGTGGGACGGCAGGTCGCGCAGGGGGCCGGCCAGCAGGTGCGGTGTTTCGCGTTGCAGCCGTTGCACGGCCTCCGCGCACAGGGCGTTACCGGCCGCGGAGAGTCCGCGTAACACCTGGGCAGAGTGCTCTCCGCTGCTGGCATCGCGACTCAGTCCGATGCGCACCAGGGTCAGTCGGCAGGATTGCCAGAACTCCAGCAGCCCCGGTGCGGCGCCGAAACTGGAGCCCAGCCAGTCGACTTCCGCGGCTGCCCGGCCGGCGATATGCGCCACCAGTGCGCTGCCCACCCCCTGACGGCGACAGTCGGGGTGGACGGCGAGGCGCACAATGCGCCAGCCGCGCAGGGTTGGCGCCTGGGCCAGACCGCCGTGACAGGCCAGCGACTGGGCCAACAGGTGTCCCCGCGGGCGCCGGCGACCCAGGTAGATATCGCGGGCCAGTGCCGTCTCAAATCCTCCCTCGCACTGCACCCAGGCGGTGGCCACGGTGGCGTCGCCCAGGCGCACCCGGAAGAGACGCACGTCGCTGGTGTCCAGCAGTTGGCGCAGGTCGGCGGGTGTGGTCCGGTAGTGGGCTGCCACAAGCAGGCCGAACAGCTGACCCAGGGCGTTCTCGTCGGCGGCCAGTTCGCTACGCGCAACCTCTTCCATCCGATAGTACGCAGCTGCCGCGGCGACGGCCTGGGGCAACACCGGCGGTTCAGCGTCCAGCAGGAGCAGACGATTGATGGTGCTTTCCAGAGGATCGTTGTCGGCCCAGCGGACCGGTGCGCGCAGCGGGATTTCACGCCAACCTGGCGCCACCCGGTCCAGGTGGGCGCGAAAGCGCAGGGTGAACCCGCGGCCGCTCCCTTCGTACCCATGCTCCGTGGTGGCAAATATGGCGCGGGGGTAGCGGGCCAGCAGTCGGGTCAGCAGTGGTACGGGAATGCCGGCCGCCTCATCCACCAGCAGCAGATCGGCTGGCGGTACCTGCCGGATGAGCTCATCGGGCGAGAGAAACGGCAGCGTGGCATCGCCGGCGAAGCGATAGACCTCGTCGGTGGCCGTGCGTCGCGGTGCGGTCAGCTGAACCTTGAGCCCCAACCCGGATGCCCGGAGCGCGATCATGCCCAGCAGTGCCGATTTGCCCCGTCCCCGATGGGCGCTGACCAGTAGGGGTACGGGCGTGGCGACACCCAGTTGCTGTTGCACCACCGTCAGGGCCGCGGCCTGATCGGGAGTCGGTCCGTCAGCAGGAACCATCGGATCCGGCAGCGCCTCCGGTGCTGAATCACCCTGCCACGACATTGCCAGCTCAGCCTCAAGCAACCGTTCGAGGCGGTCCATGAAAGGCTGTGCCTCCGGTAACGCGTGGCGGGCGGTGCCGAACCGTGCCAGGAACCGGTCGGCGTTGTGATCAAGCCTGTGGGAAGGCAACAGCAGCAGCAGATAGCCGCCGCCGCGGACCATGCCGGCAATGGTGGCAAATTCGTTGGGATCAAAACCGGGGTGGGCGTCATAGCAGGCAGCGATCAGTCCGCTGCCAAGCAGCCGTGAAGCGCGGGGCGTGATCCCCTCGGCGAAGGTGGCCGGAAAAGGATCGCCGACGGAGCGAACCAGTGATTCCGCCCGCGCCCGACAGTCGCCCTGGCTGCCGCTCAGCACCACCAACAGGCGATGGTTACGCACCCGGTGACTGCGCAACGCGTCGGCGAACGATGATGCTGTCTGAAGGAGGGTGCCGTGTGACATGAACTGCAGGATGCCGCCGGAAAGGGGCCATCCTACCGGTCTGCGCCAAACGGCGCCAATGGGACGCCGGGGTCAGCGCGTGGGGGCGATTGGGCGCTGTGAATCGCGGATCCACTCGCTCCAGGAACCTGGGTAGAGTCGGGTACCCGGCAGTCCGGCAACTTCCATGGCCAGCAGGTTGTGGCAGGCGCTGACGCCAGAGCCGCAATAGTGGATCACCTCTTCTGCCAGCCGGTCGCGCAGTACGGCCTCGAAGCGCGATTTCAGCACCCCTGAATCGAGGAATCGGCCGTTGGCATCGAGATTGCCGGTGAAGGGAATGTTGATGGCACCGGGGATGTGTCCGGCCACCGGATCGATGGGCTCCTCTCTGCCCTGAAAGCGTTCCGGGGTGCGTGCATCGATCAGCAGGAGGGACTGGTCTTCGACGGCCGTGGCTATGGTGTTGGTGTCTACCCACTCGCGGCGTTTTTCCTGGGGCGTGAAGGTTCGATGCGTCGGGCTGGGAATGGAAGTGTCCACGGGGTAGCCGGCGGCAATCCAGGCCTGAATGCCACCGTTAAGCACGGCTACGGTCTCCAGACCCAGCCAGCGGCACATCCACCAGAGGCGGGCGGCGAATCCTCCGCCCACGTCGTCATAGGCGATCACCTGGGTGTGGTTGTCGATGCCCCAGGAGCCGAGCATCTGTGCAAAGAACTCTTCATCGGGCAGCGGGTGCCGGCCGCTCTCCGCGGTGACCGGCGCCGAGAGGTGCTGATTCAGATTGGCAAACAGGGAACCGGGAATATGACCGGCGCGATAGGCGGCCTCGCCGGCCTGCGGATTGGCAAGATCAAAGCGGCAGTCGAGGATGACGGTACCGGTGTTGCCCATTTCGCCGATCACGGTCTGCGCGTCGACGAGCGTGTAGTAGGCCATTTGGTGTCCCTGTCCGGGTGTCCGGCTTGGTTATTTTTGTTCGGGTTTGGATTGGTCCAGGCGCCCGGCCAGTACCGCCTTGCGCTGGGCCAGGGTGTCTGCCAGTTCTTTCAGGGCCTGCTGTTCCTGCGGATCAGAGCTGCTGTTGGGACCCAGATCTTCGAGGAGGAGTTCGAGGCGGAGAATTTCCTGGGACAGCGAGTCATCTGACATTATTTTCCTCCCAACCTTGGTACTCATTTTTTTGCTTTATTGAGTCCCGGCTGACGCCGGGGGAACGGGATCATAGCGTGCCTCTCTGACGATTGCCACCCTCGTTCCGGTCACCCTCACTGTGTGCCGCTGCAGCATGAATCGCAGTAATTTCCAACAAAAATTTTAGCTGTCAAAAGGTTGCGCAGAAGTGTGCAATCACGGCCTGAGAATGGCCAGTAGTACAGGAATATGTGTCGAATTCCGATCTATTGTTTTGCAAGTTCTTGAAACAAAAACCGAATACCATGGCCTATTTTTCATCTGGAGACCGGGTGAAAAAAAATTCTATTTTTTTGCCCGCAGATACCAGATCAGTCCGCTCAGCTGGGTGCCGGCGAGGGCCACGAATGCCCAGCGATAGCCCTCTGCCGCATAGCCTCCAGCCGCTGGTGCCGCCCACAAATCGATGATGGCACCGACACCCCATTGCGCCGCGAAGGCGCAGACAAACACCAACAGATTGAGCGCGGTGTTGACCCGTCCCGCCAGTTGCTTGGGAAAACTCTGGGAGAGCACCGCATAAGGCACAATTCCTGTAGTGCCCAGAAATCCAAAGAGCAGCAGCAGCCACGGAGCGGCGTGACCGAAAAAGGCGAGCAGCAGTTCCGTGATGAGAAATGCGCTCATGCCCACCAGTGCCGTCTGCATGGGTTGGATGCCGTGCTCACTGAGCCGCGTGGTGATCCACCCGATAACCAGAAAGCCTCCCACCATGCAGGCTGCAATCAGAGTCAGGTAGGTGCCGACCGCGGCAGCACTCTCCAACCCGGCAACATCGCGCAGCCAGGGACCGGTCCAGAGGCTCTGAATGGCCAGAAATCCCGCCTGCGAGGCGACTGTCAGCGGCGCCACGGTCCAGAACAGCCGGTTGCCGAATACTTCACGGATACCCGCGAAGTGAGCGGCCAGTTTCTGTGGTTCGCGCGCACTCTCCTGGGGATGTTCCGGCACGGTGAAAAATATCCCTGCAGCAATCAGCAGGGTGACCACCGCCAGTCCGCCGAACAGCATTCGCCAGTCGGTGTAATGGAGCAGCCACTCGGTCGGCCCGGCTGCGGTCAGCGCACCGAATCCGCCGGCAGCCATCTGGATACCGTTGATCTGCGGTAGCCGCTGCGGCGGGAACCAGAGCACGAAGGCCTTGAAGGCGGCCATCAGACAGGCGGAGACACCCAATCCGATCAGCGCGCGGCCGGCCACCAGCCCCTGCAGCGAGGTGCTGACACTGAAGATTGCCGCGCCGGCCACGGCAAGCAGCAGCAGGGTGGCTTCGCTGCGCCGCGGACCCCAGCTGTCGAGCATGACCCCGAGTGGAATCTGCATGGCGGCGAAGGTGAGGAAATAGGCGCTGGTCAGCAGCCCCAGGTCTCCGGCATCCAACTGCAGTTCCCGGGCAACCGCCGGTCCAATGACTGCGTTCACGACCCGAAACAGATAGGAGAGAAAGTAGCCGGCGGCAAACGGAAGCAGAATGCGGAGTACGGTGGCCTGTCGGCTCAACTGCACCTCTGGAGAATGTGGCATGACCGGCTCGCCTGGTTGGGAATCGGGCTATCGTAGCAGAGCGCCCATCCGGGAATGATTCTGGGAAGTGGCGCGGGCTGAGCCAGCAAAAAGAAAACGGCCTTGCGGCCGTCTTCTGTTGTGTGGGAGGTGTTCGACTATTCCGTCTCTTCGGCGTCGCCCGACTGATCCGTCAGCTGTTGGACCACTTCCATCTCATCACTGTTCAACAGCAGATCGATGTCGAGCAGCATGGTCATCTGATCGTCGGTGGCCGCGAGGCCGCGGAGAAATTCGGTGTTGATGGTGGTGCCGAAATTGGGGCGCGGTTTGATTTCCGAGCCGGAAATGGCGAGCACATCGGAGACACCATCCACCACCATGCCGAACATCTTCTGCCCGGAATCGCTTTCCAGACTGACCACGATGACGACCGTGGTGCCGGAGTATTCCCGGGGCTCAAGGTTGAACCGCTCACGCATGTCGATAATCGGGACGATGGCGCCGCGCAGGTTCAACACCCCCTTGATATAGGGCGGGGTGTTGGGAATGCGCGTCACGTGGGTCCAACCGCGGATTTCGCGAACCCGCAGAATCTCCACGCCGTAGTACTCATCGGCGAGCAGGAAGGTAAGAAACTGGTTTTCGTCTACTTTGCGATTCAGTTGATAGACGTCGTCGGCGGTGGCGCTCATGCGGTCGGTCCCCTCGTCGTTCAATGGCTTCCGCCCCATCGATGGAGGCGGCTACCCATTAACCTAGTTCATGAGGGGGTGACGTCAAGGAACCCCAATGTTTCTTACTGATGGCTTAAGTGATGTCAGCGTCCCAGCAGGGCATCACGCAGCGACATGGTCACCGGTTCCCCGCCAATCCAGATGGAAAGCAGGGCGTCATAGAAGGCTTTGCCCGGAATGGTGGCCACCGTCTGGCCATTGATGTTGATGACCGATTGATTGCCGTCCCAGTCGAAGCGGTAGTAGTCCCCTTTTTTGGCATCGCCAAACAGACCCACGAAGCGGGTGATATCGGAACGCAACGCGGTGTGCGCCTCGGGGGACAGGTTGGCCTTGAATCCGTCGATCCAGGCTTCATCGAGTTTGGCCTTTTCGACCTTGTCGTAGATGAACTGCATGTAGAGCCGCTTGGGTCCGGCGAGGTCAAGTACCCCCTGGGAATCGGTCCGCTTGTCGCTCAGATAGAGTCCGGCTGCGTAGATGGAAAAGAAAAACTTCTTGCGTATGCCGGCGCCGTTCAGTTGCAGCGTGGTCTCACCGACCGTGGTGGTCGGGGGAATCTCCACGCCGCCCACCTCAATCGCGAGCGCCGTCTGCAGCCAGACGCTCGCCGCCAGAGTGGTCACGATACGGGTCAGGTGATGCATGGGATGCTCCTTTTCGGCTAGTGGCCGGCGTAGATCCGGTCTATCTCTTGCGCATAATGTTTCATGACGATGGGGCGTTTGATTTTCAGCGTGGGCGTGAGCATGCCGTTTTCGATGGAGAGTGGTTCCAGGTCCAGGTGAATTTTCCGGATCTGGGCGTAACCCGGGAAGAGTTCGATCTTGTTCGCGATGCGCGAGACCGCCAGCGCTTTTACGCGCTCGTCGGTCAGCGACTGCTCGGCCAAGGGATCCAGTCCCAGTTCGGCGGCGGCTTTCTGCCAGTTTTCCGGATTGAGAATACAGATGGCACTGAGGAAGGCGCGTCCTTCACCCAGGACCATGACATGGTCGAACAGGGGGTCGGAGGCAATCGCCATCTCCATGTCGGCAGGGGAGACCTTTTCGCCGTTGGCCAGCACCAGGATATCCTTGACCCGGCCGGTGATGAAGATGTGACCCGCCTCGTCAATGCGTGCCAGATCCCCGGTATGAAACCAGCCGTTCTCTTCGAGAATCTCGCGCGTCGCTTCCGGCCGGTTCCAGAACCCGAGCATCACATGGGGACCCCGGGTGAGCAGTTCACCATCCTCACTCACTTTCACTTCCACGCCCGGTACCGCCCGACCGACGCTCTCCACGATGTTGTCATCGAAGCGGTTGGCGGCAATCACCGGGCTGGTTTCCGTCAGACCGTAGCCCTGAAGAATGGGCAACCCCAGGCCGATGAACATGCGCGCCACTTCCGGACGCAGGGGAGCGCCGCCACTCATGGCACCGCGCATCCGTCCGCCGAGCTTGCCAAGAATCTTGTCGGCGACCAGCTTCTTGAGCAGCGGCCACAACAGCTGTTTCGGCGACCAATTTGCACGACCCATGCTCATCTCGAAGCGCTCCCAGCCGGTGTCGATGGCCAGCCTGAAGAGCTTGTTGGCAAACGCGGATTTGGTGGTGAGCTGGGCCTCCACTGCGGCGTGGACCCGTTCATAGATACGCGGCACGCTGATCAGCAGGGTCGGTTTCTGGGTCAACAGATCGTCCGACAGTTCCGCTATGGAGCGCGAATAGGCGATCCTGGATCCGGCCATCATGGGCGTGTAGTAGCCGGCAGTCCGCTCCAGCATGTGCGATAGGGGCAGAAAGGAGAGAAACAGATCGTCTTCGTTGACACCCTGAATGGCCTGCAGTGCGGCGTCCACATTGGTCAGAATGTTCTTGTGACTCAGCATCACGCCCTTGGGGTGACCGGTGGTTCCCGAGGTATAGACAATGGTAGCCAGATCGTTGGGGTCGGCGTCGATGATTTCCATTTCGCCCGCGCTTTGCGGCAGCCAGGCTTCGGCCTCGACAATCCAGTCGCCGTGGCCATGGCCAGGCAGGGGTTCCACAGTCACCACCCGCTGCACGTTGCTTCTGAGCTGGTCCGCAACGGGCGCGAGCTTGTCCCACTGTTCGGGTCCGCCCACCAGCAGGAATTTCACCTGGGCGTCGTCGCAGATATAGGCCACGTTACCGCCCCGGTCATCGGCGTAGAGTGGTACCACAATCATGCCCAGCCCCATGGCGGCCATGTCGAGCCACACCCACTCGCGATTGTTGCGCAGCATCAGGCCGACGTGATCGCCCCGCTGGAGCCCTTCCCGGCGCAGTGCCTCCTGCCAGCGTGCCACTTCGCGGATGGCCTCGTTCCAGCTGGTCTCGCGCCAGGATTGGGTTTTGCGATCGTAGTGGATGAATGCCGTTCGGTTGCCGGAGCGTTTCACACGCTCGCGGAACAAGCCTGGCAGGGTATGGGCCACCTCCCAATCGATATGTTTTTTTTCCGACATTTCGCCCTCCGCTGTAGTTTTTTTTATTCGCCGCAGTATATCAAGGGAAACAGACCGGCCAAGCGGCTGACCCATGACAATCGGCAGGATATTTTTGGAGCGGACGGCCGCCCCGGCGTTTAGACGCGGTATTTTTCGTACAGGGCGATGCGGACCGGACAGGTACACATGGAGCGATCGGCATCCAGCGAGACATACATGCCGGAACGATAGGGGCAGGAAGAAGAGCCCTGGCAGTGGACCAGCAGCGCATAGGGCGCCATGAAGGTGCCCACCTCGCAGCTGGGGCCATGTTTGACGCAGCTCAGTGAATTGCGACAGCGGATGGCGCTGCGCAGCACCCGGTCCTCCAGCGGGAATTCAGGCAAGATCTCCTCCCAACTCAAATGCGGCCAGTTTTTTCACCTCAGTATGGCCGGTGTTGGGCGGGCTGCAAGTCGCAGCGGTCGATTCAGGCGTTTTGGATACCCGCGCGGCAAAAAGGGACAAAGAGCTCCTCCTCACTCAGCCCGCCGTGCACGCCCAGTTGTCGAAACCGGGGCTCACTGATCAGGCGGTCCTTGATGATCCAACCCTTGCGCGGAATCAGTACAAAATCGCCAATCCTGAGATCGAGCCGCGGATCGGGTTTGCCCAGCCCGAAAAATCCGGCGTCGACCAAATCGCGGCTGCGCCACAGGTCCACCTGACCGCGCAGTCGCTGGTGGACGTAGCGCTCGAACTGTTCCAGGTGGGTGGCACGGACGTAACAGTAGGCAAACCGAGGCTCTCCGCACAGGGGAAGCGTCAGGGTCTGCGCCAGTTCGGGATGATCGTCGAGATGGATCACCTGCTCGGCATCCACATCGACCAACCCGTGGTCCGCAGTGATCAGCAGTTCGCAGTTCTCCAGGGGTATCGAACCGCACAGTCGCTCCAGCGCGGCATCGATCTCATAGAGATGGTGGACCGTGCGGGCACTGCGCGCACCGTGCTCATGGGCCAGGGCATCGAGCTCCGTCCAGTAGGCAATGACCAACTGGCGGTTTGAGCGGCGGGCCATGCGCAGGGTGAGCGACATGAACTCCTCCAGCGTCCGGTAACCGTGGCGTTCGGCACCGGGTGCCAGTGCCTGGCTGTAGGGGGAGTTGACGATGTAGTCGGGGCTGATCAACACGGTGGGCACGTTGATCCGCTCGCTCAACGGAATTCCTCCGATCACCTGCGCGGGCGTCACCCCCGTTTCGGTCAGGCTGGCGCCACGTGCACGGGCGTTGAACGGGAGAATGGCACTCACACAGCCCAGTTCCGCCAGGTAGGTGAACCAGCCGGTGATGGCATGCTGCTGGGTCGCGCAGCCCAGGTGAAAGGCGGTAACAGCGCTCGCCGTGGTGGTGGGCAGCACCGAGGTGATATCGGTGACCCGCATCCGGTGCAGCAGGGTGTCCTGGTGCTGGTCCAGCAGTCGGCTGCCCAGACCATCAACAATCATCAGGATCACCGTGCGGTTTTCCAGCGATTCCGGTGGGAGTTCCGGCAGGACGGGATAGTCGCTGGCCGGGGCGCCCAGCGCGGCGCCGATACTGACGCTGAGATTGACGATGGAGTGGTGGTAGTCAGGCTTGAGCACAAGGTCACCGGTCCGGTAAACGGGGGCTACATGGTATACCGCCAGGGAAGTTTTCGGCGTCGGCCGGGGTCACACCGACCCCGGCTCGGTATCGGGGCTCAGAGCTCCTTGGCGTGTTCCGCCAGAAAATTCGCGGCGCCGGTGGGTGAACGCTTCATGCCGGCCTTGCCCTGGCGCCAGCCGGCCGGGCATACCTCACCGTGCTCCTCCGTGAACTGCAGCGCATCGATGACACGCAACATTTCGTCGATGTCGCGGCCCAGCATGTTGTTGTTGACCACCTGGTGCTGGACGATTCCGGCCTTGTCGATCAGGAACGAACCGCGCAACGCCACACCCGGCGCGATCTCCACATCATAGGCCCGGGTGATCGCCTTGGAGAGATCGGCCACCATCGGGAAGCGGACCTGACCGATGCCTCCCTGGTCGATGGGGGTGTTTTTCCAGGCCAGGTGCGAGTAGTGCGAATCGATGGAGACGCTGAGTACCTCAACGTTGCGCTTCTGGAACTCCTCCAGGCGATGGTCGAAGGCGATGATCTCCGTGGGGCAGACCAGCGTAAAGTCCAGCGGATAGAAGAAAAGCACCACATATTTGCCCCGGAAACCGGAGAGGGTCAGCTCCTTGAAGCTGTTGTCGGGCATGACGGCCATGGCCGTGAAATCGGGGGCGGGTTTGGTGACAAGTACGCTCATGAACAACTCCCATTGTGGCGCGCGGATTGCCGCGCCGATGATCCGGTGCAACCGGGATGGCGCCCAGCATAGGAATCGCTGGCAGCCGGAACATTGATCCATGGCAAGCGAACCTGAGCTAGAGGTATCGCAATGCCCCGGTTTTGGCAACATGGGGAGATCTCCCGACAGGGAACCGATCCGGGTTCCGCGGTTCCAACGGGTGTGGCAATCTGGTGATGGAGAGGTATGGCCATGTGGTGGAGAAAACCGGTAGAGATGATCAGCCCCGAAGCGGCACTGCCCGGCCGGGAGACGCCCATGAAGGTGCCCGACCGCCACTATGTCAAGGGCCATCCGCTCTCTGCGCCCTGGCCGGACGGCATGGAACTGGCGCAGTTCGCGATGGGCTGTTTCTGGGGGGCCGAGCGCCGATTCTGGAATCTGCCCGGTGTCCACTCGACCGCGGTCGGTTACGCCGGCGGCTTCACCCCCAATCCGACCTACGAAGAGGTGTGCAGCGGGCACACCGGGCATACCGAAGTGGTCCTGGTGGTATTCGATCCCCGGCTGGTCACCTATGCCACGCTGCTCAAGGAGTTCTGGGAAAATCACAATCCCACGCAGGGGATGCAGCAGGGCAACGATGTGGGTACCCAGTATCGCTCCGCCATCTATTGCTACAACGCGACACAACGTGATGCCGCGGAATCGAGTCTCGCCCTGTTTCAAAAGGAACTGACAGAGCGGGGCCGCGGCCTGATTACCACGGAGATTACCGACGCCGGACCGTTCTACTACGCGGAGGAGTACCACCAGCAGTACCTGGCAAAAAACCCCGGAGGTTACTGTGGACTGGGTGGGACCGGTGTGGATTTCCCGGCGGCAGGGGCCGCCTGAGCGGGCGGAGCAGCAGCTTTCCCAATCCGGAACAGGTTCACGTTTTCTTGTGTCCGCTTCTCCATATGCTTTAACTTAGATAGACGCCGTGGTGTCAGAGAGCGCCGCCAACGACGTTCCAATAAGTGATTTGGGTAACCGGCAACCGCCTGCAATACGCTGCCAGTCAGTCCAAACCGATTCAGCTGTGGTTACAGGGATTTTGGGTGTGCTGTCCGCGTGACAGCAGCCGGCATGTGGCATGGAGTCGCTGCGGTTGGAGACGCTATGTGGTATGCGATAAAACTGACCGGCATTGACCCTATCGACGCCGAACACCGTCGGGTGGACATGTTGCTGGAACACGCGCGGGCCAGCGGGGGAGAGCGAATTCCGCTGCTCAAGCAGGCAATGGATGCCTTCTTCGATCACCTCGCCAGTGAAGAGCGCTACTGCCAGGATCACCATATCGCGATGGGGGAGGACCATATCCGGGAACACCTCCGCCTGCGCGAAGTGTGTGGCCAGCTCATTGACGCCACCCACGACGAGAATGTCGATGAGACAATCGAGTTTCTGCAAAAAATGCTGCGCGACCACGTCCTGGGATTCGATGCCTGGTTGCGACCGGGCAGCTGAACGCTTCGCGCGACCGCCGGTCCGGCCCACTCTTTTTCTGCTGCTGTCGGTCCTTCTACCGCCGGCTCCGGTCCATGTAACGCAGGCGGCCGAGCGCGTCCGGGCGGCCGGCTGCTACATCGCGCTGACGCAGGGGGTGGTGCTGGTGGAAAGCCGCGCGCGGGCAGAACTGTCGCTGCCCTTTGGGACCCGTCGGCAGGGTGAATCGCCTACCGAAACCGCTGCCCGGGAGACGCTGGAGGAGACCGGACTTGCGGTGGCGGTTGCGGAAGAGGTGTGGGCCTTCGACCATGGGCGGGCACTGCTCTACCGGTGTCGTCCGCAGGCACCTCCCGACGTCAGCCGGCTGCGGCCCCTGGATCACTTTGAGATTGCCCGCGTCTGGGTGGTGGATCCGCAGACCCTGCGCGCAGCAGATGGGCGGAAGCTTGATCTGCCGTGGCGATATCCGGAGAATCTGCCGGTCCTGCGCCAGCTCTATGGCGCCGAACCTCAAATCCGGAAACAGCCATGAGCGACTCCCCATCCCCCCGCGCCGCCGTTGATTGCTGGGTCTACCGATCCGAGAAGACCGAGGAGATGTATCTTTACCTGGCGGTGGAAGACAATTTCGACTGCCTGCCGGAGGTGCTGCGCACCAAGGCGGGAAAGCTGACCCGGGTGATGCAGCTCAGCCTCACCGCGGATCGGAAACTGGCGCGGGTGAAGGTGGAAGAGGTGATCAGCGCGCTCAAAACCCAGGGGTTTTTCCTGCAGCTGCCGCCCAATCTCCGGCCACATCTGCACTTCGGCGACTAGCAGCCACCGGCTACCACCGGGTGGCTGTGATGCCACTCAGCTGCGTCGCCGCCGGCGGGGCCCGAACAACAGGCGAAACCGTTTTTCCTTGAAAAAGGGAATCAGCACCATGCCTGCCACGAAGCCACCCACATGGGCACCCCAGGCGACACCGCCCTGTGAGCCGTCATCCAGGCTCGAATTCAGCAACTGCAGCAGGAACCAGAAACCGAGCACCAACACGGCGGGCAGACGCACGGCGTAGAAGACAATCCACAGCGGAATCGCCACCAGGACCCGCGCCGTCGGAAAGAGCAACAGGTAGGCCCCCAGCACACCGGAAATGGCGCCGCTGGCTCCGACCATGGGTACCGTTGAATCAGCAGCGGGGATGGCGTGGGCAAAGAGCGCAATGACGCCGCAGAGCAGGTAGAAACCCAGGAATCGGCCGTGGCCCATCGCGTCTTCCACGTTGTTGCCGAAGATCCAGAGGTAGAGCATGTTGCCGATGAGATGGAGCCAGCCGCCGTGCAGAAACATGGAACTGAAGGCGGTCACCCACGCCGGGACCCAGACCAGTTCGGGCGCCAGCATCCGGTGATCAAAAATCACGGCCGGGATGGCGCCAAGTGCGAAAATCGCGCGCTCCCCTCCATTCCCCAGCGACAGCTGCCATAGGAACACGCTCACACAGGTCACAATCAGGGTGACTGTCACGAAGGGCTTGCGGTGGGTCGGATTGTCGTCGTGTAGTGGAATCATTGGTTGGTTCTGGAGGCGAGACGCCATTGTCGTTGGGCTGCATGCACGAGGCAACCGAAAAGCCTGCCCACGGCATCACCTTTGGGTCCGGCTGTGCAACAATGCGCCAGGGTTCACACATCGGGGGATGGCATGGGCGGTCAGCAGCGACCATTGCAGGGCATTCGGGTTGTCGATCTGAGCCAGTACATACCGGGACCATTTGCCACCCAGGTACTTGCCGATCTGGGGGCGGAGGTGTTGAAGGTGGAGCCGCCGGGCGGTGATCCCATGCGCCACTTCATGAATGCCAGCGGGCGCGAGATTTCGCCCATCTACCAGCAGCTCAACGCGGGCAAGCAGGTGGTGCGGGTGGATCTGAAATCAGACCAGGGGCGCGATGCGCTGAGTGGCTGGCTCGCGAAGGCGGATGTGCTGCTGGAGTCCTTTCGGCCGGGCGTGCTGGCGCGTCTCGGGTTCGATCACGACCGGCTGCAGGCACTCAACCCGCGGCTGATCCACTGCGCGCTCTCCGGGTTCGGCCAGAACGGCCCCAAGCGCAACCATCCGGGGCACGACGTCAACTACCTGGCCCTGACTGGCGCGCTGCATGTGACCGGTGGCCCCGACCAGCCGGCCATTCCCTATCCCCCGATTGCCGATCACGCCGGAGGCCAGCAGGCGGTGATCGCGATCCTTGCCGCCCTGGTGCAACGCGCGCAGAGCGGGCAGGGTGCGCACCTGGACGTCAGCCTGTTTGAGGCGGTGCTCTCCTGGCAGTACGCCCCCCTGACTCAGGCCGCAACAGGGCATCCGGAAAAGCGGGGCGGCGGACTGCTGAACGGCGGAGCGGCCTACTACAACATCTATCGCACGGCCGATGACCGGTTTGTGGCCCTGGGTGCGCTGGAACCCAAGTTCTGGCAGAACTTCTGCAGCGCCGTGGATCGCGCGGACTGGGTATTCCGGCAGGCCGATCCCATGCCGCAACGCCGCCTGATGGCGGAGTTGCGGGACCTCTTCGTAGGTCGCACCCAGGAGGATTGGATCCGCGTGCTGGAGGAGGCCGACTGCTGTTTCCAGGCGATTCTGGAACCGGGTGAGGTGGAGCGAGATGAGCAGGTGCGCGCGCGGCAGACCCTCGGGCGCATGGGTGGTTTGGGCGCCCTGTTTCCGGCCTGGATTGACGGCCAGCCCCCCCAGCCACGTGAAGCCATGCGCGAGCTGGATCTGCAGACCGGGATCGGTATCTGGGCCTAGGAGCCGGTCGCCGCGGTTTTGCGCGCGCTTCCCTTCAATTGCTCATGCACCAGATCACAGAGCGTGCGGAAGCCGGCGATGCGGGCGTCGGTCCAGGGCGCCGCATAGTTGATGCGCAAAAAATTGCGGTACTTTCCCGTGGCTGAAAAGAGTGGTCCCGGAGCCGTACTGATACCCAGGCGCAGGGCCTTGCGGAAGAGGGCCAGTGAGTCCACTTGTTCGTCCAGTTCAAGCCACGCCAGATAGCCTCCCTCCGGATGGGTGACCCGGGTGCCTTCCGGCATCATCTCCCGGATCAGTTTGATCAACTGGTCGCGCCGCTCGTGGTAGGTGACGCGCACCGAGCGCAGGTGACGGTCAAAGCCGCCTGCTTCCAGAAAATCGGCCACAATCAGCTGCGGTATGGTGGCCGTGGCCATGCTGCTGGTCACCTTGAGGTGTTCGACGGTGTCAAAATGACGCCCGGGCATGATCCAGCCGATCCGCAATCCCGGCTCCAGGGTCTTTGAAATCGACGAGCAGAACAGCACGCGTCCTCCGCGATCCCAGGACTTGATCGCCCGCGCCCGGTGATCATCGAAACAGAGTTCGCCGTTGATATCGTCCTCCACCAGCGCGATGTCGTATTGCTGAACCAGTTTCATGAGCGCGATCTTGTTCTGGTCGGGCATCCGGTAACCCAGGGGATTGCTGAACTGCGGCGTGACCAGCACCGCCTTGATGGGCCACTGTTCCAGGGCGAGTTTCAGGGCATCGATGCTGATGCCGGTGACCGGATCGGTCGGAATCTCCAGCACCCGGATTCCCAGTGACTCCATGCTCTGGAGCGTTCCGTAATAGCCCGGGGATTCCACCGCCATGGTGTCGCCCGCCTTGGCCACGGCGCGGATGGCGAGCAGCAGCGCCTCCTGGCAGCCGCTGGTGATGACAATATCGTCGGGGGAGACACTCACGCCGGCGTCGACCGCGCGACGCGCAATCTGCAACCGGAGTTCCGGTGCCCCGGGCGGGATCTCGTAGCTGCCCACCCGGTTGGGGTGGCGCCGCACAATCTTGGCGTAGTTGCGGTGCAACTGGCGCACCGCCGGAAATTCGATACAGGGCACGGCGGTGCCGAACTGCACGGCGTTGGAACGGTAGCCGGCGTGCAGCATCTCCATGGCCAGTTTGCTGATGGAGACCTCGGTCGGCTCGGCCGCCGGTTCGGAGATGGCCGGGGGGTCGGGTACCACGCGGGGACCACGGCGCACATAGTAGCCGGACTGGGGAACAGCCTCGATCACCTCCTGGTCCTCAAGGCGCGCATAGGCCTGGATGACCGTCGAGATGCTCACTTCCATCTGATCGCTCAGCTTGCGCACCGAGGGGAGTTTTTCACCTGGACGGAACAGCCCCTTGTCGATGTGTTCCTGGACCTGAGAGGCAATTTGTAAATACAGTTTCATAGCGGAACCTCATCACATTTCATTACAGTTTGGATTCACCAATAGCAGTACAGTTAAGGCTTGAGCCAACTGTACCGTATTAAATACTTTTATTCTGAATCTGTACTGGTTGCAGTATACCCCCTACAGTTACCACCACGATATTGGTTTTTTTAGCCCGCTGACGGAGGGCATAACGATGAGTATTTGGGAACTGCAGGATCGGTTGGTTTTGAATCAACAGGAAGCGCATCGCAATCTGTTGCGGCGCACAGGTCGGATGATCGGTCACGCGTTGCACATGCTGGATACCTGGAACCAGCGGTTGCGTACCCGCAAGGCACTGCTTCTGCTGGACGAACGCATGTTGCAGGACATCGGTATTTCACGGGTGGATGCCATCGCCGAAGCCAGCAAGCCGTTCTGGCGGGCCTGATCCAGCGGCTATGGCCGCTGTTCAGCCGGCAGCCAGCTGTTGATCACCCAACTGACCCAGATGCCAGGCCTGCAGCACACTGGCCAGAACGGCATTGATCATCGGGTCGCCGGCCTTTTGCCGCCGAAACCCGAAATGCAGGGCGATGCTGGGTGCTTCCCCCGGCCAGATGCAGAGGGCTTTCTCCTGTTGCCAACGCAGGGCATCCGCTTCACGCATCACAGAGAGCCCCGCGCCGGAGGCAACCATTTTGCGCACCCCCTCTTCCGAGTCGGCGCATAGGGTGCTGGTCGGATTGGTGGGCCGCTCGCCAAAAAGCTGTTCAATAACCCGGGCAAATGGACAGGCCGGGGGGGCCAGTATCCAGGGCATTCTGGAGATTGCCGCCAGATCTGACTGATCAATCTGTGCTCGCCATGCCACCGGTCCCACCACCCGCATGGGGGCATCAGTCAGCCGAATGGCGTTGATTTCCGGTGAATTCGGTGGTCCGAAGAAAAAGCCCGCATCCAGTGTGCCCTTGGCGATATCTTGCAGGATATCCTGGGATACGCCGCCCAGAATGCACAGGGTCAGCTTGCTGTGGTGGTCGGCCAAAAGCCTGTGGACGGCGGGCAGCCGTAGAAATTCAAAATCCGAATTGACCCCCACCCGGACTTCACCGACGAGTTCGTTTTGCATCGATTTGGCTTGGTGGAGGAGATTCCCGGCAGCTTCCAGGGTCCTTTCTGCATACTCCCGGACCCGCTCCCCCTCGGCGGTCAGCGTCATCCCCTTGGGCGTGCGTTCGAACAGGGTGATGCCCAACTCCTCTTCCAATGCCTTGATCTGGGCGCTGACGGCGGGCTGGCTGGTGTGCAGCAGATCAGCTGCGCGGGTGAGGTGACCGATGGTCGCGACGGTTACAAAGGTCTTCAGTTGATAAAGCTCCACAGCATCTCCCCTGGTTATGGCGCGGGCCCGATCGGTGCGGTCCGACCATTAAACTCAAAGAAGCTGCAAGGCGCCATCGTGATTTCCGATGAAGTTGATCTGAACATGCGATTGGATCGCATGATGGGGGTGCGAATAGGGTATGCCCATCGACAACAGCTCCAGGAGCGAGACGATGTATACCCAGGAAATCCATGCCTTTCAGTCCCTTCGCGGTTCCTCAGTGCGCAGCGCCGAGCGGTTGGTCAGCCGCTTGACCCGGTTATGGGCCACCCTCGAACTCTGGCACCAGCGGGCACGCCAGCGCCAACAACTGCTGACGCTGAGTGATCATATCCTGAGCGACATCGGCATCAGCCGTGCCGACGCCGAACAGGAAGCCGAAAAGCCCTTCTGGCGCGGCTGATGATCAGCAGCAACAGGATCCGGTTGTGGTGGATGGTGTATCCCGGAAGGGCATGCCACCGCCGCAACCGGCAAAGAGTCCCCGATGCACCGACCAGTCGCCGCTGAATTCGAAATGGTCGCGGAATCGTGTTTCGGCCAGCATACGGTAAGTGTTGCCACAGACCGGGAACCACTCGTTCCTGGGAATCCGGTGGTGACCGTCCAGATCAAACGCCTCCGGTTGTTCGCTGATGGTGCCGAGGTAACGGACCTGCTGGCCATAGTCTTCGCAGGCCGGTTCCAGCCCCGGAATCTTGAATAGCCGGTAAGTGGCGGAGTAGAAACGGATATCCCCCAGTTTCTGCTGCAACTCCGGGTTGTCCACCGTCAACGGACGGTCCTCGACCAGTCGGGGATCGGCAAAACCACTGGCTTTGGCCAGATTCAGAAAGTCATTCCAGTAGAGCGCGCCGCTCAGACACTCGCCGTAGAGTACTGGATCGTCGCGCAAAGCCTGCGGTACCCGGCGGTCGGCATAGACATCGGAGAAGTAGAGCTCGCCACCCGGCTTGAGCAGGCGAAACGCTTCGCGAAAGACGGCCGGCTTGTCGGGCGACAGATTGATCACGCAATTGGAGATGATGAGGTCGAAACTTTCGTCGGTAAGGTCCAGCTCATCAAGCTTCTCGATGTAGCCATATAGAAACCGGACGTTGGACTCGGCATAGCCAAACTGGGTGCGGTGATAGTCCAGATGGCGGTTGGCGATTTCCAACTGCTCCTCGGTCATGTCCACTCCCACGATCTCACCGCCTTCCCCCACCAGCTGGGCGAGGACATAGCAGTCCCGCCCGGATCCGCTGCCGAGGTCCAGCACCCGCAGCCCGTCCAGCTGTTGTGGCGCAACCAGTCCGCAGCCGTAATAGCGTGCCTGCACTTCGTCGTGCACCCGGCTCAACGCCTGACGGATGAGCTCCGGGGGGGCACCGTCGGTACAGCAGGCGTTGGTCTGCAGATCGGCTGAACTCTGCAGGGTTTTACCGTAGTAATTCTGGACATCGCTATGCATGGGCCTGGACCTGTGGTCGGTGATCACGAGAGCCGGATTATGCCTCAAACCGGCAAAACCTCACTAACTGAAGCGCAGGCAGCATCGTCTTTGTGCACTACGCTGTAGGTGGATGGTGTTGACTGCTGTTGAATGGATTGCCATGGATAGCCACCTATTTTTTTTGCAGCTGATGACCGTGCTCCTGTGCGCCCGGATGTGCGCCGAGCTGGCCGCGCGCCTGCGGGTGGCGCCGGTGATCGGCGAACTGCTGGCCGGGGTCCTGCTCGGACCGAGTCTTCTTGGATGGGTCGACGCTGGCGATCTCATCGGCATGCTGGCACAGATCGGGATCATTCTGCTTCTCTTTCAGGTCGGACTCGAAACCGACGTGCGCAAGCTGACGCACACCGGACGGCATTCGCTGCTCGTGGCGATGGGAGGCTTTGTCACACCGTTTTTGCTTGGCTACGGCATTTGCACCTGGTACTTCGGGCTGTCGCAGCTGACCAGCCTGTTCGTCGGCGGTACCCTGACCGCCACCAGTATCGGCATAACGGTGCGGGTTCTGCGCGACCTGGGACGCCAGCAGCAGCGCGAGGGACAGATCGTACTGGGGGCCGCAGTGCTGGACGACATCCTGGGTGTCATGCTGCTGGCACTGCTCTATGAGTTTTCCACCAATGGGGGAGTCAATGTCGGTAACTCCCTGAAGGTACTCCTATTTGTCACCCTCTTTTTTCTGCTGGCTCCCCCGGCTGCCAAGTTAATGGCGTTCATCATCAAGCGCTTTGAACCCATGAGCGAAATACCGGGTATCGTGCCTACGGCCATTGTGGTGCTGGTGCTGCTCTTCTCCTGGGTGGCGCATCGGGTGGGCGCTCCCGAGCTGCTTGGTGGATTTGCCGCGGGGCTGGCCCTGTCGCGTCGCTTTTTTCTGCCATTCGGCGCCGCGCTGGGTCAGGACTACGACTTCTCGCGCCACATCGAGCGCCAGGTACGACCCTTGGTCCAGCTCTTCACGCCGGTCTTCTTCGTCTACGTGGGCCTGACGCTCAACCTGCGCGAAATCGACTGGGGTTCTTCCTTTATCTGGAAATTCGCTGCGGTGGTGCTGGTGGTGGCGATTGCCAGCAAGTTTGCGGGCGCCCTGCTGCTGGCCGAGCGGCCAGGGGTGCGGCTGCTGATTGGTGTGGCGATGACTCCGCGGGGTGAAGTGGGGCTGATCTTTGCCGAGCTGGGTCGGGTCAGCGGAATCTTCGACAATGAAATCTACGCCGGCCTGGTCATTGTCATTGCGCTCACGACCCTGCTGCCACCCTTTGTGCTGCGCTGGATGTTGCGTCGGCAGCCGATGACCTCCGGCCGGTCGCCAACCTTCACGCCGGGGTCTCCCGGCGGACCTCCGGGTGCACCCCGCTAGGCGTCGGTGCCGGTCTTCTCGGCTTCCTCTTTTTTCAATTTCTTTTTGTCGGCCACTGGCACCATGCCCGGTTTGTGCAGGATGTAGGTGGGGCAGACTTCGACGCAGATCTCGTTGCAGCTGCTGCCATAGTCGAGGCAGGTCTTGTGCTCCACGGTGATGATGCCCTTGTCGTCGAAGTGGATCGCTACGGCCGGACACTTCTTGATGCAGAGTTGGCACTGGATACAGCCCACCACGCAGGTGGATTTCACGCTCTTGCCTTTGTCCCGGGTGGTGCAGGAGAGGATGACGCGATGCTCGCGCGGGTACATCTCGATGGTTTCCTTGGGGCAGGCGGAAACACAGAGTCCGCAACCCGTACACTTGGCCATGTCGATGGCGACGATGCCCATATCGGTTGGCGTGATGGCGTCGAATGCGCAGGCCTTGATGCAGTCACCCAGACCGAGGCAACCGTATTTGCAGGCCTTGGGACCGCCGAAGGCCAGGGTGGCGGCCGCACAGGAGCGAATGCCATCGTACTCTGCCTGCTGCTTGGCCACCGCATTGATGCCGAAGCAGCGCAGCCTGGCCACCTCTTCTTTGATTTCGCCGACCACCTTGCCGGTCAGTTCGCCAATGGTGATGGCAATCTCCTTGCCACCGGGTGTACAGAGCGAAGGCGCCACGTCCGGATCGTCCACAACCTTTTCGGCATACGTGGCGCAGCCGGCGAATCCGCAGGCACCGCAGTTGGCGGCCGGCAGGTTGTCCTTAACCGTTTCGATCTTGGGATTGACCGGCACGTGGAACTTGCGGGCTGCGGCGGCAAGCGCCACGCCAAAAATCAATCCCACCACGGTGAAGACCGCAATACCCCAGAGTGCGACGGATAACAGGTTCATCAGGTCACATCACTTTCAGGCCGGAGAAGCCCAGGAAGGCCAGCGCAAAGAGCCCGGCCAGGATGAAGGCGATGGGCAGGCCGCGGAACACCGCCGGCACCGGCGCCATGTCCACTCGTTCGCGGGCGCAGCTCATCATGAACAGGGCGATGGCAAACCCCAGGCCGGAGCCGGCCGCGAGACCCATGGCCTCGACAATGTCGGCATTGGCGGTGGCGTTGAGCAGGGGTACCGCCAGGATGATGCAGTTGGTGGTGATCAGCACCAGGTAGATGCCGAATTTGCTGTGCAGGATGGGATTCACCTTTTTCAGGATCAGGTCGGTGGCCTGCACGAGGCAGGCGATGATCCCGATAAAGGCAATGATCTGCAGGAATTCGAGCTTCAGGGGCTCCAGCGCCACGTGATTCAGGGCCCAGGCGATGGCGCCGCTCAACAGTCCGACAATGGTGAAGGTGACGCCCATGCCGATTGCCGTCTCCTTCTTGCGACTCACCCCGAAGAATACGCACAGCCCGAGATATTTGGTGAACACGAAGTTGCTGATCAGGGCCGAAGCGATGATTACCGAGACAAACACCGCGAACAGGGAAGGCGCAATGGTCCAGGAGGCGTCCGCGCCGGCCGTCAGCAGATAGGTCTCCTGGTTGCTGAGGGTCTCCGCAGTGGTGATCAGATAGCTGTTGGGTGAACTCCCGGCAACCACCGATTCGATGGTCAGGGGAATGTCCGCGTCGTTTTCCGTGGCCACCCGCAACTGTGCGTCCGCACCGGGTGGGACACCCTCGACCAGAATCTGCCGGTCGTTGACGATTTCAGCGTTGCTAGCCATGGCATCCCTCGTATTCACCGGGCAGTTTCTTGCCGCGCTTCAGATCGACCCAATTGAACAGGGCCATGATCAGGCCAATGGTGAAAAATCCGCCGGCGGGCAGAATGACCAGCAGGAGCGGGTTGAAATCCACCAGCGCGATGCCGAATATCGATCCGCTTCCCAGCAGTTCCCGGAATGCGCCGGTGAGAATCATCGCCAAGAGGAAGCCCAACCCCATGCCGAAACCGTCCCAGAAGGAGGGCATGACGGGGTTTTTCATGGAGAACAGCTCCATGCGGGAGATGATGATGGCGAAGGCCACGATCAGCTTCACGTAGAGTCCGACCTCGGCGTAGACCAGCGGGAAGTAGGCGGCGAGCACCATGTCCATGACGCTTACCCAGATCGCAATGATGATGGTGAAGGTCGGAATACGGATCTTGGGTATGATGACCCGCTTCAGCGCGGAGGCGGAGACACTGGACAGCACCTGCACCACAAAAACCGCGACGCCCAGCATCAGGCCATTCTTGACCGAAGTGGTGACGGCGACGGCCGGACAGAGGCTGAGTGCGAGCCGGAATACCGGGTTCTCGTCAAACAGTCCGCGCATGATGAGATCGGAGACGGGGGGTGCGGTCGGTGTGCTCATAGGTGCTGCTCCACGCTGTGCAGGCGTTTGCGAAAGTTCCCCAGGGCGCGTTTGACGCCGTCGGTCACCGCCACACTGCTGATGGTGGAACCGGTGATGGCGTGTATTTTCGGGTTCTCCTGCAATTCCGGTGCATGTTTCTGGAACCAGTCAGGGAAGGAGATATCCCCCAGCTCCTCAACCGCTTTTTTCCAGGCCGAAGGCAGTGGATCCTTGGTGACTTCTATCTGCATGACCTCTTCAAAATTTCGGCCGGCGAACTGGTTCTTGAAGTATCGCTGGGTGATCTCGGCGCCCAGGCCAGGATCCTCTTCGTGCTGAATCACCTCGAGTCCGCGCAGTTTGAACTCGGGATCGATGGCGAGGAAAAACCGGATCCACGTCTTATAGCCGGGCGTGAGGCCCTCCACCACGTATCCGGCGAGCTGGTTGTCCACGCGACCGGCAAAAAAACGGCCCGAGAACTTGAAACTCTCGTCGTCCTTGGCGGTCAACGACTCCCTGACCCAGGTGTCTTTCGCATCGTTGGATTCCGTAGTGCGGATGGCGTCTGGTACATCGATCTGCGCGAGCTGCCGGCCCTCGCTGTCCAGAGTCAACAGGTTTTTGGGCAGCAGATAGATCACTTCCAGGTCGTTGCCGCGCCAGCGCAGGTAGCGGCGGATTTCACTCACCTCGCCGTTGCTGCCGAGATCCAGAAGCTGGCCGATCAGCTGCTGTTCCCGCGCCTGGATATTGCGTGCCTTGGCCGGTTCGGTGAGGTAGTAGAACCCGGCCAGGATGATGGCGGCAATCAGGCAGACCACGGTCAGGCCCAACGCAATCCGGGTCATTTCCGCCGCCGACGGTGGCGGCTGGTTGAATTCAACCTGGGCACTCATGACGGGGTTCCCTCCATGGCCTCGCGCTTTGGCCGGAACCAGTCGTTGAGCGCCGGGGTGAAAATGTTCATCAGCAGGATGGCGTAGCAGATGCCCTCGGGATAGCCACCCCAGTTGCGGATAATGCCGGTGAGCAGGCCGATGCCGACGCCAAAGACGATCTGCCCCCGGGGAGTGATCGGACTGGTGACGTAGTCGGTGGCCATGTAGAACGCTCCAAGCCAGAGGCCGCCGGACATCAGGTAGAGCACCGGGTCATCGGTGAAAAGGCCCATGAGAAAGGTGCTGCCGATGATGCTGAGCGGGATATAGAGTTTGATGATGCCTTTGAAGTAGAGCACCCCGGCGCCAAGCAGAATCATGAGCACGGAGACTTCGCCGATGCTGCCCGGGCGCATGCCCAGCAGAAATGCGGTCAGTTGGTTCATGCCCTCCGGCAGATCGGTCAGCGCCTGCCCGGCGGAGACGCCACTGGGCGTCAGGAAGGCGAGCGGTGTGGCGCCGGTGATGGCGTCCACGTCGATGATCGCGCCGAAGGAGGGGGCGATCCAGGCGGTGGTCATGGCCACCGGGAAGGTCGCCATCATGATCGCGCGGCCCACCAGGGCCACGTTGAAAATGTTGTAGCCCAGGCCACCGAATACGCCCTTACCGAACAGCGTGCCAAGCAGTCCGCCAATGAACGGCATCCACATGGGGATCGCCGGCGGCAGAGTGTAGGCCAGCAGTAGCCCGGTGCAGACCACCGAGCCATCGCCGATGGTGGTCTCCTTCTGCTGCAGCTTGCAGACAAAGTGTTCGGCGGCGAGGCAGCCGAGGATCGAGGAGATCGTAATTGCCACCACCTGCCAGCCGAAGACCAAGGCTGCCCACACGAGGGCGGGCATCAGGGTGGCGTTCACCAGCCACATGATATTGGCGGTGGTCAGCCCGCGACGGATGTGCGGTCCGTAGGAGAGATGCAGGGTAGGAGTCTGTTCACTCATGCGCGCTTCCTCGCCGCCTCACGTCGGTAGGCGCTTTTGGCCATTTGCATGAACTGCACCAGGGGCCGGTTGGATGGACAGACATAGGAACAGCAGCCGCATTCGAAGCACTCCAGGGGGCCGAAGGTTTCGGTTTCCAGGGGTCGCCCCACCTCCACGTACTGGGATACCCGGTTCGGCTCCAGCCCCAGTGGGCAGGCGTCCAGGCACTCACCGCAACTGACGCAGGCCAGGTAGGCGTCCAGGTTGGTCTCTTTGCGGGTGAGGAAGAGCAAACCGCTGGTTCCCTTGGTGATTGGTACAGTCATGTCGGCCAGGGCGCGACCCATCATCGGACCACCCGAGAGGATCTTCACCACTTCGTCCTTGAAACCGCCGCAGTGCTGCACGATGTCGCCCACGGAAGTGCCGACCGGCACTCGTAGGTTGGCGGGGTGTTGGATGCCCAGGCCGGAAACGGTGACGATGCGATCCACCACGGGAGCCCGATAGCGCACCGCCTGCAGGCAGGCGTTGGCAGTGGCCACGTTCTGCACCACGATGCCCACGTGCATGGGCAGCCCGCGGCGTGGCACGCTGCGGTTGGTCAGTGCCTGAATGAGCTGCTTTTCCGAGCCCTGCGGGTAGCGGGTGGAGGTGACGATCACCTCCATCTCCAGGGGATGTTCGGAATTCTTGAAATCCGCCTCGGCGATGAACCGGCGCAGTGCTTCCGCCGCGGCCGGTTTGTTGTCCTCGATGCCGATGAGGCAGCGGGGCACATCGATGATTTTGGCAATGAGCCAGGCGCCCAGGGCGATCGCCGCCGGGTCCTCCAGCATCAGCCGGTAGTCGCAGGTGAGGTAGGGCTCACACTCCGAACCGTTGATGATGAGCGTGTCCACTTTGGCATCGGGCGGCAGGTTCAGTTTGCGGTAGGTAGGGAAGGTGGCCCCGCCCAGGCCGACCACCCCCGCCTGGCGGATGCGCTCCAGCATGTCGGTTTTGCCCAGCGAGCGCCAGGCCGGATCCTCGGGAAACTCCAGATCGCCGCCCGCAATCTCTTTCGCCTCGATAGTGATGGCCTGATCCACCACCAGGCTGGGATGTGGCGCCTTGTCGACCCGGCGCACCACGCCGCTGATCGGGGCGTGGATGGGCATCCCGCCAGCCTCGTCGGAGGCGATCAGTTGGCCGCGCCGCACTTCGGTGCCCTTGTCCACAATGGGAACCGACGGTGCACCCAGGCTCTGGCTGACGGGTACGGTGACGGACTTGGGGGTGAAGGACTCGATCGGACAGGATTCCGAGAGCTCCTTGTGATCGTCCGGGTGGATGCCGCCGCGTGCAAACGTCGGCAATTTGGTCTGTGTGTGGGTGGAGTCGTGCATCCTAGGCACCCTCCACCGCGGTTTGACGGACCCGGCTCACGCCGGTGCCCGAGGCCGCTGGCCCCATATCTGCCCTCCTGACTGCGATGTTGAAGTAACCGCAGTTTATTGTTTTGTAATCGGTTCTGATGACCTCGGCCAAGGTTAGAGCAATGTCTGTCATCTATCAACCCTGCTTATGAATACAATAAGTAATTCTTATTGAGTGTCCATGTTTTATTCGATGGGAGAGTGTAGACCATTGCGCATCCGGCACAATGTGATGGCCACATCAATGCGGGGTGGCCATCCGCAGTGGCACCATCGGAACCCGGGGGCCACAGGCGCAGGTCACAGGCTGCGGTCCGGAGTGATGGCCCGCGGATCAAGCACCAGTTCCAGCAGCAGCGGAGTGGCCGATGGTCGGGCCGCCTCCCAGGCAGTCCTGAACTGTCCGAAGGTCTCGATCCGGGCCCCCCTGGCGCCGTAGGCATTGGCCAGGGTGACAAAATCGGGGTTGGTCAACGACGTGCCGCTGACCCGCCCCGGGTAGCGCAGCTCCTGGTGCATGCGGATGGTGCCGAGCATGCCGTTGTTGATGACCAGGAAGACGATGCCCAGCCGGTGCGCGACCGCCGTGGCCAGTTCCTGGCCGTTCATCAGAAAACAGCCATCGCCCGCAAAACAGACCACGGGGCTCTCCGGGTGGCGCAGTTTCGCGGCTACCGCCGCGGGTACCCCATAGCCCATGGCGCCGGAGGTGGGTGCCAATTGCGTGCCGTAGCGCCGCCAGCGCAGGAAGCGATGGGCCCAGGTGGCGTAATTGCCCGCGCCATTGGTGATGATCGCCCCGGGCGGCAGTTGCTCCCGCAGGTAGCCGACCACTTCGCCCATCTGCAGATCGCCAGGGATGGTGGGCGGCTGCTGGCGGGTCAGGTAGTCGCTGCGCGCGGCGGCACCC